>PAOC01000017.1 GCA_002708465.1 Planctomycetota bacterium
TTCAAGCCCGACCCTGAGATCTTTCGCTCCACGAAGTTTGATACGAAGCGGATCCGGGAGACCCTTGAGGCGCGAGCCTATCTGCACAGGGGTCTCAAGATCATCTATCGTGACCGGGTCAAGGGTGTCACCGACACCTTCCAATTCGATGCTGGGATCAAGGCCTATCTCGAGAAGCTGGTCAAGGAAAGGGGGTTCAAGCCAACGCACGATTTTATGTTCTACCAGGAGTGTGAAGAGGAGCCTCGGATGGAGGTCGCCCTCCAGTGGACTGATGAGCCGGGTGAATATATCCGCTCCTATGTCAACGGGGTCTATACACGTGATGGGGGCACCCATGAACAGGGTCTTCGAACCGGTGTGGTCAGGGCCGTCCGCAATTATATCGACATTCACGATCTTCAGCCCAGGGGCGTCAGCCTGACACCGGATGATCTGCGGGAGGGTCTTAGCGCCGTGCTCTCGGTCTATCATCTCGATCCCCAATTCCAGGGGCAGACCAAGGAGAAGCTCAACAACCCGGAGGTCAGCTCCCATGTGGCGAGCTCTGTGGGCGCCAACCTCGAGCTCTATTTCAACTCGAACCCGACCACGGCCAAGGCTGTCGTGGCGCGGGCGATCCTGGCTTCCAAGGCGCGGCGGGCCTCGCGCGACGCGGTTTTGCAGGTTAAGCGGAAGACGGCCGTTTCTCACAGGCTGAACCTGCCGGGTAAGCTGGCTGATTGCGAGAGCACCAGGCCCGCCAAGAGCGAGCTCTTTATCGTGGAGGGCGATTCCGCCGGCGGCTCCGCCAAGCAGGCCCGGGAGCGTAAGACCCAGGCGATCCTGCCGCTTCGGGGAAAGGTGCTGAACACCGAGCAGGCTAGCCTGGCGAAGGTGATGGAGAACAAGGAGCTCTCGGATATGCTTTCGGCGCTGGGCTGCGGCATGGGGGCCAGTTTCAACATATCCCAGCTGCGCTATCACAAGATCATCATCCTCACGGATGCGGACTCTGATGGTCATCACATCATGACCTTGCTGCTGACCTTCTTCTACCGCTATCTGCCCGAGCTGATCAAGGAGGGCTTCATCTATCTCGGGATGCCTCCTCTCTACCGGATCGATCATCGGGGCAAGAAATACTGGGCCTGGTCCGATGAGGAGAAGGACGAGGTCATCGAGCAATTCGATGGGAAGGTGAGCGAGGATGCGGTTACCCGCTTCAAGGGTCTCGGGGAGATGAGTCCGCCCCAGCTCAAGGAGACGGCCATGCAGCCTGAGAGCCGCACCTTGCAGCGTGTCTTCATCGACGATCCGCTGGAAACCGAGCGGGTGGTGAGCGAGCTCATGGGGAAGGATGCCAGTGCGCGCTACAGATTTGTCATGGAGAAGGCCGACGAGGCCGACGATGTCGACCACTGAGCCCGCCCTGGGTTCAATATCCTTGCTCCCTCCGGGGCTTCAGCTAAGATCTATCTTTTGAGCCGGATTTTATTTGAGCTGTCGCTGAGAGACTTGCCCCTTGAGTACCCTGAAGACCCTTTTCGAGAGCCTTCCGGGGTTTGAGCTGAAGCTTGAATCCTATGGCCGAAGAGGCGATGTGGTGACCGAGGCTACCGGGCAGGATGTCTTCGATGCGGCCCTGGCCTACCGGGAGCTTTTTCCTGCCCGGGACACTCACCCGAGAATCGGCCTGCTCTTTCGCAGTGAGGAGACGATCGAGTTCCTCGTGGCGATGTTTGCCGCCATCTCAAGGGGCCTGACCGTAGTTCCACTCTATCCCAATTGGGATGCCGAGACACAGCTGAGCTACCTGCGGTTGTACGGGGTCGGCGTGGTCGCCGCTGGCGATGGTTTCCTTCGCCGGGCCGAGGGGTGGGGAGATGAGATCGAGGAGACGATCAACGTTTCGCTCGATGCGGAGAAGCTGCCCGCCGTACCTGCAGGTGACGGGAGTGGGCTCTTTCTGGAGGATCTGGATGGCGATCATCCCGTGGCCTGGATCTTTACCTCCGGAACCTCCGGCGACATGGCGAAGTGCACCGAGATCAGCCTCTCCAATATGGATACCGCGATCGAAAACATCCGTAACCTGGATTTCCTGGTCGAGGGGATGGTGGCCCACTGCCCGCTTTCGGCCAGCCATATCTTCGCCTTCGTAGTCATGACGGCTTTTATCTCGCTGAAGCCGCGGCGGGTGCTCCTCTCAGATGTNCAGTACCTCGCCCGNCTGCCNCAGAAAAAAACGGGAAAGATAGATGCCATCATCCTGGTTCCGATCGTGATCAACCGGATGCGCAGNCTCTTCTATGAGCGGCTCTGTACGGATTTCAGCGTGGAAAAGGTTCCTCCAGGGCTGGAAAAACTGGCGCGCCTGCCCCTTGGCCTTCGCGGACTTCTGAAGCGGCTCTGCCGCAGGGCCGAGGAGGGCGTTATCGCACTCGAGGCNGGNCGGCTTGCGGGCTGGCTAGGCCTGCCGCTGATCCTCCTTGCAAGGCTCCTCTTCGGCCGGATGGTTCGCCAGCGAATGGGCTCGCCCGCGTTCATGGTNCTGGGCGGGGCTCGTCCCAATCTGCAGGCGATGGCATTCTTTGAGGTTATGGGGATCAGGGTGCTCCAGGGCTGGGGGATGACCGAGACCACNGGGCCAGTGTGCGTCTCTGCACTTTCAGACCGGCGAAGCGGGGCTCTCGGGACCTGTGGGNGCCTCTTCCCGGGAACCACGGCCCGGATTGATGGCGAGGAGNTGGTGGTCGAGGGGACGCAGATCGCGAAGGGATACGTGGAGCCGGATGGAACCCTGGCGCCGTTCAACGGCTTGCAGAGAACAGGCGACCGCGCCGCTTTTGACCACAGGGGGAGGCTCAAGGTCTTCGGNAAGGTCTCCGACAGGATCACNACGGACAATGGCCTGAACTATCTCCCCCTGCCTATGGAGGATGAGCTCAAGGCCGCNGATCTCAAGAAGCTCAACATCCTGGAGGAGGTGGTCGTCATCGGGGATGCCCGGCCGCGGCTGGGCTGCGTCTATTTTCTTCGCGAGGGTGTTGAGGAAACAGCCGCGAGGGAGGAGTATCTTGGCGGGCTGATCCGGGAATTTAACGCCAGCCGNNCTGTAGACCAACAGCTNGGNCCCTGGACTGTAAGCGCCCGCGGNCTGAAGGAATCCGGGGGGATTGGTCCCTCCGGCAAGCTTGTCAGGAGACGGATCGAGGAGCAATATGGTGTTCTCTACGCGGATGCCGGCGGCTGAAATGAAGAATCGCAGGAAGGTTGTTGAATGAGTTGGGACAAGGAAAGAATTATCGAGCTGCTTCTNGAGGCGGGCGATATGGCCCGCGAGGCGCGCAAGAAGCTGACTCTCGAGATCAAGAGTGATCATTCCCTGGTAACGCAGGCAGATACCGAGATCGAGGCGCTCTTCACGGAGGCTCTCGAGAACGTCGAGTCAGGATGCTATCTCGTTGGCGAGGAGACCATCNATCGCAAGGGAGAGGATTACGTTCAGGCGGCGCTNGCCGGGGAGGCCTGGATTGTCGATCCGATTGATGGAACGGCTCCCTTCGCTCATTTTCTTCCTAATTGGGGTGTCTCGGTCGGCTATATGAAGAATGGTCAGCTCCTGCATGGCGGGGTCTACCTCCCGGATTACGGCGAGCTGATTATCAGCTCCGGCGAGGATGATTTTACGGTGACCGAGGGTAAGCAGGAGGGCGGGGAGTGGACNTGGAAGGAGCTCGTCTTTCCGCCGAAGCCATCGGAGGGAAGGGGGCTGATCGCCATCACCCAGGCTCTTGCCAAGCGAGGTCAGTGTNTGCTNCCGAATCCCGTGATGTCCCTGGGTGCCGCCGTGGTNCCCCTGCTCGGGCTCCTGCAGGGCCGATTCCTGGCCTATATTGGNTCGGTGAAGCTCTGGGATGCCGCGGGCGCCTTGCCGATCCTGCTGCGCCTTGGCTTCGAGGCATCCCTNGAGCTTGATGGAGAGATTGTGCCCGTAACCACGGCCGTCGATAACCAGACCTATGACCTCGAGGCGGACAGCGACAGGCGCTGGTATTTTCGCAGCTCGCTGCTGATCCACCATCCCGGAGATGCCGCGCTGATGCGGGAATCCCTGATTGAGAACCGTCCGGAGGGGGAGAGCTTGCGCGATGACTGAGCAAGCCTCAAGCTATGGACGCTACAGCCTCGAGCCGCTGGAGGTTCCCCGGGTCGACACTCCTCATCGAAAAATTGTTACCGCCCAGCCGNCGCCCCAGGCTGTCGAGGTCTTTGAGCGTCTCAACGCGGTCGAGCCGGCCTCGATGTCCTGCCAGCCGCCGGTCCTCTGGGATCGAGCCGAGGGCTATAACGTAGAGGATCGCTTCGGGAACCGCTGGATAGACTGGAGNTCCTGCGTGCTCGTAGCCAATGCCGGNCACGCCCATCCCTCGGTTCGGGAGCGGGTTCGCGAGGTTCTCGAGAAACCGCTGATGTCGACCTACGTCTTTGCCCACGAGGGCCGGGCAGGGCTCTGCGAACGGCTGGCCGGCCTGGCGCCGGAAGGGCTCGGCAAGGTTTTTCTNCTCACCACGGGCTCTGAGGCCGTTGAGTGNGCCATCAAGATCATGCGGGCGGCCGGCCGGCGGCTCGATTCCGAGCGAAAGGTGATCATCTCTTTTCGCGGAGGATTTCACGGCAGGACACTGGGCTCTCAATATGCCGGCGGTATCGAGACCCTGAAGGAATGGATCGGGGTCGAGGATGGNANCTTCGTGCAGGTTCCTTTTCCCGATGGGTATCTTCTCGAGGACATCGGCTTTGAGCTCTTCGAGAGGAGCCTCGATGCGGCGGGGGTTCGTCCCTCGCAGGTCGCCGGGGTCCTTGCAGAGAGCTATCTNGGCATCGGTCCCGATTTCTTTCCGGTCGAATACGCCCGCTCCCTGCGCCAGTGGTGTGACCGCCACGAGGCGCTTCTCTGCTTTGACGAGGTGCAGTCAGGCTTCGGACGTACCGGTCGGCTTTTCTGCTTTGAGCACTACGGTATCGCTCCCGACCTGGTCGCCTGCGGTAAGGGCATCTCCAGCTCTCTTCCGCTNGCCGCGGTGATCGGCAGGGATGAGGTGATGGACATCTTTCCGCCGGGCTCCATGACCTCCACCCATTCAGCCTCTCCCCTTGGAGTCGCCGCCGGGCTCGGCTGCCTCGATGCTCTCGAGGCTGACGGGCTGGTCGGGCGNGCAGCCGAGCTGGAGGAGGCGNTGCTGGAGGGGCTGCGGTCGCTGGAGACTGCCTGGAAGGACAACATCGGCTGTATTCGAGGCAAGGGTCTCGTTNGCGGAATTCGCCTGGTCCGGCCGGGNACGCTCGATCCGGATTCCGGCCTGGCCTACCGGATTACCGAGGCGGCCTATCGCAAGGGGCTCCTGATGTTCTCACCGGTAGGGCTTGGCGGCGGCTGCCTCAAGATCTCACCGCCCCTGTGTATNCCCCGGGACGCGCTCGAAGAGGGCTTTGCCGTTTTGCGGGAAGNCTTCGAGGAGGTNCTGGGATGATNCGAACAGGCTCTTCTTTCCTGGTTCGAGATGCCCGGGTCCTCTCCGGTGAGGCCGGATGGCTTGAAGGCGCATCNNTCCTGGTGGANAACGGGTTGATCACCGACCTCGGCGGCGAGGAGNGAGACTCCGAAGGCGCGGTGGAGATCGATGCCGCGGGTCTCTGGGCGGTTCCCGGCTGGATCGACCTGCAGGTCAACGATATTGGCTGGCTCGCGGGGGGGCTGAGAGCTCCCGGAGAGCATGCGGAACGAATTGACGAGGTGCTTGATTATCAGGGTGGGACTGGCGTGACGGGCTGTGTCCTCGCCACCCTGGCTGCTCCTCTCGATGAGGTCCTCGCCTACCTGCGGGGCATGAAGGAGGTTCTCGANNGCGGCGGGGAGCTCTCCGGCATCCTGCTNGGCGGGCTCGTCGAGGGCACCTTCATGAATCCTGAATTCCACGGAGCTCACAATCCCGATTGGGTGCTGCCGCCCGACCCGGGTGTCCTCGACCAGCTGTTGTCGACCGGCGCGGTGTCCATGATCAACATCGCNCCCGAGACGACTCCAGAGGCGATTCCCCTGATTGCCGAAGCCGCCGGGCGTGGCGTTGTCGTCGGGTGCGGGCACGCCAAGCCGCACGCCGAATGTGTTCGTGAGGCGGTCGCGGCGGGTCTCGCCTACGTGATCCATCTGGGAAATGGTCCGACGGGAACCAGCCTGAAGGTGTTCAACGATGGCGGCCTGCTGGAGGAGGCTCTCCGCAACGACGACCTGGTCGCCACCTTCATCGTCGACGGTTTTCACGTTCACCCGCAGTTGCTGCGCGACTGGATCTCACGCAAGGAGGTCTCGCGCTGTGTCGGCGTCAGCGATGCCGGCTTCGGCGCCGGCGCTCCCACCGGTCCTTTCGAGCTGTGCGGTATCCAGGGTGAGCCGGCCGATGACGGCCGGTACCTCCGGGTCGTTCGCTCAGCGAAGGAGCGTGAGCTTGCTGAGCGAACCTCCGATGCCGGCGCTCTCTTCGGCGCCGCGGTTGGGATGCGGGAGGTCTTCGAGAACCTGGTCAACCTCTTCAGTGTAGAGATCCAGGGGGTCCACGTAAGAAGTCACCCGGCGTTTTCGCTCGCAGATTCTGTGGCCGCCGCCTCGATGATGTGCTCCGCGAATCCCGCCAGGCTGCTCGGAGCTGAGGGTCGCGGTGTCCTGGCTCCGGGGGCGAGAGGCGATATTGCGCTGCTTGAGATCAACGGAGAGCCCGGATCGCTGGAGGTCAAGGTGAGGGAGACCCTTGTCGCCGCTCAGGCTTCGGGTTCCTGAACCGTGGGAGTGTTCTCGATGTCTCCGCGGACGTTTCCGGTATCTTTCGAGATGACCCTGAAGACGAAGAAGACGGCNGCNANGCCGATCGGCAAAGCCAGGGCGGGGCCCACCCCGGCAAATCCTACAAGCAGGTAGATCGGAACGCAGATTCCGGCCGTCAGCATGGCGTAGGGGAACTGGGTCTTGACGTGGTCGATGTGATCGGCGCCCGAGGCCATCGAGCTGAGCACGGTCGTATCGGAGATGGGCGAGCAGTGGTCGCCGAATACGGCGCCTCCGAGGATCGCCGCCAGCAGCGCGAGCGCCAGATGACGGGTGGTCTCCGGGTCGATTCCGGCTGTTTCAGCCAGCGGGAACATGAGCTGGCCGAGGAAGATGGGCACCATCAGGCCCATGGTTCCATAGGAGGTTCCGGTGGCGACGGCGATGATCGCGGCGGAGATAAAGGCTACCAGGGGGAGGATCTGAGGCGTCAGGACCCCTCCAGAAATGCTGGCCACGTAGGCTCCCGTGTGGATGTCCTTGCAGACAGCCCCGATCGACCAGGCCAGCAGCAGCGTGAGGAGCGCCAGCACGATGGAGCGNGCGCCGGTGATCCAGCTCTCGATGGTCTCATCGAGCGGGAACCTCTGGCCCAGAGCCATCAGGATGGCGACCATGCTCGCTCCCATGGTGCCCCAGAGGAGGGCGCTGAAGGAGTTGCCGCTCTGGATGATCTTGCCGAGCCCGGCGCCGTCCGCCTCGGCTCCAAGAGCCTCAATGCCCGTGGTGTAGAGGCCGATGAGGGTGAAGGCGATGACGCAGAAGATCGGCAGCACCGCGTTGATCCAACGCGGCTTGAGATCATCGGATGTGCCGAGNTGGGCAATGGTGTCGTCAAGGAGGGGCTTGGCTCCATCGCGCAGCACCTTGCCGGTCTTGCGGCAGCGCTCCTCCGCCTTGCGCATGGGGCCGAAATCGCGCAGCATCAACCCGCAGATGAGCACCAGGAAGAGAGTCAGGATGCTGTAGAAGCTGTAGGGGATGGACTCCAGGAAGAAGAGGTAGGGGTCACCGATCTTGTCTTTGATGTTCGTCTCCTGTGAGATCAGGCCGATCTGGAAGGCTGTCCAGGTGGAGATGACTCCGATCGTGGCGACCGGGGCGGCGGTGGAATCAACGATGAAGGCGAGCTTCTCCCGGCTGACTCGGACCTTGTCGGTGAAGGGNCGCATGGTGTTGCCGATGATCAGGGAGTTGGCGTAGTCGTCAAAGAAGATGAAGAGCCCGAGAAACCAGGTGGCCACCTGGCCGCTTCTGGGACCNTTGGCCCAGCGCGACACGATCTCGACAACACCCCGGATGCCGCCGATATAGGTGATGACGCCGATCGTTCCCGCGAGGCCGAAGCTGAAGAGGATCACGATGGCGTGGTCGGTGTCGGACAGCGCCCCGACGATGTAGGTGTCGATGGAGTAGAGAAACGACCTCACCGGGTGCAGNCTGTAGGAGAAGCAGGCTCCCACCCAGACGCCGCAGAANAGCGCCACCAGCACCTGNCGGGTNAGNAAGGCCAGGATGATGGCCACCAGCGGCGGCAGCAGGGTGAGCCAGCCGGGCAATACAGGCTTGTAGGCGCTCCCTTTTTTGTTTTCGACAAAGAAGAGACCGTGATAGGCCATCTCGAAGTTTTCGAGCCTGAACACCCCCCTGGAAAAGGGCCCGGCGGTTTCAATCTTCTTGCCATCGCGCCAGGCGCCCTGGATCTTCACGCTGCCGGAGAATCCNGNCATCCGCTCTCCGGAAGCATTGAGCGCTTCGATGGTTACCGTAGCCAGTCCCGGGGGCAGCATTCGATTGTCCTTGTCCCTGATGGGGAGAAGGGGGCGGTCGCTGTCGAACGTCGTTCGGAAGTCGGCCGGCTTGTTTGCAGGTTCCTGCGCCCTGAGCGGCAGCGACCAGCTNGCGANCAGGAGGAACAGGATAGAGAAGATGCGATGCGNTCTCATTTCCAGAGAACTTACCACAGGCCTCGGGTTGGTGCCGAGGCGTAAATCAGGCTCAGCGCTTTACGCGCCCCGGCTTGTTCCAGTGCCGCTCGATGACCTTGAGGATGTCCTCCTGGGCTCCGAAGAGCTCCTTGACGCCGCGGCTGCGGTCAGGAGCCACGGTGTTGCCGATCAGGATGGTGAAGCAGAGCATGTCATCGGGGCGGTCGGGGGTGCGCAGGTCCATGTAGCCGGAGAGCGCCTTGGAGAGATAGATCCACTGGTTATTGAAGGAGCCCTTGTAGACCAGGGTTCCTGTCTTGGCTCTCACCCTTCCCCAGAGCGGGGAGTTCTTGAACCGGGCCGAGATCGTCCCGTCGATTCCTCCAATGGGGAGGGCGTCAAAGAATTGGGCGAAATCTTTTCGCTTGGCCATGAAGTGGAGAAGGTCCACGAGGAAGCGCGCCGAGAGCGAGTCGGATCTTCCGCCGCCCGAGCCGCTGTCGAGGAACACAGAGTTTACATCCAGGCCTCCTGCGGCGAAGAACTCACGGATCTTTCCGTAGCCGGCGACCCGGGTGCCGCGTTCGCCCTTGAGGGCTCCGACGAGAACCGGGTACATCGTGGCGTGCAGGTTGTGGCTTACCTTGAGCGTAACGCGGACGGATTCGGAGAAGGGCGGGGAGATGTGCCGGGCGACCTCATCGTAGTCTTTGTAGACCGTCGGGCCGAACACGGCTTGCTGGCGCTCACCGTTGATCTTGACCCCCTCGTTTTCCAGCAGGGCGGCAAAGAGGTGGGCTGCAGAGATGGCGGGGTTGGCGAACTTGCCGACCCGGACCGTTGGGCTCGAGCCGGCCGGGATCGTNCCCTTGACGANGAAGGAGGCGGGCCCNTCTGTCGTTTCGACCCACAGCCGCCGNNCNCCNNNNGCCTCNACCGTTCGGGCCTGGATCCTGACCTTNACCGGGGAGAGNTNNGGCCGCCAGGNNGCNACNGCCTTGTCGCCNGGCTTNCCTCCGGGGCGGATGGTGAAGTCCACGAGNTTGTCGTTGATNCAGATGGCGCTGAAGCGGCCGACGAAGGAGTCCGTGGTCTCCNTGAAGAGNCCNTCATCGACNACCACGTCACCCTTGATTTNCNTGACTCCTTTCCCNGCGACATCCNCCGCCAGCTTGCGCAGCNCCTGGAGGGGGTCGCCGGNTACCAGGTCGGCNTCGCTGAAGCCGGCGTAGCTGTGGTCCCGGTCGACGAAACGCAGNCGATCGTTCTTGTCGGGGCGCTGGGAGAGGTTGGGGTCGCCGCTGGCGATGAGCACGAGGTCTCCATTCACCACTCCGTNCTCCAGCTCACCTGTCCTGATGACCCGGGTGTGGAAGCGGAAGTCCTTTCCGAGAANGCCCAGGGCGCCGGCGCAGCTGACCAGCTTGGTGGTGGAGGCNGGGGNCTGGAG
Source organism: Planctomycetota bacterium (assembly GCA_002708465.1). The sequence continues at coordinate 10,244 of PAOC01000017.1, forward strand.
GGCGAGNGGGCGATGNGAATAGACGATNCGTCCNCCTTTGAGCTCGGTGACGAGAATCCCGAAGGAGCTGCCNTTGAACAGGGGGCGCTTCATGATGGCGGCGATCTCATCNTCNAGCTCTCCGCCGGGGGTGNNGGCGGGGCTGATAAACTGCCAGCAGAGAATGGCCAGGAGNCAGATAGGAAGCCGGCTCGNTGGTTTCATGAGGCAAAAGGATAACAAATACGGGACCNGAAACCCAGAGCCGTGCNNCGGGCNCTTTACGACGACTTCATTGCACACAGGGGCTCAATAAGCTATAAAAGTCAGCTTGCATGCNGTTCNCATCGAGAGGTTNTACNGGTGGAACGGCGCATGAAGAAGAAAAGACAAAACGCAGGAGTGACAAGNCCAGATGAAGACCTTATCCATCGGCGGAGTGAAGGAAAAGATTGTTGAGCGGACGGATTTTCCGCCGGCCAAGTTGCGCAAGATTCTCGGCAAGGAGACGGTCGCCGTGATTGGCTACGGAGTCCAGGGCCGCGGCCAATCGCACAATATGCGCGACAACGGTGTCAAGGTCATCGTTGGCGTTCGCAAGAACGGTCCCAGCTGGAAGCTGGCCAAGAAGGACGGCCTCAAGCCGGGTAAAACTCTCTTTGATATTCCCGAGGCGGTCAGGCGCGGAACGGTTGTCCAGTACCTGCTCAGCGATGCCGGGCAGAAGGACCAGTGGCCGATCATTCGCGACAACCTGCAGGAGGGCTCGGCCCTCTATTTCTCGCATGGTTTCAGCGTGACCTATTCAGACATNACCGGCGTAATCGCTCCGGACAACGTCGATGTGATCCTCGTCGCTCCNAAGGGTTCAGGCACCACGGTGCGGAGGCTCTTTCTCGAGGGGCGCGGCATCAACTCGAGCTTCGCCATCGACCAGGACTTCACCGGGCGCGCCCGGGAGCGTTGCATCGCTCTGGGGATCGCCATCGGCAGCGGCTTCCTGTTCGAGACCACCTTCAAGAAGGAGGTCTACAGCGANCTGACCGGNGANCGGGGNGTTCTCATGGGCGCGATCTACGGTCTCTGGCTGGCCCAGTANGAGGTGCTTCGCGAGAAGGGGCACTCGCCCTCCGAGGCCTTCAACGAGACGGTCGAAGAGGCGACCCAGAGTCTCTATCCGCTCATCGCTGAGAACGGCATGGACTGGATGTACGCCAATTGCTCGACCACCGCCCAGCGCGGCGCGCTCGACTGGTACAAGCGCTTCAAGAAGTGCTCGAAGCCTGTCTTCAAGCAGCTCTACGGCAAGGTGGCCGATGGCTCGGAGACCCGCCGTGTGCTGAAGGTGAACTCCAAGGCTGACTACCGCGAGAGTCTCGAGGCGGAGCTCAAGGAGATTCGCGAGTCTGAGATGTGGCGGATCGGAAAAGAGGTGCGCAAGCTGCGTCCCGAAAACCAGTCGAAGCCCAAGGCGAAGAAGAAGGCCAAGAAAAAGCCCGCCAGGAAGAAGGCGGCGAAGAAGACCTNCGCGAAGGCTTCGGTGAAGAAAAAGCCCGCCAAGAAGAAGGCCGCGAAGAAGCGCNCACGCAAGTAAGCTTCACTCGCCGAGTTNTTCGCCCTGGCCCCGAACGAGCAGGTGGTAGCGTTCCGCCTGGAGGTTNTTGAAGAGNTCTCGCAGGCCGTCGCTCCAGCGCACCTCGACCGGGGGAGCCTTGGCTGTCCCCTTGTCCAGGGCGAGGATCACACGGGGGTCGCTCGCGGCCATGTAGCTCTGGCTGTTACGGAGCTCGACTCGACGAACGCCTCCGCTGGTCTTCAGCGTGATGAGCGAGCCGGTGGCGTCGCGGCTGCAGGGAGCTGTTCCCTGCAGGCGAATTCCNATCCAGCTACCCTTGCGCTCAGCCCTGTTTTCAAGGAGCGTGCATTCCTGGCCCGAGTTGACGATAAAGAGGTCAAGGTCTCCGTCGGAGTCGTAATCGGCTGTCGCTACCGCNCGGCCGACGAGCTTCTTCTTGAACCAGGNNCCGGAGCTTCCTGAGACNTCGGTAAAGCGTCCCTTTCCGTCGTTCTGGAACAGGTGGTCGGGCTGGGCATAGCGCAGGCGGGTTCCGGGGTGGAGGGTTTCGAGGTTGTCCAGGATATGGCCGCGGGTGACGTAGATGTCGAGATCCCCGTCAAGATCGTAGTCAAAGAGGCGGGTGCCGAAGCCGAGCGGATCAAAGGTCGGCTTTCCCAGGCCGCTTCGAAGCGTGTTGTCATCAAAGAATCCATCTCCNTCTCCGAAGAAGAGCGTGTCGGTTTCCTCGGAAAAGTTGGTCAGGAAGTAGTCCTGCAGGCCATCCCCGTTGACGTCTCCGCCGTCGATTCCCATGCAGGCCTCGGGGCTGCCGGTGGTGTTGAGGGCGACGCCGGCTTCGAGCGCCGCGTCTTCGAACTTGCCGNCGCCAAGATTGCGCCAGAGGAAGTTCGGAACAGAGTCGTTGGCGACGAGGAAATCGATATCGCCGTCGGAATCGAAGTCGGTCGGCAGGACGCCGAGGCCCTTGGAGAGGATCCGGCCGCGCACGGCGATCCCGGCCGAGCGGGAGATGTCCTCGAATCGCCCGCCGCCCCGGTTGAGGTAGAGTGAGTCGGGAGCTCCATCGTATTTGTTGGGATGGCAGTAGGAGGGGGTTTTCTTCTGGCTGCTGGAGCAGGCCTTGTGGACCCGGGAGTCGTAGAGCAGGTAGTTGGCGACGTAGAGGTCNAGCAGGCCATCGCCGTTGATGTCGGCGAAGCAGGCGCTCGAGCTCCAGAATGGAGTCCCTACCTTGGCGGCGGCTGTTCCATCGCTGAAGGTGCCGTTGCCGTTGTTAATGTAAAGCACATTGCGGCCGAAGTTGGTGACGTAGAGGTCCNTGTCGCCATCGTTGTCGATATCGCCCACCGCGAGGGCGGAGCCGTAGTTCCGGTCGCCGACNCCGGCCTGGTCGGTCACGTCGACAAAGCGTCCCTTGCCGGTATTGCGGAACAGGCGGTTNCCTGTGTCGCCGGGGGCGTAGGCCCGGGTCGAGTCGCCGTGGCCCTGCACCAGGTAGAGGTCGAGGTGTCCGTCTCCATCGTAGTCGAGCCAGCCGGCNCCGCCGTTGATCGTTTCGGGGAGCAGCTTCGCGCCGCGGGCACCGTTTACGTGGCGTACGTTGAGGCCGGTTGTTTTTGAAACATCGACAAAGGCCTCCTCTCCCCTGGCCGCATCAGGTTGAGCTGCTGCGTTGGCCAGGAAGGCCAGCATCAGGAGGATACAGGGTCCGCGTAGGGGGGGCTGATTGTTCTGCACAGCGGGATGATGGCGTGCGGGTGGCTCTGAAGCAAGCAGGCAGCGGATGAATGCTTGAAGNGACCCAAAAATNTTTTTGTATATCGGCTGGATACCGTATACTTCCGCTTCGTGGCTTGCTTCCGGGGTTGACCGGCGGCCGTGTGATTTTCGGGTCGCATTGGACACCTCGACTCACGGGAGCCGGCTACGAATTTGACGGGGCGTAGCTCAGCCTGGCAGAGCGTCTGACTGGGGGTCAGAAGGTCGTAGGTTCGAATCCTGTCGCCCCGACCACGAAANCNCCTGCNCGACAACGAGTTGTGCAGGNGCCTCTTTTTTTAGACGAGATCTGAAAGCCCCTGTTGACATGCTATTGACATGCAAATGACCACTGCTGAGGGGTCCTTGAGAGGCCCCTCAGAGGGGNTGAAATAAATTTATTTTTCCTCGAACGAGGTCCGGATCTCGAAATTACTCCGGCCCTTCCATTCATTCCCCTACCCCCTAAAGGGGTGGGGGGGTGAATGAATGAAGAGATGGGGATCCCAGAAGACTGATTCAGGGGGATGGATCTATTCGATGTCCCTTACTGGAAGAACATATTCAGTGCTGCTTGAACGAACAGCCACAGTCCATGATCCGGACGGAAACATTATAGCGAGAGGGTCGGCAGCACACTGCCATTGTTCTGTTCGGCAGCGGCGCCAGCACCACCCACAAAAACGTCAACCTTCCTACTCTCGTTGCCGGTGGCGCCAATATGGGGCTGAAGCACCGGCAGTACTGGAAGAGCGGCGGAACGCGCATGACCGATGTCTACCTGAGCATCCTGCGCTCCATGGGGATCAAAGAAGAGTCCTTCGGCGACAGCAGGGGAACTGTGAGCAATTCGATCTTCCCGGTGTAGCGGTGCCTGAGGGAGGGAGCGGTGCAGGCACGGCTGGCAGGATGTCGAATGGTGACCCTGCCCGGGCGCGGCGGCTATTAGCTGCCATGCACAGGATGCTTGCAGCGGCTTCCATTATCACGTTAAATGTAGAACCTACGAACTAAATAGGGAGATCTGGGTTGAGAGCAGCTTTGGTGATTTCATGGATGGGTTCCTGGTGTTTGACTGTTCGGGAACACGATGGTGAAAATGACCCCGGTTCCTCCGATGCGATGTTTGAAGGCGCCTCTACCCGAGAGCCCTCCATCTTCCGACCCGAAGGTTAATAGATTGTCCGCATCCGACCCACAGGTCACTGGTCTCTGGTACCGAGTTTTTCACCGGTTCCTCGTTCGCTTCTACTTCCGTCGACTTTCCGTACTCCACCGCGAACGGATTCCCGATGCGGGTCCGGTGCTTTACCTGGGTCTTCATCGCAACGGCGCCGTCGATGGCTTTGTCTACCACGCCGTGCTTCCCGGTTGCGTTTACCTGGTCTCGACACAGCTGCTCGGGAATCCTCTTGTGCGCCTGTTCTTCACCGGGATCCCGGTTTCGCGCTCTAAGGACAAGGTTCGAGTGGATACTTCCGAGGCGCTTCTGCGCGGCAAGGATCTTCTTCTTGCGGGTGGACGCCTCTTTGTATTTCCCGAGGGCACGAGCACTCTGGGGCCGCGGCATCTTCCCTTCAAAAGCGGCGCGGCGCGGATTCTCGCTGACTTCCTCACAAGCGACCGGGCGATCTCAGTGGTCCCGCTCGCTATCGCCTACGAGTCACCATGGACTTTCCGCAGCAATGTGGAGGTGGTAGTCGGCCAGGCGATCTCTACAGATCTCTCCGGCGATCAAAATGCCGATCCAGTGTCCGTTCTTCGCGAGCGCATCACCTCGTCTCTCGAGGAGATCGGAGTCAATGTCGAAAGTGCGGAGTACCTCGAGTTTGCGCGGAAAATCGCTTACGCAGCAACGTTGGGAACTTCGGCATCCTATTACGAAACACTCAAGGCTATCGAGGACGGCGTGCCGGAGAGGATTTCATCCGAGTGGCAGGAGCTGGAAGCCGAGATGGAGAAGAACCGGGGGCAGCCTCTCTGTCACCAGGGTGTGCCGCTTTTCCCGGTAGGAGTACGAGTCGCATACTGGCTCCTCTTTCTCGTTTTCGCGCCATTTGCCCTTGCGGCGTTCGCACTCAACCTGCCGCCGCTTCTTGGCTCTTATTGGGCAGGCCGGAAGTTCTCCGATGACCTCAACACGATCACTCTCTGGCGGCTGCTGGCAGGCGTTCCACTTTTCACCATTTGGTTTGCGGCTGTTGCGGCTGCGACTGCTGTGGGGGGGCATTGGCTCGCCGGGTGTTGTTACGCGGTGATCTCCTGCCTCGGACTTCTTTCTTATTACCGGGTACGGAAGCTTGCGGTCGCCGTGTACAACAGCGTGCGTTTCCCAGGCCTCAGGAAGCGAGCGCTGGCGGCTCACCGTATTGTTGTCGACGAACTTTCACGGGCGGGGGGCGAGCAATGAAGAAACATTCCGGCTTCTGGGCGTCACTCCTTCCCCACGAAATACTCTTCGGAATCTTCCTCATCGTTATCTGGGTTCGCGTTTTATTGAGCGTGGGCGTGATGTCCATCGACAACCTCGTATTCACGGCATTGATTGCCCTGAACGTTGTCGCGATTCTTCTCCCTCTTCGGGGAGAAAGCGGCTGGCGCTGGCGTATGCGTCTTTTTTTCTACCCGATTGCGATGAACGTAGCCTACCTGCAGATGGAGCACACCATTCCGCTGATTCACCCGAATCTGGAAGATGCGTTTCTGCAGCGCATCGATGAGTTTCTCGTCGGCGGCAACCTCAGCCTGAGGTTCGAGGCCTCCGCCACGCCGCTTTTGACCGAGGTCATGAGCATCTGCTATTTCCTCTATTTGCCGTACGTGCTTTTCAGCTTCGTGTTCTACCTCTCGGGCGACCTGGACGTCCTGAAACGTTTCTACAGCGGGCTCTTCAGCATCTTCGGCATTGGATTTCTCGGTTATCTATTCGTTCCCGCGGTCGGCCCCTACGTGGCCATGGCGGACCAGTTCAAAGGCGGGCTCGAC
>PAOC01000132.1 GCA_002708465.1 Planctomycetota bacterium
GCCCCGAAGGCGGCGAGCGTGGTGACAGGCCCGAAGGTCGTGGACGCCCCGAAGGCGGTGGCGACCGCGGTGGCAGGCCCGAAGGTCGTGGACGCCCCGAAGGCGGCGAGCGTGGTGACAGGCCCGAAGGTCGTGGACGCCCTGAAGGCGGCGAGCGCGGTGGCAGGCCCGAAGGTCGTGGACGCCCTGAAGGCGGCGAGCGCGGTGGCAGGCCCGAAGGTCGCGGCAGGCCGGAAGACGGTGACCGCCGCGGGCGGCCCGGGCCCAAAGATGATGAAGGCGGAGTGATCATTAAAGGCCGCTCGGCGCAGCAGATCCTGACCCTTTTCGGCTTCAAGGGAGTCAAAGGGGTCAGCGAGTCGCAGAGGGCGAACTACCGGCGCACCTTCGGTTTTACCGATACAAACCGCGACGGAAAACACTCCCGGAAGGAGTATGTCGAGAATGGCCGCTACATGACTCCCCAGGCCCGCGCGGGCATCTTCCAGGCCTCGGACTCCAACAAGGATGATGTCGTCTCAGAAGATGAGTATGTCGAAAACCGGATCATCACGGACGAGGCCAAGGAGATCTTCAAGGCGATGGACGCCAACAAAGACAACAAGTTGACAGCGAAGGAACTCCTGGCGAGCAAGAAGATTGCCGACGAAGAGCTGGCCGGTGAGGTCTTCAAGGCCCTCGACACCAACAGCGATGGCTCGCTGGTGATCCCCGAGTACCTGCGCGTCTGGGGCGTCTGGGCACGAAGCTGATCTAGCAGCTGGCTCACTGGACCGGGACTGATCGAACGGGACCCTGGCGGAACAGACCGCTGGAATCCCGCTTTTTTTATGCCGTTTTTTTATTGGCCCCGAGCTTCTTCAGCATGTCCTTGACATCCGGAGCTTTCAGTGTTTTTTTGAGGGATTGTATTCGGCTCCGGAAAGCCCGGATCATGGTAATAGCATTGAACTTACGCCCCTTGAACACGGGGCTCCCCAGGAGTTATCGAAATGGGAATTGACGCAAAAAGCGTAAAAGAACTTCGTGAAAAAACCGGCCTCCCGATGATGGAGTGCAAGCATGCCCTCGAAAAGGCGGATGGCGACATCTCACTGGCCATTGACGAGCTCAGAAAATCCGGCGCCAAGGCGGAAGCCAAGCTCGCCGGAAGAAAAGCCGAGCAGGGCCTGATCGGAAGCTACGTATCCGACGACGGCAAGCTTGGAGCCCTAGTCAGCGTCTGCTGCGAAACCGAGCCGGTCGCCAACAATGAAGATTTCCAGAAGTTCGTCCAGGATCTGGTCGCGGCCATCGGGACCNCCAAGCCCGCCGACCGCGACGCTCTCCTGGANACCCCCNTGTCCGGAGGCGGCAGCGTCAAGGATGGCGTCACCGAGCTGATCAACCGGCTGCGTGANAACATCTCGATTGGAGGCTTCTCCCTCATCGAAGCCGACGCCGTTGTCCAGTATGTCCATTTCGACAATCGNAAGGCCGGCATGGTCGGTCTCGCCGGCGGAAGCGCCGCCGATGAAGCGGTGGGCACCCTTGGAAAAGACCTCGGCATGCATATTGTCTTCTCGGTACCGCAATGTCTCTCGCGGGANAAGCTCGATCCGGAGGTCGTCGCCAAGGAAAAGGAAATTCGCCTGGCCGCGGCCCAGAACGACGANAAGAACGCCAACAAGCCGGAAGAGATCCTCGAGAAGATTGTCGAAGGCCAGATCAACAAGTTCATCGCCGAGCAGTGCTTCCTCGAACAGGAGTTTATCCGTGACGATCAGAAGCGCTCGGTGCAGGACTCGGTCGCGGCGAGCGGAACCGGAGTAACCGTCACCGACTACTGCTACATCGCCACCGACGCGGAACGACGCGGAAGCGTCAGAAACCGAGACGGNAACGGCCGAAGAGCCCGCTNANGAAGCGNCGGCTGAAGAAGANNCCGGGANNGCCNNGNCTCCNGGNGNNANNNNANCTTAACCNCCGCCCTTCCTGAGGGCGCCGCGNNCCCGCTTGCACTCTTCCCACCAGCGATTGAGNTCCTTNGCCGCTGANCGTTTCGCCTCCGCGTCGTTCANCACCGAGTACTCGAGCTCNATCCCGGTGAGNGCCGACAGGGCCTCCATCGCATCCAGGGCAATGTCGTCGCTTCCGGACTTAAACCGCTTGATCAGAAAGGGAGTGACATCCACGAGCTGNAGCTGAACGACGATTTCNCCCAGGTCGCCCAGNTCGCTCAACGNGCGCTCGCTGTCCTTGACGANCTGCACAAGGAACTTNCGCTTCTCTTCATCTCCCCCCTTGAGGTAAGCCGCCGCGGCCCAGACCTGGTGTCNGAGATCATCCGCGTCCAGCAACGAGGCNACCTTCCCATCGNTATCGGTGGCCGCNTCCACTCCCACGCCTGCCAGGGCCTTCAGGGCCTCGTCCCGAACCCCGAAATCTTCATCATCAGCGAGCAGCANCAGGGTCTCAANTCCGCCCGGCTGACCATCACAGAGCTTGCCGAGAATCGCGGCGACATGCCTGCGTTTNCTCGTGATCGGGTGTTTCGCCAACTCGAGCAGCTTCGCGAAGCCATCCTCTCCAAGGCGCCCGAGTACACGCAGGCAGATCTCTGAGCCGAGCTCAAAATCTTCAGGACGGCGGAAGAAGAAATCGCTGAGCGTAGANCTCAGGGCTTCGGAGTCGCTCTGCATAAAAATCCGCTCGGCGTTGACCCAGGCCTTGCTGCCGGAGAATTCACCGCATTCCTCAATAGCGTAGAAGGCGAGAACCACCTTATTCGGCAGCTCATTGTGCTCCCAGGTATATTGCTTCTTGATAAAGTTCAGGCTCTTCAGGTAATTCGGCCTCCAGGGATTGTCGGGCGGGCTCTTCTCAATCCCCGCCAGCTGCAGAGACTCAGCTGAGCCCCCGAGACGGATGGCCGGCTTCGGGCTGAAGAACCTTCCCCTGTCGACGATCTCAAGGCGAGTCCCGCCCTTCCTCACCCTGAAAGGACCCTCGCCCGCTGGCGGGCCCTCGGAGAAGACAAACTCCCAGCCTTTCCTGGTGTAGTAGGTTCCCCAGTGCCTGTTCGGATCGTTGGCCAGCTGCTGGTAGACAGCCTTGGGCGATTCAAATGAAGGAGCGAACCAATAGCGCAGGTCCTCGACGTCAAACTCGGGTATATACATCAGCTCNAGCGTCANCTCATCAAGCAAACGCTCGCTGGAAANGTCCGCCTCGCCCTTCTCGCTGGAATGATCCTGGTCGCTCAGCTCTGTCACAAAAAGAACCCGGTAAGAGAAAAAATCGTCCGCGGCAGCACGAGACGGCAGGATATCCTAAGAAGTGCTCTTTAGGGTTCAATAAAAAAACTCTGCGGATAGAATCCCCTCTATAACTCTCATGTACCGCTGGTGGATCGCCTACAAATATATCTGCTCCCGTTTCATCACCGTCGCGGCCCTTCTCGCCGTGACCCTGAGCGTGACGGTATTGATCATCGTGGTCGCCGTGATGGAGGGCTTCCGCAGCGAGATGCAGGACCGGATCCGGGGCACCACCAGCGACATCGTCGTTGAGAGCAAGATGTTCCTCGGGCTGGAAAACCCTGAGGAGATCCGCAAGCGCCTGGAGCAGGTGGACGGGGTAGAGAGCACCGCGGCCTTCGTGCAGACCTTCGCGCTCTATACTTCCCCCTCGGGCCGCGGCACCGAGGATATGCTGATCACNGCNGTGGATCTCGACAACGAGACCTCCAGTAAAGAGCTCGATGCGATNCTGGAGGCCGTACCGAAAGAGCCCCGATTCGACAGCAGNTTGCCAGCCGGTTTCGANCCNTACCGGGNGCGTGCCCGCAAGCTGTTTNATGCCCAGCCTCGAACCTCCCGTAAACTCTTTTCGGAGNAATGGCTNAAGAANGATCTCTGGGAAGCNCAGGGNGTNGCTCCTGAACACATGCGGGAACGGTTNCACTGGCGAACCTTGTTGCCGCCAGTCGTCATCGGAGNNGANAGCGGCCTGCTCCCGGGATCCGTCATCCGGCTCACCTCGTTCACNGCNGATGGCGCCCGGCCCGCGGAGCAGGAGTTCCTCGTCGCCGGCTACTTCAAGACCGGGCTCTACGAGCTGGACTCCAAGGGAATCTTCATGCGGCTGCGGGAGGCCAACCAGTACCTGGAGCTCACCGACGCGGGGGGCAACATGAAGGTCTCTGGCATCAGGGTCTCGGTGGATCCTGAACACGCCGGGCCGCAAGCTCTGCCGGCTCTCAAGCGNAAGCTCGAGGCTGAGCTCGGGAAAGCCGAGATCCTCTTTGTAAAAACCGAGACCTGGAGGGAGGCCCGGGCNACTCTCCTCAACGCGGTCAAGGCGGAAAAGATCATCGTCAGCATCATCCTCGGGGTGGTGATCCTCTTCGCCGGGTTCATGATCTTCATCATCCTCACGGTGCAGGTGGTCGAGAAAGGCCGCGACATCGGCATTCTCCAGTCCATCGGCGCGACCAGCACAGGGGTCGCCAACCTCTTCTTCTTCGCCGGCACCAGCATCTGCCTGAGCGGCCTCACCCTGGGAACTCTCTTCGGTATCTCCTTCGGACTGGGCATCAACACCTTCCAGCGCTGGGTCCACCTCCTCACCGGCCTGGAGATCTTCCCCCAGGACGTGTACTACCTTGACCATATCCCGGTGAAATTCCGTGTGGAGGATCTCGCCTTCATCATCATCACGACCGTGGTGGTAAGCCTGCTGGCAAGTCTCATCCCCGCGCGACGAGCGGCGAAGAAGCTCCCGACCGAAGGTCTGCGGTACAGCTGACTCATGCGACTCTCCCGGCGGCCTGCCCGAGGCCGCTCTCTTTCGATGCTTGGCACTTGTGGCAAGGCGGGGATGTGGTTTGTAATAGACGTTCTGTCGTCGGTCCCACCCGGGCTCGACGCCCTTCTCTTTCCTTCTACATCCATGTTCTACGACCAGGAGTCCGATCATGAAGTCACGTATCCTTCTTGCCGTTTCCCTTCTGAGTATTCTCTGTGGCGCGGCCCTCCTGCTGCAGCCCGGCTCAAAAGTCTCCGCCGATGAGGGACTCAAGGCCCGGGTGTTCGAGATGCGCACCTACACCACCGCCGAGGGAAGGCTCGATGTGCTGCACAAACGCTTCCGCGAGCACACCAACTACCTCTTCGTGAAGCACGGCATGACCCTGATCGGNTACTGGACCCCGACCGACAAGCCAGAAACCCTGGTCTACATCCTCGCCTACCCGAACATGGAAGCGCGCAAGAAGTCCTGGAAGGGTTTNNTNGNAGANNNNGCNTGGAAGAANGCCNNNGCNGANTCCNNGAAAGATGGNNNNGTCGTNANCAAGNTNGANGNTNAATTCCTCAACCCCACCGACTATTCTCCGATCCGCTAGGCTGAACTGGAAAAATGAATAGACCTGCTGACCAGGGGNCGGCCGGGAAGCGCCTGCTTGCCCTTCCCGGCTCCGTCTTCCTCTTGCTATGCGTACTCGCCGGCCTTCCAGGCCGCTGGGCCAGCGCCGCGGAGCCCTATGTCCCGACCGAAAAAGAGCTCGGAAAGATCAGAGGGAGGCTCGAAAAGCTGCGGGAAAGCCTCGACAAGCTCTGGAAAAGGGCNGCGGTGATCCGGATCCCGGAGGACCGCTTCCTCGATGTGGAGATCTACGCCAAGGCGGCCGAGTGGCTGNTGCGCTACCCTGAAGAGTTCTACGACAAGAGCTACNTNNNNAAGGCGCTGAAGGTTCTCGATGTCGGTCTCGAACGTGCCGCGGCGCTTGAGAAAGGAAAGGCCCCCTGGCTGAAAGCTACCGGTCGCCTCGCGCGCGCCTACCGCTCAAAAATCGACGGCAGCGTCCAGCCCTACGGCNTGGTCCTACCGAAGGACTACGATGGNAAGACCCCCCNGCGCCTCGACCTGGTNCTNCANGGNCGCAACGGCCGCCTCAGCGAGGTCAGCTTTCTCGCCAAGCACGACTCCCCCGCGCCTCCGACGAGAAAGCACCTCGAGCTGCATGTCTTCGGCAGGACCAACAACGCCTACCGCTGGGCAGGCGAGGTTGACGTCTACGAGGCNCTCGCATCGGTCGAGCGCCAGTACCGNATCGATCCCGCCAGGATCGTCCTGCGCGGCTTCTCGATGGGCGGCGCGGGCGCCTGGCATATCGGGCTCCACGATCCCGGCAGGTGGGGAGCGGTAGAGGCGGGCGCCGGCTTCAGCGACACCATCCGCTACGCCCGGCTCAAGGAGGTGCCGCTCCACCACAGAAAGGCCCTGCACATCTACGACGCGGTTGACTACTCCCTCAACGCCTTCAACGTGCCGACCATAGGCTATGGCGGCGAACTCGACAAGCAGCTGCAGGCCTCGGTCAATATCCGCGAGGCCTTGCTATCAGGCGGCTTCCGTTTCAACAAGGATGGCCTCAACTGGAAGCTGGATGAAATCCCATCGGATGGAGCGGCTGGCCTGCGGGCGGTCTTCCTCGTCGGCCCGAAGTCCGGGCACAGATTTCATCCAGAGAGTCGAAAAATCTCGGCGGCCTTCATCAGGAAGCAGCTCGAGGCCCGGCCTGCTGAACCCGAAGAGCTTCGCTTCGTCACCTACACGACGCGCTACAACCGCTGCCGCTGGCTGCAGGTCGAAGGCCTCAAAAAACACCTGGCGAGAGCTGAAGTCCGGGCGGTCTACAAAAAAGAAAAGAGCCTCCTCGTGCTTTCGACGAAGAATATTTCCCGGCTGAGCCTCTCCCCTCCATGGAAGCTGGCCGGCATCGAGCTCGATGGGCAGCAACTGAAGCTGAAGAAGGCCTCCAGGACGAAGGCGCTGACCTTCCAGCTTGTCGAGGGACGCTGGCTGCCGGGACTCGTGACCAACCCGGGAGGCAGGTCGTTTGAAAAAAAACACGGGCTGCAGGGACCGATCGACGACGCCTTTATGGGTTCCTTCCTCTGTGTGCGCCCCACCGGCAAGCCCATGCATCCGAGAGCCCACGCCGGGGCGCTCGAGGAGCTCGAGAGACTGGAAAAGGAATTCCCAAAATGGCTGCGCGGCGACATCCGGACCATCGAAGACCGCAAGGTCCGGCTCGGGAAGGCCGGAACCCATCTCATCCTGTTTGGCGACCCGGGCAGCAACTCCCTGATCGCCGAGCTCCTGGCCGAGATCCCCGCCGTGCTGGAATGGGATAGCGATAAGCTGAAGGTCGCCGGGGCCGGCCCCTTCGATCCCGGCTCCCATCTTCCCATGCTCATCTANCCGAACCCTAAAGATCCCGAGCACTACGTGGTCATCAACAGCGGGCATAGCTTCGGTGAGCGGGAGTTCAGAGGCACGAACGCCTACCTCTTCCCCCGCCGCGGCGACTATGCCGTCATCTCCCTGGACGAGGGGAAAATTTACGGNCGCAAGGCGAAGACCGCGGGCTTCTTTGATGAGAGCTGGCAGCCCTCAGCGGGCCTCAGCGGATCGGAAGAATGACGTCCGCGCCCTTGAGGGGTACGGTAAACTGGCGCAGGACCGAGCCCGTCTCGCTGCGAATCGTAAACCGGTAGGAGCCGGGCAGCAGCANCCCGAAGGTGATCCGGCTGGATTCAATCAGCTCGGCATCCTCCACGTCTCGAAAGCGTCTTCCATCCCATTCCCAGTGATCAAAGCTCAGGGTGGAGCCGGGATTGCGCAGCAGCAGGTCCTTGCCGAGCTCGAGCCTGATGTCGTAGCCGGCGCTCGACACCTCGAGAAAGCCGGCGCGGACAGAGGCCCGGTAGTTCTTCACCTCGACCGGCAGCGCCTCGCCGCGGTAAATATTCTGTCGCGCCTGGTCCTTCTCCTCGGGAATGACGGCGGCCCAGGCGCGAAGCGCGTTCGGCGGATCAACCATCTCGAACTCGCCATCGAGCACCCGCCCGACGCGCGCTCCTCCATTCTCCCCCGGGTTGTGCGTCAGGATGACCCAGCCTTTCTCAACCGGCAGGCCGTTCAATACCGCCCGGCCGCGAACGACAAGTCCCTCGACGACAAAGTTGAGCCGCGCCAGCCCTCCCACGGGAAGAAAAACATCCTCCCAGGCCGGCGGAACCGGCTCATAGGCGTCACGGAGCCCCCACTTCACCCTGTACTGTCCGGGGCGCACTCCCTCGAATCTGTGGAGACCGTAGAACTCCGGCGGCAGCTCTCCCAGGTCGACCCGGGAGCCGGGATCNGCGGGGTCCGCCTGGAATTCGAGCGCGAAGGCGTNGTGGTCTCCCCCNGGCTTGTTGACGTAGCCGATGTTCAACTCGATCACCGTCTCCGGGGCGAGCACCAGCTCGCGCGAGACCTGCTCGAATACCGGGTCCTCCTCGATGCTGTCGGAGAAACCTGCCAGCCGGGCAACCAGGGCCCAGCGCGGGGGCAGAACCAGCGGCAGCTCTCCCAGCTCAAAGGCCCCCTGCTCATCCGTCTTCGTCTTCCACTCCAGGCGCGCCAGATCAATCGGATCGACCCCGGGATAGCGGTAGGCCCTGTCAATCGGCATGAGCGCCACCACGGCGCCGGGAGCGGGTCGGCCATCGGGAAGATACGCGAAGCCCTTCAACGTCCGCGTCTCGCCCAGGCGTACAACGCCGAGATCAACCAGCCTGCGCTCCTCGGGAAGCGCGAGCCGGCGGCGGAGAAAGCTGCTCGAGCCCTTCGGCCGAAAGATAAAATCGCGCGGCTGCGGCAGCAGGCCCTCCGCCTGCAGGCGCCCATTCAACACCTCCACGACAATCGGCTGCCCATATCGAATCAGCGCCGGAGTCCGCGGGGTCCAGTCGATCTCGAGGATGCCGGTGAAGGGCTCGCCGCCTGTATCGAGCACCCTGCCCATCACCCGGGTGTCGTTCCTGTAGAGAACGATCCTGCGCGGGACGACCTCCCCCGGGGGGACCGTGACAAAGGCCGGCAGGTAGCCGTCGGCCTCCACCGAGAAGCTCGTCTCCTCACGCGTCTTCACCGTGACGAAGAACCTGTTCTCGAGCGCCGGGTGGCCCGGCCCGAGGCCCGGCGGCAGCAGGGTCTCTTCCTGGATCACCCTTGCGGTCTCGATTCTCGCCCCGCGGCTGTCAACGATGTCGATCTCGAGAGCTTCCCGGGGCAGCAGCCTTCTCTCAACCCGGCCGCGGATCTCGCCGCCGAACTTATTGCGCACCTCNAAGAGAAAGCTCTCCTCCTCACCGTCGATACCTTTCCAGCGCAGGACATAGCGGCCCATTCGCAGNTTGTCGATCATGAGAAGATCGCCTGAAAGCCTCATGCGGGCCGAGACCTCGCTGCCNGCCTCGCCCTCGAGACCGAGATTCAGCGGGGGCGGNACCACCGGGTANCCCGGGGTAAAGAACTCCAGAACGGCATGGGGCGGACGGCGAAGCCGAAGCTCGCCGAAATCAAAGTCCGGTGGACCCTCTCCTCGCGACCGAAAGGCCTGCTCGCCCCTCTCCGTTGTCGTACAGATCGTCACCTCGACCGCCTCGACTCCCCTCAGCTTGCGAATGCTTCCGAAGACGCCTGCGCTCGAGAGAGGATACGGCGGCATCGCCAGGGGCTCCTCNCGGCCGGAGATGAAGTACCTCTCCACCACCGTCACCCCACGGGTCTCAAAAGGCCCCAGGCCGCCAATGAGTCCCGAGACGGAAACCACCTCTTCATCGCTCAGCTGCAACGGAAGNCCGAGGGGCTCNTCCAGATTCTCCTCGAAGATCGTNGCGNCTGCNGAGAACGACTGAAGCAGCGGACCATCNACCGACANCAGGTACTCGCCATGCTGAAGNCCCCCGATACTCACGCGCCCATCGGCGCCGGGCTCGTAGCGATGAACCTCCAGCCCATCGAGGCCGGCCGGCACCTCGGCGATCCGGCTGACCGACAGGCGGGCGCTCGAGAGAGCCTCGGCNCNCGCCCCCCGCAGCTGAACCTCGCGGGTCCAGCCGCGCGCGAGCGCGAGCTCACCGAGGTCAAGAGCCGCGCCTCGCGCAAGCGGTGAGCGGTCAGGGAGCAGAACCGAGAACGGCAGGTAGCCGGACTGGAGGATGCCCACCAGGCTCCCGGCAGGAGGCAGGATCCCGCAATAGGAGACCTCTCCATTGGCGCCCAGCCGCATCAGCGACATGTCCAGGGTAGACCGCAGGCTGTCCGGGGCGACCGGGGTGCGCGTCTCTGCGTCACCCGAGACCAGGCGAAAGCGCAGGAACCCGGCCGGACGCGCCTCCAGGACAAGCTCCGGCTCCTGCAGCGGCAGGGCGATATCCATGGACCGATTCCAATACCGCGGAGAGAGAACCGTCAGACGGCCGGCTCGGCGGTTGGTGAGGCTGAGCAGCGGCAGGGGGTGAGGGAAGGGATGAATCCCCAGCTCAAACCACCCATTCGCATCGGTCCGGGTTCGAAGCGCCGGCATTCCCTCCAATTCCACCTCCAGCTCACACTCTCCAAGAGGTCTGCCATCGAGATCGATCAGCCGATGACCGGCCAGGTAGCCCTGCTCCGCCTCGAGGATGAGCCCCTGGGCATCCTGGAACAGGATCCGCTGCCGACCGATCGTCTCGGGGTAGCCAGGCTGGCGAGCTCCGTGAAGAAAAAAGAGCGGGTGGAGAAGCTCGAGCTCCCAGGGAGTCTCGGAGAAGGGCAGCCTGAGCGAACCCCGCTCATCGGTAAAGAGCACCCGCCACGGACCGGGACGCACGAGGCGGCCGCTCCAGGTGATCTCGAGCTCGGGCTCGTCCAGGAAGGAATGATCATCAACCCAGGGCCTGACAGCCAGGGGCGCGTGGGACAGCCCGCCCCCATTGGGAGCCAGGATCGTCAGGGGAACCGTCAGCGTACGACGAATATAAAACTCGATGCGATTGCCGGTCCCCGGCCCGCCGGCGAGCCCGCCCAGGACGACCAGGTCGGGCGTATCCCCCGCGACCTCGGCCTTTGTCCAGCGGCCGCGGGAATCCTGGCGGCCATGCAGAACGCAGACCTCGGGAGAATACCCGGGATGGTTGATCTGGACATGCGCCCGCAGGCGCGGGTCTTCGGGGTCAACCTCGGGAAACCTGAAGCTTCCATCCCCGGCCGTCTGGCGAATCACCGCAGCCAGCGGAGAGAGGCCTGCCCGCGAAAGCGCTGTCGAACCGTGAAACCAGCTCAACCGCACATTCGCACCAGCCACCGGGTCGCCGCTGACGGCATCAANAATGAAACCCCGGGTCGCGTTTGTCTCATCACCATCTCTTCGAACAGCAGCCTCGCCAAGGGAGGGAATCGCAGCATCGACTGTAGCCGCCGAGCCCGCCCCAGCGTTCTCCCNGCCCTCGCCGCCCACGGGCGTGACCGCATCCNCTGCCAGCGCCGACCCGGCTNCCTGCCCGGAAGCTCCCGCCCCGGCTGCCGGACCGTCAGCCGGAACACTGATCGCTCCGTGTCCGGAATCGCCGGCGCCCGCATCGTCATCGCCAGGGCCGAGGAAGAGAGGCGCGCCGACGAAGAGGGCNAACAGGACCAGCGCGAGCACTGCAGCCCAGGCCAGCCACTTCCGCCGCGCAAGCGCTCTATTGTCTTCGCCCGTCACCCTGGCCTCCTGGAGTTGAAAACACCGGCAGCGCCGCCGTTCTAGCTGCTTTGATACCGCATCTCTACCCTGTGAGACGCAGACGGAGTAAGGGAATATTCAACTAATCTCGCGGGATACCGGCAGCGGGAAANCATCNGTAGAGCCCGGGAGCGGGNTCAGGAACCNCCATCGGCGATGGCGTTCGGGCCGGGACCGGCNGTCTTCTCGTAATAGCCCTTACCCATTCGCTTGTACTGGGTAAAGCCCTTTGAGTCGAGNTTGGAGGGACGCAGAGGGTCTCCCTTGCCGACCATGAAGCCGGAAATCAGCTTTCGAACCGGCTCATCGCAGCAAGGACAGGTCTCCAGGGCCTCGTCGTTGATCCCCTGGAAGAGCTCGAAGGACACCTCGCAATACTCGCAGCCCTCGCCCGAAGTGGTGTATTCATAAATCGGCATATCTTTCAGCCTACAGCAAAAACACAAGCATCCAAAATTTAATGGCCCACGGCCCGNAAAACNCGCCTGGANAAGAAAGGAAAGGTCCCTCTNCTTGCCATGATTCGGCCCCGTGTTAGGATAATCGGCCAATCGGGGGCATCTTTTTTAGTCCATCTCAAAAGCTGCCCTGAAACGCGTTAAAAAGACCTGGTGGCGGAGCCTGAGGACCGTATCTTCCGGATAAAATCGGTATGAGCGAAGCAGAACAGACGGAAACCGGCAACGAATACCCGCACCGCTACAACGCGCTCATGGCGCAGAAGCTCGAAGGGAAGTGGCAGGATTACTGGGAACGGGAAGAAACCTTCCACGCGCCCAACCCGGGAGAGGAGGGCTTTGACCCCGCCCGGCCGAAGAAATTCATCATGGATATGTTCCCCTACCCCTCCGGCGTAGGGCTGCATGTCGGACACCCGCTGGGTTATATCGCGACAGANATCTACGCCCGCTACCAGAGGATGCAGGGCTGCAACGTTCTGCATCCCATGGGCTACGATGCCTTCGGGCTGCCNGCGGAGCAATACGCCATCCAGACCGGGCAGCATCCNCGGATCACGACGGAGGCGAATATTGCCACCATGAAGGCGCAGATGCGCCGCCTCGGGCTCGGCCACGATCCGCGNCGNTCCGTCGCGACCACCGATGTGTCCTTCTACAGGTGGACNCAGTGGATCTTCCTCCAGATCTTCAACTCCTGGTATGACGAAGAGCTTGACCGCGCGCGNCCCATNNCCGAGCTCATCGAGGAGCTTGAATCCGGACGCATCNANCCCGNCGNCGNAGAGAGCAATCCCGGGGGCGGNAAATGGCAGGAGCTCAATGAGCAGGAGCGCGCGGCGATCNTCAACGNACGNCGGATGGCCTACGTNGCGGAGATTCCCGTCAACTGGTGCCCAGGCCTGGGAACNGTCCTCGCCAANGAAGANGTCACNGCCGAGGGCCGCAGCGAGNGAGGCAACATGCCGGTCTACAAGCGGCCTCTCAGGCAGTGGATGNTGCGGATCACATCCTATTGCGAACGGCTCCTGGATGATCTCGCGGACCTGGACTGGCCGGAGCCNATCAAGCTCATGCAGCGCAACTGGATCGGACGCAGCGAGGGCGCCGAGGTGGACTTCCTCGGAATCGACCCGGNCGGCGGCGANTCCGCGGACGCGGCCGGCNNCTGGCTCGANGCGCGCGTCTCATCCGGCTGGCCCGGCGGCTCTCCCCCCGAAGAGCTCGCCATCAGGGTCTTCACCACCCGCCCCGACACCCTCTACGGAGCGACCTACCTGGTCCTGGCGCCTGAGCATCCGCTCGTTGACAGGCTGACCGCCGATCAATATGACGACTCTGTTCCGGAGTCCTGGCGGGGACAATTCCCCGGCCGGCCGGCGGAGGCCGCCAGCCCGGCGGAGATGGTGGCGGCCTACAAGGACTATGCCGACTCGAAGACCGATATCGAGCGCCAGATGGAAGAGAAAGAAAAAACCGGCGTCTTCATCGGCGCCTGGGCGGTCAATCCCGTCACCACAGAGAGGGTTCCGATCTTCATCGCCGACTACGTCCTGATGGGCTACGGAACCGGGGCCATCATGGCCGTGCCGGCCCACGACACCCGCGACTTCGAGTTCGCCACCCAGTTCGAGGTGCCGATCATCGAGGTCGTCAAGACCCCCTCCGGGGCTGAAATAGCGGAAGGAGAGGCCTTTACGGGCCATGGCACCGCGGTCAATTCCGGTATCATCGACGGTCTCGAGACACCTGCCGCGAAAAACAAGATCACCGGGTGGCTTGAAGAGAACGGCCTCGGCAGCGGCACGATCAACTACAAGCTGCGCGACTGGCTCTTCAGCCGGCAGCGCTATTGGGGCGAGCCCTTCCCCATCATCTACGACAGCGATGGAGCGCCGATCGGCCTGCGAGATTCGGACCTGCCGCTCGAGCTCCCGGAGATGGAAGATTACAAGCCCGAGGTGGATGAGGATCCGGACTCGCAACCCAAGCCTCCCCTGGCCCGCGCGAAAGACTGGGCTACTGCCTCCATCGATGGAAGAGATTACCAGCGAGAGCTGAACACCATGCCAAACTGGGCCGGCTCCTGCTGGTACTACCTCAGGTACCTGGACCCGGATAACGATGAGCGCTACGCCGCGGAAGAGACCGAAGGCTACTGGATGCTCAGCGGCAAGGAAGAAGAGGCCCGGCCCGCGAGCTACGATGCCGGAACCTCCAGGATCGGCGGCGTCGACCTCTATGTCGGCGGGGCCGAGCACGCGGTGCTGCACCTGCTCTACTCGCGCTTCTGGCACAAGCTACTCTTCGATCTCGGTCACGTCTCCACTCCGGAGCCCTTCCACAAGCTCTTCAACCAGGGCTATGTCCAGGCGGCGGCCTTTACCGACGAGCGCGGCATCTACGTCGAGGCCTCGGAGGTCGAAGAAAAAGAAGGCTCGTTCTTTCACGATGGAAAACCGGTGAACCGGGAATTCGGCAAGATGGGCAAGAGCCTCAAGAACGCTGTCACTCCCGATGAGATCTGCGCCGATTTTGGCGCCGATACGCTGCGGCTCTACGAGATGTACATGGGCCCGCTCGAGGCGTCCAAGGCCTGGAACACTCGCGACATCATCGGCTCCCATCGCTTCCTCCAGCGCTTCTGGAGAAATCTTGTCGACGAGGAGAGCGGCGAGCTCAGGGTCTCTTCCGAACCGGCTGATGGCGAGCTGCAGAAAAAACTGCACAAGACCATAGCCGGCGTTCGCGCGGACATGGACTCGCTCGGCTTCAACACCGCCATAGCGAAGATGATCGAGCTCAACAACGCCCTCACCGGGATCGACAGCATCCCTGCCGGGACCGCCGAGAGCCTGGTGAAGATGATCGCCCCCTTCGCTCCCCATCTTGCCGAGGAGCTCTGGGAAAAGCTTGGCCACTCCGGCAGCCTCGCCTACGAGCCGTTCCCCGAGGCGGATGCAAGCCTCCTGGTCGAAGACCAGGTAGAGGTCGCGATCCAGGTGATGGGCAAGATCCGCGCCCGCATCAGCGTGCCCGCGGGCCTCGATGCCGAAGGCCTCGAGGAATTCGCCCGCCAGGACCCCGCCGTCGTAGAGGCTCTCGAGGGACTCACCGTCCGAAAGGTCATCGCCGTACCCGACAGCCTGGTGAATTTCGTCGCAAATTAGCCTCCCGGAGCGGATTTTCGGAACATGAGGGGTTGGTTTCACCCCGCCCCCGGCTCATATTCTCCTGCCAGTTTTACCAACCGGGCGTTGCATCAAGGTGCCCGGGGCATTATGCTCTTCTGTTTGAATAAAGCTTCTGGAGACGGAAATGGCCAAGAAGAAAGAACGAGTTGAACAGGTCTGGCTGACTTGCGAGGAAAGCGGGCAACGCAATTACCTCGTCTCTCGCCGTCGCGGGCTGAAGCTTCGTCTGAAGAAATACTGCCCCAGGCTGCGCAAGCACACCTGGCACGTCGAAAAGCGCAAGTAACGGCCCCCGCCGTACTTCCGTACCGCTCGACGCATATTGAGAGCAACACCGCTGCTTTGCGCGCGGGGTCTGTAATGAGAGTCTCAGACCTTTACGCCCGCAAGGACTCCGCAATGAACCAGCGTAGGAGTGATCTCGCCCGGCTGGAGCCCCGCCTCTTCCATCCAGGAGCGATACTCAGCCGCTGAATAGGCCCGTCCCTCCGTCAGCGAAAAGAGCGCCGCCGAATAGAGGGCGATCGGCAGCGGGCCATCGAGCTCATCGTTGAGAAAAACATCGTGCACCAGCAGCTTCCCCCCCGGAGGCAGGGCCGCCGCCAGGCGAGTCACCAGCTCGCGGCATTCTCGAACATCCCAATCGTGCAGAACGTTCGACAGGAGAATGGCGTCAACCCCCGGAGGAACCTCGTCGACGAACATGTCCGCGCTGACGCATTCCAGCCGGTCGCCGAGACCGTATTCGCCGGCAAGCTCGAGCGCCACCTTGACGACCTCCGGGCGTTCCCAGGCGATGGCCCGCAGGCCGGGATTGGCCTGCAGCAGCGCGGCGCTGTAGATCCCGCTGCCGGCGGCTACATCGAGCAGGAGCTTGCTGCCCTCCAGCAAGGCCGCCCGCGCCAGGAGCGGCGCCACGTTAGCCGCCCTGCCGGCCAGCGCCATGGTCAGGAAACGCGCCGCCTCCTCGTCCTCCATAGCAGACTTGATCCCGTCCCGGTAGATGTAGGCCGCCCCTCCCTCTTCAGGATCGCTGCCTCGCGGACGGTCGGCTCGAAGGCTATCCACCATCGCGAGAACGGAGGGNTTGTCGGCGGCCAGCCGAACATAGTCTCCGACATAAAAATCACGCCCCTCGAGAAGGTGCTCCCGCGCCAGGGACGTCAACTCGAGCTCTCCCGCGGAACCGGCGGCGAGCAGCCCCATGGCCTTCAATGCGGTAGACAGGACGACGAAGGGCCGCTCGCCCAACCCGATCATTTCCCTCAGCTCGGCGGCATCCAGGGCGCCTCCCTCAAGCCTGGANAAGATCTCGAAGTGGGCCACGGCCGCGGTCAGCAGCTCGGTNGAGTGGACACCGCGAAAGGCCTCGAAGATCGAGGTGGGGTCTCCCGCGGGNGGCTCGAGCGCGGAACGGGGCGGCTCGGCTGCTTGGGTATCCTCGTCGGTCATTCCTGTACTCGCCTGCGGCCTCCGCCGCGGATCAGCGGTTCGAACCCGGCAGGACCAGCTGGAAATCATCCTTGCTGCGCGCGAGGTCGATGACCTGCGGCTCGGAGCGCGCTCCGCCTCCGCGTACGACGGCAAACACCCTGTAGCGGCCGGAGGCGATCCCNTCGATCCTGAAGCTCCCNTCCGCATCGGTGGTNTCGGCCTTGCGCACNAACCGGTTGTNCTCGGTTGCCCCGCGAATAAAGACAACGATTCCCCTGCGAGCCTCTCCTGCCTCATCCTGGACCTGGCCGGAAATATGCATTCCCGGCGAAAGGCTGAACTGCATCTCTACCGCGTCACCGAGAGCGACCTCGACCCGGCCCTCAAACTGCACATAGTCCGGATGGCTGACGAGGACTCTCTGGGGGCCCGAGGGAACCGTATCGATGAGAAAGCTCCCATCCGCCGCCGTCTTTTCAGCGCCGCCGAGATTCGTATTGTTGTAGTAATCGAACATTGCGCGGGTATCTTCCTCGCGCTCCTTCGCCTCGTCAACCGTCTCGGCCTCGGCCGACTCACCCACCTTCGAGATGCCCTTCTCCGTCGCCGGCTTCTGAGCCGACAGCGGACGNGTGTCGGGGACAAGCTTGACGAAGGCTCCGCGCANGGGCGTGCCGGTGGCCTGGTCGGTGATCACTCCGCCCAGGCGGCCGGCCCGGACCAGGAAGAAATTCTGCTCCAGGCGCTCGCCCTGGACGATATCCAGCTCGGTGGAGAAGGAAACGTAGCCCGCCGCTCGCAGCTTGACCTCGTAGCGCCCCGGCTCGAGATCTTCNCNCTTGAAACGTCCGTCCGGGTCGTTGATCTCGCGCGAGCCGCCCCAGGGGAACCTGCTGGAGGAGCCCTCATGCTGGAGCGTGAGCCGGAAGCTCGTCAGCGGCGNGCCGGTGGCCTGGTCGGTGACCCGCCCGAGAAGCGCGGCGGAGAGAACAAGAACGATCCGGACGCCATCATCNCCCGGGCTCACTCCTTCCAGCTCCTCCTGGCGATAGCCTCCCTTCTCCGCGATAACCGAATAGGCNCCCTCGGGAAGCCCATCGATNCTGAAGGTGCCGTCATCCTCGGTAACCGTCGATTTGTAGGAGCCGCCGAAGTACTTCTGGGCCCGTCGGAAGCCTTCGGGCTGGTTCTCCAGCTTCAGCAGGCGAACCTTGGCGCCNGCGAGCACCGTGCCGACGGCATCGAGAACCGTCCCCGAGATGCTTCCGCCCGGATCGAGGTCGAAGTCGATCGCCTTGCTGTCGCCGCCCTCGATCACCACCTCCTCCTCGGAGGACTCCTTGAAGCCGGAGACCTCCGCGCTGATCGTGTACTGACCGATACCGACGTTGCTGTAGGAATACTCGCCCTTGGAGTTGGTCCGGGCCTCCTCGCCGCCCTTGGGCAGCCCGAGCATATTGGTGAACATCTGCTCCTGGGTTGATCTCTCCCTGAGGCTCCGCCGCCGCAGGCGCAGGGTCGCCCCGGCCACGGGCTGCCCACCGCTGGTGACCAGCCCCGCGATCTCGCCGCCCGCCTCGAGCCGGATCTCTACCAGCTGGTCGGGATCAAACTCGGGGGAATAGGAGAAGGTCTCCGAATAGCCGCGCGCGTAGGAAACGTGATCGGCGATCATTCGATACTCGCTGTCTTCCGAAGAGGAAAAATCACTGAAGCTGAAGCGCCCGTTGCGATCACTGACCGTGACCGCCTTGAAGATCATGCTGGTATCAAAAAATCCCAGGCTCTCCAATTCCTCGGGGAAGGGATAGCTCAGCCGCACGAGGGCGGCCGGAGCGGGGTTGCCCTCCGGATCGTAGACGACCCCTGCAATCGCAGGGGCAGGGGAAAGCTCGAGCTCGACCAGGTCGGGTACATCGGCGAAGAGAAGCTCAACCCGCCTGCCGCCGTAGCCCTTCATCCTGGCGGTGACGCTGAAGTCCAGGTCGGCGCGGGATTCGGGCTCTTCATCTTCATCCTCATCCCCGGNCTCGGCTTGCCGTGGCCGTCCACGGGGNCGCCCGCCGAAGCCGCCTCCATTTCCGCCAAAAGGACCGAAGCCTTCTTCATCAGGATCACGCTGGATGACGCCCTCGAGGACGAAATAACCATCGTCGTCGGAAACGGTTCTCACTCCCCGGGCCTCCACCCTCGCTCCAGCCAGGGGCTTGTCCTTGCCGGCGANCAGCACCCGGCCCTTGACCGTNAGTCCAGTGACGAGGACCAGCTCGACCGGCTCCTCGGCGCCGGCCATGATGCTTTTCTTGCTGGCGGGCGCAAAGCCCTGCTTGGTGACGTTCAGCTTGTAGCGCTTGCGGCGCAGCCCGGTAACGGAGAAGGTGCCGTCGGCGCCGGTGTCNACCTGCAGGCGCCCGGTGGCAAAATCATTCATCATCGAGCCCATGGTCAGGAAGTTGCTGCTCTCGGGCGAGGCGATAACGGTCGCCCCCGCGAGCGGANCGCCCGTCTCGGAGCGNACGATGCCCGAGATCTTCTTCCCGCGNTTGACCCTGACCAGGCCGATCGAAACATTCTCCTCCCAATCGACCGTCGCCTCCTTCACNGTCGGCAGNAGGCCGGGTTGCTGNATNCTCAGGCGNTACTTCCCGGCNCCCAGNTGGCGATAGATAAAGCTGCCATCGGNNCTCGAGAGGGTCTTCTCGGGCANATAGCCCATGTAATGATTGAAGGTGTTGGCGAGGTCGCTGAAGCCGGCCGCCATCGGAGGAAGACTGATCCGCTCCTCGATGGGCTCGAGGTCGATGACCACGCCCCCGACCGGGAGATCATCATCATCGACCAGGAAGCCGCGCAGGGTGGCCGGTCCGCCGAGAACCACGACCGCTCCATCGGTCCCGCTCTGGACCATCTCGAGGCGACTCTCGACACCCTCGATCGTGCTGGCAGCCAGGTCGTAGAGGCCCGGCGGCAGGGAGTCGAGCGAAAAGCCNCCACCCTCTGCCGTGACCGCAGAGAAGGGACCCTTCAGAAACTCTCCGTTGACCATGCGAAGCACGCGGCCAACGATCTTGCCGACCCCGGGGAGACCGGGCGGTCTGTACTCCGCGACAACGGTAGCCCCGGGAATGCCCAGGCCCGAGGTCGAGACGACCCGGCCGCTGATCCTGCTGCCGCGCTCCAGCTGGATAGTGACCTCGGCTGTTCTCTCAGGGTCAATGCTGACCACGTCCCCGTACTTGAAGATCCAGCCATCGGCTATGGTCAGGATGAAGTAGCCTCCGGGGGCGCCCTCGAGCAGCTCGAACCGGCCGGCATCATCGGTCGTAACCACCGTTCCCATTGTCCTGAACCGCTCGAGCTCGCCCCTCACCGCCTCGAGCAGAGCCGGTATGTCCGGCATCTGTCCCCCCTGGGGAACGATGCGCTCTACCCGGTTCATGAGAACCTCGATCTCTCCGGTCGAATAGAGCCGCACGTTGGCTCCGGCTATTCCCTGCCCCTCGCCAACCACTCTCCCGACCAGGAGCGGCTGGGTAGCTTCCTCTTCCTCCCCGGCCGTCTCTTCTTCTTCGCCGGTCTCCCCCGAAGTCTCGGCCCCGGGCTTTTCACCGGCCCCTGGCCCTGCGGTCTCAGCCGCGGACTCGACTCCAGGGTCCTGCTGGTCAACGCCCCCCAGGACGTAATCACCACTGCCGGAATCTCTCAAGAAAAAGAACGTGATGATCCCCACGATCGCGATCGCGAGAACCATACCTGTCAGTATTTTGCGTTTCATATTTTTCCAAGTCCAGGCCGGGGCAAACCTCCCCGGAGAATCATCATGGCGCCTCAACGATACACAGCAGGCACCGCCCACAAACCTCCCGTATTGTATGCACCAGGAGTCCGAGACCACAGATCCCAACGCTCATTTCGACAAAAAACGACAGGTCCGAATACATCCCCTGGAGGTNGCCCAGGCTCACAGAAGGGCCTCCAGCNCCGCGATCAGGAGAGGAAGGGTCTCCCCTGCCTTGCCCTCGATCTGGAGATCGAAAACACCCTGGCCGGCGGTTTTCTCNAGGTTGATCTCGACGCAGAACCCTCCGCGCGCCTTCACCTGCGAGNCCAGCGTGTTGGCGGGATAGACCATGCCGCTGGTTCCTATGCTGAAGAAGACCGCGCTATCACCGCAGGCCTCCGGAATTTCCCTCTCCAGGTACAAGGGCAGCTCGCCAAACCAGACGATATGCGGCCGCATCGAACCGGAGCAGCTCTCACAGCGGTCATCCAGGGAGATATCCGCACGCCACTCAACCGCCACGCCGCAGTCAGCGCACCTGGCCTTGTAGAGCTCGCCATGCATATGAAGAAGACGGCGGGAGCCGGCACGGTCATGCAGGTCATCGACATTCTGGGTAATCAGCGTAAAGCGGTCGCCGAGAAGCTCCTCGAGGCGGACCAACGCTCGGTGCCCGGCGTTGGGCTGAACGGTTCCCAGGTGGGCTCGGCGCATATTGTAAAAGTCCTGCACCAGGGATGGATTCGCCGCGTAGGCCTCGGGTGTCGCCACATCCTCGATCTCATATTGGTCCCAGAGACCGCCGCTGTCGCGAAAGGTGGAGATGCCGCTCTCGGCGCTGATCCCGGCGCCGGTCAACACGGTGAGCCGACCGCTGTCACCAAGAGCCTCGAATATCTTCTCCGCTTCGTTCTTCATTCGGGAAGTCTGTGGTCTCCCAGANCCCGGATCAAGGTCGACATCTAAAAGATCTCAATTTTCCGCCCGAGGGTCTTCCCCAGCCAGCGGNCCATAGAGCTCNGGNCGACGGTCCGCCATGCGATCGATCCAGTGCTTGCCCGGAACCCTGACGATCCGCTTGCAGCGGGCCTGGNCGGGATCGATGGCAGCCGTCAGAACCATCTCGGACTCGCCATCCGCCTCGGCCAGGTTTCTTCCGTGTACATCACAGATGCGCGACAATCCGATGAAGCGAAAGCCCCGTTCCTCTCCCACCCTGTCGGCCGAAAGGTAGTACATGGCGTTCTCCAGCGCGCGGGTGTTGATCGCGTAGCTGGCGAATTCTTCGGCGCCGGGAGGCCAGTTGGTCGGCAGCACCACGAGGTCGGCTCCAGCGAGAGCGAGCAGGCGAGCGCTCTCCGGAAAAGCCCCGTCGTAGCAGATATTCATTCCAAGGCGGCACAGCGGCGTCTCGTGTACGGTGGTGAGGTTGTCTCCCCGGTCAACGAAATGATCGATACCCAGATGCGGCAGGTGGGCCTTGCGGTAGCTGCCGAGCAGGCCATCCGGCCCGACAAGGGCCAGGGAATTGTAGAGGCTGTCCCCCTCGCTCTCGAGAAAACCGAAGACCGTAAGAATATCCAGCTCCCGGCAGAGCCCCGTCATGGACTCTACAGCGGGACCTCCAACCGGCTCGGCGAACTCGGATCCCTCTTCGCGCGACTCGAAACAATAGCCGGTCAGTGAGCACTCCGGAAAAACGACCAGGGCGGCNCCCTCTGAGACCGCGAGCCGGGCGAAGGAATCCATGCGCTCGAGATTGGCATCCTTTTCTCCGAGGCGCACGTCCATCTGGACCGCGGAAACTCGAAATTCTTCCATCATGAAGAGCTCGCTTTCTATACGTTTCACTCGCAGGTAAATGCTCAGGAGGGGTTAAAAATGCCTCATCACCTCGCTGACGCCCGGAATTCTGCACGATTGGACGCTCCGTTGACAAGCAAGCTTCTCGCATGAAAAAGGGTAAGTTCCGAAGATCATGTATATCGGGCTTTCAGGAAAGGAGAATGTACTTGTCGCGGAGCCCGGTGACTGTTAGTCTCGNNCCCTTATTCGCAGCCGNACAGGATGGTAGCAATGGCACATCGCAAGCGTAACGGAAAACTCAGCTGGCGCAGCAAACGGGCCAACCACGGCTCTCTGCCCGCCCGTGGAAAAGAAAAGCGCTGGGGTAAGAAGTCCAGGAGTAGAAAGTAAGCGCTCCCGCGCTTACCGTCCGCTCAAACCAGGACGCCTTCTTCAGACCTCGCCCCCTTCGTACCCCCGCGGTTCAGTTCCGTCCCCTGTTTTTCCCGCCCCGGTTTCGCCGGGTACCCGCCCCCCCGGCCTCCGCCGAGCGAGCCCTGTAGTTGAGCTCTCGGGAAAACACCCTCTTCAGCCAGAGCGGAATGACTCGCAGCTTCCAATCCGGACCCAGGTACTTGTCGTTGAGGCCGTCCCTGGAGGAAAAGGCCGCCCAGCCCTTCCCGGTAAACCCGTACTCCCCCTCGGGATCGCTGTACTGCCTGGGATGCCAGGCCAGGCAGCCCACCGGCTTGGCTATGTTGTGGACCATGCACTTTCCCTTCTCCAGGAGGGGACAGTCAAAAGCCTGCCTCTCACCGTTATCGG
Organism: Planctomycetota bacterium; assembly: GCA_002708465.1. Next base: position 23,062 of record PAOC01000132.1, read on the forward strand.
AAAGACCCTTGAGGGACTCTTCGAGACGGTCGAGAACTGCTGGTAATCCTCTGCGAAGCTCGGGGTTTTCCCGAAACGCGACAGCGATGGAACGCGCCTCGAGCGGAGAGATGCGCATCTGGTTGTATTTACGGGTACAGCAGAGATGCGAGTCCCTGCCGGCCTGGTAGGAGATCTCTTTGCTGAGCTTTTCCAATTCCCTGTAAAGAGGCGCTCGAATCTGGTCGAGTTCCTTCATAGAGGCTTCGTCTACATAACGATTGGCGGAGCTTCGAGTGGGTCTTTGCCGGGGCATATTCAGTCGCCTGGAAGTTGGGTAAAAAAGGATCCGCTCCTGGAAACGAGGAATCCGCCGGAGGCGGGATACCAGCCGCGCCCAGTCTATACTTCCGCGCGAAAATTGGAAAAGGGGTAATCATCAAATGATCCGGCGCTTAAGAAAATTGCTCGAAAACCACTATGCCCTGGTCGTCAGTTCGCTGATCTCGAGCATCATCATCAGCCTCGCCCTCCTCGCGGGTCTCTCCGCCGGCAGGGACACCCGGCCGCGGGCCTGGGCGATGNACTCGAGCCGTACCGTCAAGACGGCCTCGGAGACTCCGGCCGAGGAGACGCAGGCGGTCGAGCTATTAGACGAACCCGAGGCTCTCCCTGAAGCTGTCGCAGCAGAACCGGCGGCGTCCGTGATGATCGAAGCGCCAGCTCCCGAGCTCCCGTTGGAAATGACAGCTGCTCCCGAAGTGGAAACAGGCCTGCCTGAGTCTCCCGCTCAAAATCCCAATGAAGAAACTGAGACGGCGGTCAAGCNGGCGGACGCGNNTCCAGGATCAAAGAGGCGGACCCTGAAGAGCCGGCCCCTGCAGAGCCGACCAGACGGGCTGTCAGGACGCTGGGTCCCCGGTCGGCTGTCCCCATTCGACCGGGACGAATTCTCCGTCCCAGGAGATAGGAAAGACCATCAGTTCCTTCCACCTGACCGCCGCCAGGCCGATGAAGCGGAGCTTGCCGGCAAGGTCGTACTGGTAGGTGGGATGTTTCAGGTTGCTCACCTTCTCGANGCGTCGATCGGAAGGCTGCAGCTCCCGATGATCGGCGAAGGAATGATCAAAACCATCGAGGTAGGGCCGGAAGTCGGCNACGTTCCCCTCGGGCGTTTCGTAGATGTAGAGTTCCATCAGATNAACAGGCTCCGTTCAAGTGGCCNTGAGTATAGTCGGCTCCCGCNAAAAAGAGAAGAACCTGCCGNAGCTCAACGCCTGGCNGAGCGGNCCTTGCCGGAGCCTCCCNNCGGCGTTAAGCTCTCACTGGCATCACAGCCCTGAGCGACAATTCGAGGAGCCGATGGCTGNAAGACAGAAGAGCAAAGANCTGANAGCCGGCCCGGGTGTCCTTCCCGAGGCGCTCGAACGCGCCTGGCTGACNCGCCTGGCCTGGCATTACGACCAGGTGAACTACCAGTACCTCGGCTGCGCCCTGAAACGTCCCGTTTTCCGCATCGGCGACTCTAAAAGAAAGCTCGGCACCTGGGATGGCAACCGGCGGACACTGATGATCAGCCGCGGCCACATTCTCGATCACGAATGGGAAGCCGTCCTCGAGACCCTGCGCCATGAAATGGCGCACCAGTACGTGCAGGAGCACCTTGGGCTCGGCGCCGCGGCTCCCCACGGAAAGGAGTTCAAGGATGCCTGCGCCCTGCTGCGCTGCGCCCCCGCCGCAAAAACCGGTACC
>PAOC01000018.1 GCA_002708465.1 Planctomycetota bacterium
TGCCTGCATCTTCCACCACGGCCTCGGCAGCCTCTTCGGTGCCTGCATCTTCCACCACGGCCTCGGCAGCCTCTTCGGTGCCTGCATCTTCCACCACGGCCTCGGCAGCCTCTTCGGGAGCAGCCTCTTCCTCGGCAGGGGCTGCTGCTTCTTCTGAAGGAGCCTCAGCTTCAGGAGGCGCTGTTGTGCCGGCGGATTCCGGCTCATCGCTGGTTTCAGTTGCCTCGACTTCAGGGGCAGGCTCGGAAGGCTCCGCGCTGGCCGCCTCCGCCTTTCCGTCAGAAGCAGCGGCTGCGGCGGCGGCTTTTTCTTCCCGGGCGGCCTCCCTTTCGGCCTGCCGGGTCTTATGAGTCTCCAGCACCTCTTCGATGTACTCGTTCTGAAGCACCATCAATCTCAGGACACGCTCCGAAAGCTGCACATCCCGATGGAGGGCCGTAATGGCTGGCCCTGGAGCGTTGAAGTAGGTAAGGAAGTAGGTGCCTTTGCGGCAACCCTGAACCTCGTAGGCCAGCTTACGGTCGGGCCAGCGTTCGGAATAAACCATCTCGGCTTCGTTTTTCGTAAGCAGATCACCGATGTGCTTTTCAAGGCCGGGCCAATCCTTGGCGGCCAGGTTAGCGTCAAATAAGAAGAGTCCTTCGTAAAGTTTCAATCCGAGCCTCCTGTGCTCAATGTGCCTGGTGAATCCAGGCTGTCAGGCGATTTTATCGATTATCAGTTTCCGGTCAATCTTCACTTTTGTTGAAACGGTTCATGCAGGATCCTGCACCTTCCCGTAACCATACCAGGAGAGCCTCTGCAGACAAGTCGACTGCCCGGCTAAGCGCCTCAATGCTGTCCCCGGTTACCTTCTCTAATACAAAATCCTTCACATCAGAATTTAAATTTCTACCCACCCCGATCTTCAGCCGGGAAAAACGATCGTGTCCAACCTGATTGAGAACGGACTGAAGCCCTTTGTGGCCTCCTGAGGCCCCATTGGACCTGAAACGAAGCCTGCCTTCGGATAAATCCAGGTCATCGTGGACAACAAGCAGGCGTTCACTCAGGTCGTCTTTAAAATCACGAATAAAATAACCGAGAAAGCTGGTGACGGCATGCCCGCTAAGGTTCATGTACGTCTGGGGTCGAACAAGGCAGACCTTTTCGGGTCCCTGATCCAGGTCGAGAGATGCTTCGCTATAAAACGAGTTAAATTTCTTTCTCTCAGAAGGGAAGCCCTGTCGAGCCGCAAATCTCGTTACGACATCAAAGCCGATGTTGTGACGAGAGCCAGCGTACCTCCTTCCCGGATTTCCAAGCCCGAATATAATTTTCAGTTTTCACTCTCCCGAACCCTCGCCCTCGGCGGAGTCCCCATCTTCATCCTGCGGCTTGCCAATGACCTCCGGCTCATCCGCTCCGACGCCTTCTTCGCCATCTTCAGCAGCGACCTCCTCCTCTTCCTCTTCAATAATAGCCGAAACCTGGGCTACGAGCGCCTCCGGTTCCTCTGCAAAGGTGCAACCTTCAGGCGCTTCGAGGTCCGAGACCCGCAATACATCGTCGATCTTCATCTCGAGTACGTTAATCGAGATAGAGGAAGGGAAGCCGGCCGGCAGACCCTCAACCTTGATTTCCTTCATCGGCACATCCAGAACACCGTTGGCTACCGTGCCGATAACTTCAATGGCTACCTCAAGGGTGATCTTCTGATGGATATCAATGCGGGTGAAGTCGACGTGCAGAAGCTCCGAGCCCAGCGCATCGTACTGGACCTCCTTGACAACTCCCTGCTCCTTACCCTCACCGACTTCCAGGGTGAAAATCCGATGACCCGCCATAAAGATCTGGCTGAATTTCTTCCGATCGACAGTCACCGTTAAATTGTCTTTTCCCAGGCCATAAATATTGGCAGGCAAAAGACCGTCCGCACGATACCCCTTTGCGGCTTTTCGGCCGTAGTCGGTTCGCGTCCATGTGTTAAGGATAATTTCATCCATAGCCCTGATCCTCTCGTATCTCAAATTGAGCCGGAATAACCGAACCCATATGATCAAATATTAACTAATTCTGACAGTCCCCACTGTCGCCATTTCCATCTTGTTTGTATATCTTCGCCGGAACGCCGACAACAATCCCCCCGTCAGGGACATTACGTCCTTTGAGAACCACGGCGCCAGCTCCGGTCATTGAATTTTCTCCGATTGTAACGGGCGCGACAAGCACTGATCCGCTGCCGATAAAAGCATCATCCCCAACAGTCACCTGGCTTTTGTTGGTCCCATCGTAATTGGCAAAAATGGTTCCCGCCCCAATGTTGACTCGGGCGCCAACATCTCCGTCGCCAACATAACTCAAATGATTGGTTTTGCTGTCGGGGCCGAGGCGCGAATTCTTGATCTCAACGTAATTCCCAACCTTGGCATTTTTTTCAAGGCGAGTTCCCGGCCTCAAATGGGCAAAGGGGCCCACTTCGCAGCCAGGCCCGATCTGAACACCTGCTCTGACTACGCAAAAGGGATGAATCCTGGCGCCGGAGGCTATGACGGCCCCCTTTTCTATGTAAGTGGAGGAAGGATCATCTATTCGCACGCCATCTTCAAGGTAATCAACAATCAGTTGATCTTTCATGAGCCGTTGGGCTGCGGCGAGTTCTGCCTGACTGTTGACCTGGGCCGTTTCATTTTCATCTGCAACTTGAACGGTCTCCACCCTGGAGCCCGACCGGCAGGCCTGGACAACAACATCGGTAAGGTACCTCTCTCCCTGGTCGTTATCCGTGTCTGTGGACTCGTAATTTCGATTAAAGACATCCACCCCCACAAGATAAGTGCCGACATTGACTTCGCGAATATTCGCGGTCTGCTCATCGGCATCTTTTTCTTCAACGATATCAGCGAATTCCCCTTCATTGCGAATGATCCTGCCGAACCCGCGAGGATCGCTCTTCGTGCAGGCAAGCACGGTGACATCGGAGGAGCTTGAATCATGCCTTTCAAGCATCTCCTGAAGAGTAGCCGCACGTAAAAAGGGAAGGTCTCCGTTGACAATAAATACCGAGTCGGAGCCTTGGGCTCCATCAAGGGCGTCGATGCCAATTTTGGCGGCATGCCCCGTCCCAAGCTGCTCTTCCTGGACAGCCCAGGTTATTTCCTTGTTTCCTGCAAATTTACGATCCGAAAATTGCTCCAGGATTTTTTCCCGCCCGTGCCCAATCACGACCACGAGGCGCTCAGGCGCCAGCTTGTCGGCCGTTTCAAGTGCATACTCCAGCAAGGGCTCCCCCATCAGCTTATGGAGAACCTTCGGGAGGTCGGACTTCATCCGCGACCCTTTTCCTGCTGCAAGTACAACCAGTGAAGACATTTAGTTAAACTTATTTACAAAATGGTTGCCCGGTAGGGATTCGAACCCCAACTAACAGGTCCAAAACCTGCGGTGCTACCATTACACCACCGGGCATCGCGGAAAACTTGGGAATATAGCGACTTAAGCCCCTACTGTCAAAGGAATTGAAACACCGAAGGGACTGGCTTAAATGTCCCGCCCCGGGTCTTCAAAAGGGGCGTCTTCTCTCAACTGCTTCACATGAAAGCTCAATTGTTCAAGTTGAACAGTCAGGTCAATTGAAACATAGGCGACATTTTCGGGAAGGCTCAACACGACGGGTGCAAAATTGAAGATCCCGCTGATGCCGGCAAAAACAAGCGCGTCGGCTACCTCCTGCGCAGTTTCTGCCGGGACAGCCATGATTCCTAAAGAAATATCCCCCTCAGCCACGGCATGCGCCAATGCGGTGATATTTTTAACCAGCAGTCCGCCAACAGGCTGGCCGATTACCGCAGGGTTATTATCGAAGATGGCGGAGATTCTAAACCCCTGCTTTTCAAATCCTCTATATCTAAACAAGGCGGCCCCGAGGCTGCCGTAGCCGACCAGGGCGACATTCCAGATTCGGTCGGTGCCGAGAATCTTCCGAATTTCGACAATCAGATTTTCAATCTTGTANCCGATTCCGGGAAAGCCGAATTGACCAAAATAGCCGAGGTCTTTTCGAACCTGCGCCGCGGTCACTCCAAGAGCCCTTGCTAATTCCTTGGAAGATATAGTCGCGGCGCCTGTAATCCGCAGAGATTCGAGATGACGCAGATAAAGGGANAGGCGCGCCGCCGCGGCCTTTGGTACCAGGTTTTGCGATTCTTTCTCGCCCTCGGACATCCCGTCAGCTCAAGACTCGGAGGCCTTCACAGATCAGCCGCGACCAGGTCTCCATATTTTCAGCTTTTTCTCCCAGGGCGTCACAGGGGACGAAGGATCCTTCGAGCTGTTCGACCTCCCTCACCGAAACATTCCCCTCCTGGATCGAGATCTTGAACACAATTCCAAAATGAACTGAGCCAACTGGGTTGGAGTCATCATTCAAGAGGCCGATCGTGGAAATGACCCTTGGCTCAGGCACCGACAGTTCTTCCTCAACCTCGCGAAGGAGCGCCCTCTCGACAATGCCGGGATCTATCTGNTCATCGACCGGGTTGATGTGGCCGCCAACCCCGAGACTGAAGNGATTGTGCAGNCTCTTTTCCCCTCCACCCTTTTTCCTTTTCATGAGAAACCATTGCTCGCCTGCTGATGGCGAAGTATGGGAAACCACCGCATAGGGAATGATCTGCTTGTAGGAAGGGTCCTCCTCAACTTCGTCCCGCGGGAGAAAGAGGGAACTCTCAGCCACCAGCTGAAGAATCGGGCCGGCCTTCTCCTCCTTGAAGCCCTGGAANGCGGTGGCTTCATTGCTGAAAAGTATTTCCCNTGGCACCACCAATACCTGCTCGCCCATTTCATCCTCCACATATTTGTTGTCGAGCCCGGATGNGTTTATCCAGGCCGGAACCCAGTCTACACCGATCACCAAAGAATCGAAAAGGCAGATTCTGCCTGCCGCGACAGGGCTGCTCCCGGCAAAGTCTCCCTATGGAAGAATCCCGTCTTTCCGCAGCAGGCTCTGAAGCTTTGAATGTCTTTGCGGGGAGGCTGCTACGCCCAGCTCANCAAAAATACGCAGGAGNGCTTNCCGCGTATTTTCAGGGCGCGTTGTTTCTACTTCGACCTCAAAGGCTCGNGACCCGTCGGAGTAGGTTACCTCGTCGCACTCAAGAAGGTTGCCTTCATATTGCCGATAGCGCCTGAGTGTGTCCAGGTGGCCAATTGGCGCCAATTCAATTTTCCCATAATGCTTCAAGACTGAGCGTATCGCAGGGTGGGGCTCTCTGAAAAGCACGTCGGGTCGGCCCAGGGCCTCCTCGAGCAGCTCCTTTCTGACCTCACCTTCGACCTCAATAACATCAAAAAAACCGGGAGCGCCTTCTCTCTCCCCCCCCTTCTTGAAGCACAACACAACGGTTTCTCCCTGGCGGAGACGAAGCATTCCCTGGCTCCTGGATAACAGGTAGGCCTGTGTATCAAAATAATAATTGCGCAGGCAGGAATCTTCTCTCCCAGGGGCTGCGGGGCAGCCATCAACGATGCGGAGATAGTCAGACTCTGAATCAATTCGGTATTTGAGCTCTAATTCGCGAGGTTCGTCCGGCATCTGCAGATCAGTCTTCCTTCATTCCAAATTGATTGAGCCAATCATCCACCTCTGAGCTGTCTGGCGCAGGCGGTTTTTCCTCATTGGCCGGGGCGTCTTCCCTGGGGCCTCTGAAGCGATCGAGTCTCTGCTGCATGCGCTCGATGAACTCTTCTGAAGGGACAGGGCTCGCACGTGTTCCGCCAAGCCTTCGCGTAATGTCTTTACGATCAGAGCTGACAACAAAGACCTCGCCTTGATCGACAGCGGCCTGGATATAATCCAGGATCTTTTCATCTGCGGGGGTGCCCGATGGGGAGAAAGCGATCCGGACTCCGTGGCGTGGTTTTCCGGGCGGGCTCCCTCCCCCCTGGCCATCGTATACAACCAGCGCCTCGGTGTTGTCGACGGCTGAAAGAAATTCAACGAGTCGGCCCTCCAGGCCAGCCCGCGCCTCCTCCAGGCGCCCTTGCTCCATCAAGAGAGGATCGAGCTTCCACAGGAGATTGTAGCCATCGACTATGTAGGTTTTCACGTCAGCGCAGCTCCAATCCCGGCAGGGTCTCTGAAATCGCGGCGCGGAAGAAGCTCGGAAGTTAGATGGTCGTCAGAGCATCCAGCAGGCTTCTTGCGCGCAGCGAGACGTCTAGCTCTTCCAGCAGGGACTGCTGGGATTCCGGGTCTTTGATGAAATGATAGGCAAGGAAATCAACAAGGAAGCCAAAGCTCGACTCNTCAGCGAAAGACTTCTGCAAAAGGGCGAGGCCCTTGTTCTCTTTCTTCATATCCNGNATGGCNACCTCCAGCAGCGCCTCCATGTTCATCNGAAGATTTTTTCTGTCTTTACGGGACCCAGACGATTTTTCCTCGAGCTCGCCGAGAACCCCGCGCCGGTATATTTTTCCCCCGACCTCTCTCTCTAATCGAGCGCGCTTGTCGCCCAAAAGGACGACATCGTAGGTTCCATCGTCTCGGGCCTCGTAGGTAATAATGCTTCCTACGGAAACCACCGGGTGAATCTCTGGGGAACCAAAATAATTATTTTCAAAGCCTGGCTTCAGCAGGGCCATGGCGATCTGCCCTTGACTGTCGAGAGCCTCGGTAAACATCTCAATGTACCTCGGCTCAAAAATATGCAGCGGTTGGACAATCCGAGGAAAGAGAACCACCGAAGGGAGTGGAAAGATGGGGATCGGCCTGTGGTTAAATAATTTCATTTACCCAGCCCTGAGGTCTTCGATTCATTCTTGGCAACCCCAGCATCGCCGCGGCTTCCCACCGTGTCAATCCAGTCTCGCCTGAGGGGCTTGTATTTTTCTTCATTCCCAAGATAGAAGCCCTTGTGGGCTGGCTGATGCCTGAAGCCCCGGTAGATAGTCGTGCAGAGGTAGCAAACGGCTACGTTTTTCCAACGCCAGTAAATCAGGAAATCTATGCCGGCGAGGGCGAAGAGACAGTAGAGCCCGGCAAGGTGTCCGACTAAAACCATCAGGAGGAATACACACATCAGGGAGCCGACCGCAAAAATGACGCCCAGCTGCCGGTTAAAATCCTTCTGGATATAGAACTCTTCGCAGCCACATACCGCGCATCCAGCCAGGGGGCGATCCCCCGTGAAGTCTTCGAGGTTTGCCTCAAAGGCAAAACCGCACCCCGGGCAGCAGCTATGGCCGGCGGCCTTCAAGGCGGCGCCTCCNCCAGGAAGATGGAACTCACGCTCGCAAGCCGGGCAAGCCAGCTGTATCGAGGTGACCCCTTCTTTAGTGTCTCGACCTGTCATAAATCAATCAGGCTCCTGCAGGCTTCGCTCAGGCGCCCCCAGTGGCATCCTCAACGCTATAGCACCACTCCCTGGTTCGCGAGAAAGTGCTTGGAAAGAATTTCACCGAAGAAAACAAAGGCAACCAGGACATAAAGAATACCGGTGGCCGACTGATTGGACTCTAACTTTGCGCATCTCCATGCAAGCACAGCGAGGATTGCAGGCAGGATAACGCCGAGGGATAGCCTGCACGCCACAAACAGACCGCCAGAAAGAAGATAATGAGTTAAGCCGCCGGAAAATGATTGCCCCCAATGCTCACCTTGCTCGAACACCGCGACAACAATCACAAGGGCACGAACGGCGACCGCTAAACAGAGGAGTCCGCTGATCAGCTTCAATGGCTGAAAGGAAAGCTTTCGTGAAACAAGGTACCAATGGCCAAGGACCATCGATACCAGCGAGAACCCCAGGAGCAAAGCGGAAGAGGCGGAGTTGAGAAGGCAAACGGCTGGGGAGGCGAGGCCAAGCGCGCGGAGGCTTTCAATATGAAGTTGCGCGGAAATCGCCAGGCTCTCCCTTGCGAGACCTGACCAGGCGGCAAGAATGGCCATCGTGAGCACCAGGATGCTGGAAGTTCGCTGTATTGAGAGCGGCTTTTCAGCCTCCCCCGAATGATCAGCCTCGGGGTGGGCCGGAATAGTGATCTCGTAAAGTATAAGAAACCCCATTGAGCAGAGATAAAGAGGCTCCATCGCAAGCCCCCGGCTGACCAGTGCGAAAACAAAGAANAGGATCGCAATAAGACCTACGAGNAGGAAAAAGCGCCGGCCAAAAAGACTGGCGGGGACCAATGGGAGAATCGAAATCGACCCAACCGCAAGGGCAGTTGAAAAAAAATAGAACGTTGAGTAGGACTGAATGGAGCCGCCCTCCTGGTGAAGCGGTCTTCCGTGCAATTAAACCAAAAATGCCGAATTCAATCCCGGCAGCATAGCTGCCTCGAAGAGATGTGCAATAGCTCTATGCCTCCGCGAGCCAGCATTATCACCCCGGCCATCGGACAGAAGAAGTCGTCCGGGCTGCAATCGCGCCAGGNGCAGCTGAACTATTCAGTGGTGTCGATGGCCGATGGGGCGGGGCCATCGCTGAACTGCAGGGGGGTGCGGTCTTCATAGGTCTCATCCANCTCGTGCCAGTAGACCATGTCGCAATCAGCCGGATCCCACACCAGGTAGACTCGGTGGTCATTCANCTCGGTGTAAAAATAGATGAAACCCTGCCTCTGCTCTTTCAGCACGCCACCAAGGAGGCTGACCTCTTTTTCGAGAGCCTCCATCTCAATGTCGTCTTCGGAAACTTTTCGGCGAAGGCTTTCAATCGTCTCCTGGATCTCAGGGGAATTGAACTTCCTTGAGATCACGACAAATTCTTCGAGCCGCTCTTTGAGCTTATGGCGCTGCTCATAACAATTGATGACATCTCTCGANATGCGACTGAGCATAGGGGCCCTCTTGAGGACCTCCTCGGTCGTNACGACATCAGGTTCAGTGTGTTGGCTTACCATTGGCTATCGGATTGGCTATCGCGCTGATTGGAGTACGGNCTTGAGGAAGCGGAAACCCTGAAGTGAACGACAGTTACCACTGGAATAATCGTTTACCGAAATAAAAACCCAGGTAGCCANCGTCCCTCNCAGGTCACTTATGCGATTCTAAAGTCGACACCCCGATGATGCAAACCGCAATTAGCTACCCTCTGGCCGATAAGCCGTCGAGTGNCGGAAGCCGAANCTTCCGGCGCAGGGAGAATCAGCCCGGTGAGTCAGTGGGTTCGCCTTTTCCGGGCGGACTTCCAGCAGCAGACGCCGCGAACCTCTCCTCTAAATCGNCCACGCGTTCTTCAAGGCGTTTGCTCTGGACGAGGGTTCGAAGTGAAAAAAGAAAGAGCAGGAGGCAGACCGCTCCATAGGCGAAAAAAACATACACACGAAAATCAGGCGTATTGTTCGCAGCGGCCCCCTGGAAGTTTTCCGGTGTTTTGGCGGCCTGGGCAAAGACCAGGGTTGACCAGGANAAGNCCAGGGCCGACATGGCCGGGATCGAGACGGCTGCAAGTGTACGAATCATAAAGCTACTCCGATTCAACTTTAAATCTGGGCTCGATTGAATTCTTCCTGGAGCCTGTCGAGCTGACGACATCTCTGGTAGTAATTCCGGCGAAGCCGCACCAGGCCGATATAGAGAACAAGAAAGGAAGCCCANCCGAACCACTGGGTGACCTTCATCGATGTTGTGTTCAGCGTTAACGACATTGGATGGTTTTCTTTACCGAAGATCCGGATCGCGTAATAGACAACAGGCACATTGATTGAGGCGAGAATGCCGAAGACAGCGCAATACAGCTCGCGACGCTTCCCCTGGTCCATAGATGAACGCAAGGCGAGGTAGGCGGCATAGGTAAGCCACATGAAGTAAACGCTCATCAACCGCGGGTCATTGATGACCCAGGTATCCCACTCACCCCAGGCGGCCCTGGCCCAGATCCCTCCGGTAACCAGGGTGATCGTGCAGGCCAACATTCCAACCTCGATAGAGGACACTGCCCACAGGTCCATGGAGGGACTCTTGTTGCGCAGATAGATGGCGCTGAACACCCCGCCCAGCAGAAAAAATTCCATACAGTTGAGCGCCGAGGGGAAGTGGAAGAAGAAAATCAGATAGCTTGACCCCAGCTGCCGTTCTTCCTGCGGCACCCAGAAGCCGACAAAGGAAAGGGTGATGATGACCATCGCCCAGCCCAGCAGGTTATTCGTCTGGAGCTTCATGCCCCCAGCCCTTTCAATCTACACTTGTCTTCGGAAGCAACCGCCACGCCAATTGTCCGGACAGTGATGCCTGGATGTGAACAAAAATTCTTATAAAAGGAAACGGATCCTATTCTTCGATAATCTTCGGGAAGACAAGGTAACCGGTCGCCAGGTAAATTGCATCAAGGGAGAGCACGGTAANGGTGTACTTCCAAAGCGNCAGGGGAGGCCCCAGNATTCCACCGGCCACCTGCTCTCCAAAGGTCGCTTCGCTTGCCATGAGCGTGAGCAGAATAACCGGAACCATAAGAGGGAGGATCAGGATCCTGAGAACGATCTCGCCGCCTCCCCTCAAGGCCGTAGTCATCGAGGACAGGATAATGCCGGCTCCGGAATATCCGAGGGCGAAGACGCCAATGGCACAGAGGAGGGAGGGTATGAGGTCCCAGCGCATGAAGTTGAAAAACAACATGTAGACTCCCAGCAGGGCGATGCTCATCAGCATCATGTACACCCAGGTCGCCGCGACTTTCGCAAGGTAGAAAATCCCCAGGTCGATGGGGGCAAGCTGGATCCCGGTAAGCCTGCCNCCCTCGCGCTCGGCGGCAAAGGACTGGCCCAGNCCNACCGTNCCGGTGAAAACGATCGCCATCCAGAAAAAGACCGGCCCGACGCTTTTCATCGCGGCTGGATCCCCGCTTGTCCCCAGCTGGGCGATGGTTAGCATGAGGACAGCGAACAAGGNCATGTTCAGTACGATTTCCTTGCGCCGCAGCTCACGCAAGAAATCCCACCGAATGAATGCAAAGAAGAGGGANGGGCCGCTCATGTCGCCCCCCCGCCGTCGAGTCCAACCTCGTCGACTATAAATCCATCCTGGATCTCGATACTTGCAGACGCGAGCTCCTCACCAATTTCCCTGTGATGGGTCACCAGGAGAACGGTTCGCNCGCGGCTTGTGTAATCNCGGATGCACTCTTTGAGTAGGGNCTGGCCCTCCTGGTCAAGCCCGCCGAAGGGCTCATCCAGGATCCATAACTCGGGATGGTGCAGCANGCTTCGAATGAGATTGGCTCGCTTGATCATCCCCTGGGAGTAGGTTGAGACGGGATCCTTCCGCCTCGTATACAGGCCGAACTTCTCAAGCAGAGACCTTGAATGCTCCGCGTCGACTACGCCGTATAGTGAACTGAAAAAAAGCAGGTTCTCTTCAAGGTTCAATTCGGTGCGAAGAAANCTCTGGTCGCCAACCCAGCCGGAGGCCGCCCGGATCTNTCTGTTGCCAGNCCCGATCGAGTGNCCGAGAACTTCCCCGNTTCCTGANCTNGGAGCCCATTGGGTNGATANNATNCGNGCNAGNGTCGATTTNCCGGCTCCATTNTGNCCNTAGACCGCAAGGCACGNNCCATGGANGAATCTCNAGGCTTACATCGCTCAGGACANTGCGGAAGCCNAANCTNTTGGAGATCTTCTGGAGATAAACGGCCTGAGAACCGCCGAGAGCCACGGGCGTATGCTTGGGGTGTAGTTCGGACATATCAGCCCCCGTGCTTGTCCCTCATGGACTTGTACAGGCTCTCAAGAAGGTGGGCTCGCTCCTGGGTCGCCTCCACGGTGGCCTCCGGCCTTGCGTCCAATTCCGCAATTCGCGAAATAAGACCCCGCGCGGCGCTGGATATGGCCGGAGCCGGGACAGCAGANCCCTCGGGAGAGGAGCCTTGCTCAAGCTCTCCTGCGGCCAATTCGACGAGGACTGCTCTCTGGGCGTTGTAGGTCTCGAGGGTAATCGAACCGGAGGCAGAGAGCTCGTCAAGCCTGGNAATCTGNTCGAGGACCNCGTAAAGGTCGCCCCCGGCCGAGCCATCNATAGANATGGAGCGGCCTTTCTTCCGGCTGAGGGCGAGCCCNGCGAGTACTGAGAGGAGAATAATCGAGATCGTCCCNCCGTGCCAGAAAAGAGCNTTTTCGCTCACCTCNCCAACGGCAACATCTGAAATGTCAANGGGTANGGTGACGGGGTCCCTGGGCGCGCGCTTNGAGTCCGCGCTGATCGCGTAGACATCAAAGCTNCTGGGNGCCCCCCCCAGNGGACCCTCTTTTAACGTTGTAAGCTTTTGAAGGGGCGACAAGACCGGGTCNATNNGCATCTCGCCCTCCTGGNCATACACAAGAAAGCCAGGNGGCCTTCCCTCCGCCNNGCCCATCGGNGTAAGNGGCTGGGGGTAAACCATCGTAAAAAGATCAGAGGCTGGAATCATATATTCAACAGACCACCCCCTGGCACTGCCGAGTTGCTGGGATGCGGCGAGGTCTGCAAGGCCGACCAGGGGCTCATCGATAACAAGGAACTTTCCGTCCCGGGAGATTCGCATCTTCATTCCGGGGACAGGGCCTTTGGTTGTAATGTGCCGGGCACCGGCAGGCAGGGGAATACGAAAGATTTCCGAGGTGCCATCCCGGAGCCTTTTCCCGACATAAAGAGTATCGCTCCCGTTAACGAGTTCAATCTGGAGCTGGACCTTCAGGAGGTAGGTCCCGCTGACTTTCTGGATGGTGTGATAGATCTTGGTGGTCGAGCGAACCCTTTCGGAGTTGTCGCTGACAGGGTAGGCGAAGAGCTCTATCGCCCCCGAAGCTTTCGCGGCAAATGTGCCCGTAAACAGCTTCCTGTCTCCAACAGTTGCTATGGCCACGTAGAGCGAGGCATTAGAGGCTCCGGTTTCGACGCTGAAGCCGCCACTCTTCGACGTGGTTGCGGTCCAGCTCCCCGTCTCGCCCTCTCCGATAGCCTGGATCTCCACCGAAACATCGGACAGGGATACTTTCCAGGTGCTGGACCCAATGCCTTCGGCTCTGATCTTTGCTGTGCTGGCAGGCCCGTCAAAGAGTCGCCCTTCAATCAAGCCGGCCATCAAGGGGCTGGGGGCCAATAGAAAGCCAACTGCAAGAAGGTAAAAAACTCGATTGAGAATCACTCTCGTCATTTCTCCGCCTCCCTGGCTGCCGATTTGTCTTTACGCTGAGAAACCATATCATCTATCCGGCCGCGAATACCGGCGCTTACATGGATTCCCCCAGTCTTTAATTTTCGCAGGCGCGTCTCTCGGACACGGTCGAATTCACGCAGGGCTACAACGGCCTTCGCCTTGTAGCTTCGCCGCAGTTGAAGGTACTCGGCCTCTTCAATGGAGCCCATCTCCCGCTCGTCATCTATATCTTTCAGTATTCGAAGAAGCTTGTCTTTGCGTCGCCCGAGAATCGACAGCGTCCCGGCCTCAAGGTCTGGATCCCACGGCTCCTTCGGCCCTAGAGCAGCCTGGACCATTATCGTGATAATGAGAAATGAAATGAGCGCCAGAAGGGAGATGCTGATCATGAGTCTTCAGTCCTTAAGCCTGTTCAGTTCTTCCTCTACGCGGTCAACAAGCTCCGTGGAGGGCGCCTGGGGATCGTCAGGCAGAGCTTCGCCGGCCCCGGGGGCCGGCTCACCGTCTCCCGCCAGCCTGGTCTGTCTCCGCATCCTCATCAGTATCAGGACCACGCCCCCCCCGAGCACGAAAAATACTGTAATCGGAAACAAGTTAGGTAGAAGAAGGATCCAGTAGGCGGCGCTTGGCCGGGCGATCACCTTCTCAGTCCCCGCATCCTGGATCATTCGAGTCCGGATCGCATCGTCATCCAGCCCCTGGGCCACAAGCTTCCTGATCAGGGCCTTCTGGGGGTCAACGCAGGGCTCAAAGCAGCCTGCAAGAGTTCGGGTCCAGTCTTCCTTTGGGCATTTGCATTTAAACTCGCTGAAGAGGCGCAGGATGCGCTTGCTGTCTCCAGGCCCCTGGGCGCTTGCATCCTGGGGCGCAAAGGCCATGAAGGACATCAGCTGCAAGGTGACAAGAAGGGCCCTGCGGTTCATGAAGGTTCAAGCTCCTATTCAGCCAGCCCGACGCGGTTCCCTGAAAACGGCAAGGCCGCGAAGATTCCGCCAAGCAACATGATGATCGTGCCAATGTAGAGAAGGCCCATAAATGGATTCAAATAGGCCGTCAGGGAGACCAGGTCATCAGGGTCCCTATGGGAATAATAGATGTAAACGTCCTGGAGCAGCGTCCGGTGTATGCTGACCTCGTTGATCCACTGGTCCTGCCTGGGGTAGAACCTTCTCTCAGGGTTAAGGCGGGAGACCAGGGCGGCATCCGGAGGCAATGATTTCAAATTTTCCGGGCCAGCCAGCGGAGAGGCCTTTGCCGGCTGGGCCTCCTGGGCGTGGGCGACGCCGGGGTTGCTTTCCGGGGCGTAATAAATTTGGAAGGCCACCTGGTCAAGGAGGTATGGAAGCCCCTCTTCAAAATCTTCGACGCGGTGAGTCTTAGCCTGCACCTTCGAGTAGGCATCCGCGATTTCTGCATAAGGGCGGTTTGCCTCAAACGGGTGGATCAGGTAGTCCCCGATCCGGGCATACTCACCAATCTGGACCGAGAGCTTCTCTTCTGTGATCTTGAACATTGAGCTGATAACAATGCCGATTACCAGGACAGACATCCCAATATGGACCATGTAGCCTCCGTAGCGCCTGTTGTCGCGGAGTAGCAGCGCGAGGGCCGCACTGAGAAGACCCTGCTTCCGCAGCCGGCTCTTGGCTCGAATATTCCTGACGAGCTCCATGCCGATGGTCGTCATGATCAGGAAGGCGAAAAAAAGAAAGTAGCCCGTGGGGTAAATTCCGCTCGAATGAAAAAGCCCCTCGGTCTCTTTTCCATTGAGCGCATCGCTGAGAGGCTTGAAGCTGAAAACTTTATCGATGCTCATCGTGTCAGGCCGCAACAGGCCGATGATCAAATAGGCCCCCGCGGTAAGAAAGATTGCGAACACGCCTGGAATTAAAAAGTTCTTCCGCAAACTTCGCTGGCTGCTCTTGACCCAGCCGAGCCCGGGCCCGATGGCCGTCAGCAGGATCAGGAGAGCGAGGAGCGGCGACATGTAGAGGTTGAAGTCCTGCGGCTCAAAGGTCCAGGTCTCGGCGAAGTAGGCCGAGCTGAGGTTCGGAAGCCAGCTCAGCGCCCAGACGGAGACAGCGAGAACGACAAGGACGAGATTGTTGAAGAAGAAGGCGGCCTCCCTCGATAGCAGGGAGTCTAGCTGGTGGTTTCCTTTCAGGTCGTTGAAGCGATAAAAAAGGAGAAAGAGGCCTGAGCCAATGATCCCCCACTTAAAGAAGCGGAACCAATTTCCGATGACCACGTTTTCTCCAAACGAATGAACGGAGGAGATCTCACCGCTCCGGGTCATGTAGGTCGCCTCGATCGTCAGGAAGAATGCGAAGATCAACAGGAACACATTCCATCTCTTCAGCATGTCCCTTCTCTCCTGGATCATGATCGAGTGCAGGAAGGCCGTGGCTGCGCACCAGGGGAGGAATGAAGCGTTCTCCACCGGGTCCCAGGCCCAGTAGCCGCCCCAGCCCAATTGGCGATAGGCCCAGAGGCCGCCAAGGATGATCCCACAGGTCAGAAACAACCAGGCCGCCATGGTCCACCTTCTGGTGACCCGGACCCAGTAAGGCCCCAGTTCACCGGAGATCAGCGCCGCCATCCCGAAAGAAAACGGGACGGCGAAGATAACCATGCCAAGGTAGAGACAGGGTGGATGGATGACGAACCAGTAATTGACCAGCTGGGGATTGAGCCCTTTCCCGTTGAGCAGGTTGCCCTCATGGTCCATTGGAATGTTGTAGGCCGAGGCAAGGTGGATCGCCTGCCGGGGCTCCATCGCATTGAATGGGTTTTCCCTGATGGCCAGGGCGACAAAGAATCCGATGATGACGCAGAGCACAAGATAGACATAGGGCTCCATGCGCCGGCCGCTTGGGTGGAGAGAGCTCCAGCGATGCTGGAGCGCGGCCAGGGCGCTGACCCCTGCAAGAATCAGGGTCCAGAACAAGAGGGATCCATCCAGCCCGGCCCAGAGTCCGGCGAATTTGAAAAAGAAAGGGAGATCCTTGTCGGAGTAGCCCCATATGTATTCATTGTTGTAACAGCCGGTGATAAACCCCCAGACAAGCGTGCCGGCGGCAGCGAATATAAGGATAAAGTTGACGTAGAATCCGGCCCTCGCGCTCTTAATGTACCGGCGATCACGGGCCAGGATCCCCACCAGGCAAAGACTTGCTATGACAGCCAGCAGGACGGCCGTCACCCAGAGCAAGGAGTAACCGAGATTCAATACGTCCATCAGATGGGGTCCATCTACCCTTTCGATTCTTGAGGCGGCGTCAGCGAACCGAACTGCGAAGGGCTACTGTTCTATTCTTGCGATGTCCAGGCAAAGAAGCGTCGCCGGGCGCAGGCTTATAGGGGACAGCTTGGTCTTCGACTTTCCGTTGCTGGTCAATCTTTTTTAATTCTTCCTTCGGGTCGTAACGACTCGGGCAATTCGTGCTGACCTGGTAGGCCTTGAAGGATCGTGTCTGCGGGTCGAAGGTGCCTTTTATGCTCGCCCCTATTCCGACCCGGAAATTTTCAGGGGGATTTCGGCTGCTCTCGACACGGACGATCTCCGTAGG
>PAOC01000057.1 GCA_002708465.1 Planctomycetota bacterium
CCGTGCGCCAGACCTCGGCCAACCCCCGCCCCACACCCACTCCCGAGCCGCCAGCAGCGGCGCCTGGAGCTCTAAAGCCGACTGGGCAACCCGCCGATGCAGAGAAGGCAACTGACGACAAACCGCCGGCAACGATCAAGCCGCGGCCGCTGCGCAAGGGAGACACGATCGGCATTGTCGCTCCCGCCAGCTCGATGGACGACTCGCTCGTACGCCGGGCTGTAGAGAACATCAGCCGGCGAGGCTACGAGGTCAAGCTCTCTAACGGCTACCTGCAGCGGCGAGGATACCTCGCCGCCGATGACAAGACCCGCGCCGCCGAGCTCAACGCGTTCTTCCTGGACAAATCNGTCAANGCNATCCTCTGNCTGCGCGGAGGCTACGGAAGTCCACGGATTCTCGATCGCCTTGATTATGATGCGATCCGCCAGAATCCCAAGATCTTCATCGGCTACAGCGACATCACCGCGCTGCTCAATGGCATCCATACGAAGACNGGCCTGGTCTCATTCCATGGCCCCATGGCCAAGGAATTCTCCATCGGAAAAGGACTCACTCCCTATACCGAGAAGTATTTCTGGCCGGCCTTCACTCCGGAGAGCAAGCTCTTCANCGACTGGGGAGGCGCCGGACCAAAAGGAAGANCGNACCTGAAGACCCTTGCCGGTGGAAAAGCGGAGGGCGTTCTTGTANGCGGCAACCTCAGCGTCCTGACCTGCACCATCGGAACACCCTACGAGGCCCGGTCCAGAGACTGCATTCTCTTTCTCGAAGANGTCAGNGANACACCNTTTCGTATCGACCGCATGCTGAACCAGCTTCGGCTCAGCGGCATGCTCGGGAGATACANAGGTGTCATCCTCGGCAGCTTTACAGGCTGCCTTCCGCTCCGGGGAAGCGGGATCGGCCTCCTCGATGTCTTCGACCACTACTTNGAGAAGCTGGGNGTNCCGGTTCTCTCGGGTTACGCGGCAGGACACCAGCCTGACCAGGCGACCCTCCCGATCGGCGCGCGCGTAAGGCTCGACGCCACCGCGAAGAAGGTGAGCCTCATCGAGACGCCTGTCGCCGCCGCTCCTTAAAGAGTGAACGCGGCGGCCTCAATCTCCCAGGCGGGCGCCCTCGAGATCGACGCCGGTAAGCTCGCAGCCCTCGAGCATAGCGCCACGGAGACTGGCCGTGCGAAGATTGCTCCCGCGCAGAGAAGCACCCCGGAGATCGACTCCATCGAACACCGCGCCGGAGAGGTCACAGCCCTCGAGNCGGGCGCCGGTGAACCGGCAATCGGGCTCAAAACAACAGGANCTCATATTCGTCGAGACCATGCTGNCATCGCGCAGATCNGCGTCCGAGAACCGGGCGCCGCTGAAATCGGAATCCGTAAACTCGCTGAACCTGAAGGTCGACGCACCGATGCGGGCGGCAGTGAAGACAAGCCCGGCACCCTTTGCTCCATCGAAATTAACTCGNGCTAGACGGCAGCCCTGGAAATCACATTCCTCAAGACGCGAGCCGAGAAAGGAAACCAGCCGGAGAGAGCCATCACGAAAGCTCAGGCCGGTAGAGCTAATGTCGGTAAAAAGAACTGCGTCGAGATCACCCTCGGAAAAATCCACATCGTCGAGAAGCTCCGCGGCGCTGAAATCCAGGTCGCGCAGGACCGAGTCCCGAATACAGGTCGCCCGGAGGCTCACCCCGGCCAGGCCGACGCTCTCGAGCTTGGCCTCCGCGAGATCGGCGTTTTCAAACACCGCTCCCGCCAGGCAGGCGTGAGACAGCCGCGCGCCGTGAAAACGAGAAGAGACAAAGACGCTCTCGTCCAGCTCGGCGTAGCCCAGGTCACAGCCGTCAAAGATACAGCGCTCGAAGCGACAGGCCTTGAGCGCCGCCTTCATGAAATAGCTCGACGAGAAATTACAGGCTGAGAAGCTGGAGCCCTCCACCCGGGTCTTCTCAAAGCAGAGCCCCCTGAGACCCTCCCCAACCAGGCTCTCGCCTCTCTCCAGCTTTTCAAGGATGTCTTCAATGGTGATCGGCATGGTTGCTTCGGTCCGCTTTCAGATCTTGATAACGCTGTGGGTGCTGCCGTACATCTCGATGACCGATCCCGTGACCGCCCTGGCCAGGTCGGAGACCAGGTAGACTGCAAGCGAAGCGATATCCGCCTGTGTCACCTTCTGGGTGGGTCCGGCCCCGCGACGATCGAGTGAATTCGGATCAATAGCTCCCGGGGCGATGGCGTTGACTCTAATCTCGTGCTCCCGCAGGGCATCCGCCGTAGCCTTCGTGAGCCCGACAAGCCCGAATTTGGAGGCGCAATGGGGAATCACGTTCGGATCGCCGACCTGCGCGTGGATCGAGGCGATGTTGACGATCGAGCCGCCGGTCCCCTGGCCCGCCATCGTCTTCCCGGCAATTCTCGTCAGATGGAAAGGCGCGCTGAGATTGGTGCCGATGGTTCGGTCCCAGTCCTCGTAGTCGAGGTCGAAGAGACCCTTCCAGACAAAGACCCCGGCATTGTTCACCAGGATGTCGAGGCGGCCGAACTCACCGAGGGCGCCGTTGACGATATCATCGGCCGCTCCCTCGACGGTCACGTCGGCGACCATGGCGGTCGCCTGAAGGCCTGAGTCCTGGAGGCCGGCCGCGGCCTCCGCCAGCTTCTGCTCGTCCCGGGCAACCATAAGAACACTGGCGCCATCAGTNCACAGGGCGGTAGAGATGGCGAGACCAAGCCCCTGGCTTGCGCCTGTAACGATCGCGGTTTTTCCATCCAGCAGNTTCGACATGGCGCGATGATTAGATCCGAAGGTTGAAATCGGCGCCAAAGAAATGAAGGCGCCTGACTCTCTTTAAATCGACCACCTGGCGCTTCTTCTGCAGTTCCGCACGGTCGGGAGCAGGCCCGACTTCTGATAATGGCTGTTTTTCCAGCCCGGGAAGGCGAAAACCGGCCGAAACCGCGGCTCTCCAGGCCAGCGACCCTTTTAACCGCAGCCCGTGCTCTCGGCGCAGCCAAGCTCGAGGTCGCCCGCNGATTCCGACAGGCCGCAGCCGGGAAAGGGNNCCGAAGGCGGAACGCCGCCGAGGAAAAGAAAGTTGAAGATGAAAACCGCTGTCGTGATATCGAGACGACCGTCGCCATCCGCATCGCAGGCCGCCAAGCAGCCTGGATCGCTCCCCCCGCTAAAGAGAAAGCCGAGCAGGAAGATCCCGCTCGAGATGTCCATATTGCCGGCCTGGCCGCAGTCTCCTCGTACAAAGGGGCCAAGCCCCGGCGGCGGCTCCCGGTTGTCGAAGTAGACCGGACCAATGCGGACCTCGGCCAGGCCATCTCCATCGGAATCAACCTCGTCGCCGAGAACAAAGTACTGGCGGTTGGGAATCGCATCCTCCCAGCCGACGTCCTCGCAGCCAATGTTGAACTTGTACTCGCCCCGGCCGACGCTCAGCCCCGGCGCCTCGACGCTCACCTCGTAGATCCCATCGCCAAGCCGCGACATCGCCTCGGTGCAGTCCCAGCCGTTGAATTCGCCGCGCACCACGACCGTCTCGTTCGCGGAATCAAAGAGTCCCGCGTCCTCCAACACGCTCATGTCCACCTGGAATACCAGCTCGGCATCAAGGAACGGGTTCGCCAAGGCGTTGTAGAAGGCCACGGCCGGGACCAGCTCAAGGAAGCCGTCACCATCCGTATCGGGAAGGTCGTTGGTGACGCGGTAGGTCCGGTTGACGATCTCCGCCTCCCAGCTGAATTCGTCGCAGGAGATGTTGAACTTATATTCCCCCACTCCAACAGGATGGGAGGGAATCCGCACCTCAAGCTCGAAGACATTCTCATCGAACTCCTCGAACTCAACGCTACAGCTCCACCTGTTAAACACNCCNCCNACGTGAACTGTCATGTTCTCGGGAATGAAAACATCCTGGTCAATGGCGGCTGTCATGTCGACCTGGAAGTGGATCTCGACATCGGGTCCTGAGCGAATATTGTCGAAAAAAACAACCGGAACCTCGACCTCCAGGAAACCATCGCCGTTGGTGTCCGGCTCGTTACCCGTAAAGTTGTAGCGNCGGTTNGCTATGCTGTCCTCCCACCCGTCATCGGCGCAGTTGATGTTGAACTTGAACTGNCCNGCGCCNGCCTGGTGGCCGGGGACCTGGAGATAGAGCTCGTAGACTCCATCTTCATCTTCATCCCCGAGCGCCTCGCTGCAGNTCCAGCCGTTGAGGGNGCCGCGGACAAAGACCTGGTCGNTGACCGGGTTGAAACGGCCCGAGGTCATCTGCACATTCATATCGACCTGNAAGAACAGCTCCGCATCGGCCCCACCCACCGCATCGTCGAAGAAGACGGTGTCGAGAAGCAGCTCTCCGAACCCATCGCCGTNCTCGTCAGGCTCCGCGCCGGTGACGGTATAGCTCCTGTTTGAGATCGCGTCTTCCCAGCGGCCAAGCCCACCCTCGCCGCAGTTGATGTTGAACTTGTACTCACCGGCCCCGATCACGTGGTTGATGNCCTGCACCCGAAGCTCGTAGACACCCTCCTCGTCGTCCGTTTCGAGCATGGCATCGCTACACNCCNAGCCGTTGATCGTTCCGCGAACGACGGGAAAATCAATGTCGGGATTGAAGCGGCCGAGACCGATCTGCGTGTTCATGTTGACGCGAAAGATAATCTCGATGTTCGTCTCTGCGCCGGGGATGCCCGGGGGCTGCTGCTGGGCGTTCACAGAGACTGCGCAGAAAACCAGCACTACATAGCAGAGGACTGTTCTCATAGCCGCGTTACCCATCCCAGGCCGAGGTCTCTCCCTGGAGGCGGGAAAAACGGCCGGANACCGTATAAAAAATCACGGGAGACCGCCCACGAAGAAAGGAAGCGGTCTCCCGTAAAAAAGCCGGAAGGTCTCAGCTGCCGAGAACCTTGGCGGCGGCCGCGGTGACTTCCGCGACGCTCTTCTTGTCGAGCTTGTTCAGCCCGAAGGTCTTCACCACCGTCTTGTTCTTGTAGATNACGACGGTGTGCTTGGCCTTNTCGTTGATCTTCCAACCCNNGGGAGCCTTGGCGCCCCCGCGGTTGATNGTCATATCGACGGCCTTGAGCTTATTGNCCGCGGCAAAAGCAGTGAGCTTCTTGCGAGCGGCCGCCTTGTCATCATCAAGCGAGATGAGGTAGGCGATCGAACCCTTGGAATTAGCGGCAACCTTATCGATTCCCCTGACCAGACTGGCCAGGTCTTTGCCGACGTCGCGAGAAAAGATCGCGACGGTGGCACTTCTGCCGCCAGCTCATATATAGCAGAGACCGTTTTTACGTTTAACGAACCTGCCGGTGACGGGAAGGACACTGAACTTGGCAGTTCCTTCGCCCGCCTTACAGCCTGACTCTACCTTCCCGGACTCGTCCGCGAACGCGGGCGTCACCAGGAGAGCGGCCAGGAGCAGCGCGCTGAATTTCATGGGTGGCTCCTTTCATTAAGCCGTTTCTTTATCTGTACTCAAAACCAGTCAAGTTCCAGCCGATATCTTACCAGTCTTAGAGCCCGGATGGAAAAAATCGCAGGGCCCGTAACCCTCTGCGCAGGGGCGCTCTTGCGATACCCGGACAGTTCCGTATGATCGTTGTCTGCGCCAGGGTCACACGGCTTTACTGAAATACCGCTGGAGAGCGAATGTCAGACAAAAAATCCGGCCTCGCAAGCTACGAAAACGTCGCCGACGACTACCTGGAGAAGCGCTCACTCAAAAAGAGCGCCGGCTGGGTGCTGCTTTGGGCGCTCGGAGTTGGAGCGGTGATCTCCGGGGATTACTTCGGGTGGAACTTCGGACTGGAAGCTGGTGGTTTCTGGGGACTGGGCATCGCCACCCTCCTGATGGCAATCATGTATATTTGCATGGTCTTCAGCATCGCGGAGCTCTCCGCCGCGCTGCCTCATGCCGGAGGGTTCTATTCTTTCGTAAGAAACGCCTTCGGGCCGACGGGCGGTTTCATCTGCGGCCTGACCGATGCCATCGAATACGTCATCACCCCGGCCGTCATCGTCGTCGGAATCGGCGGCTACATGAATGACCTCGTAGGTGGGCTGGCCGGCGAAGAATTCAGAGGCTACGACCCTGCCTGGTGGATCCTCGCCTACCTCTGCTTCGTAACCATCAATATCCGGGGTGTCGAGCTGACCCTGAAGGTAGGACTCGTCATCACCCTTGCGGCGCTGGGTGTACTCCTTGTTTTTTACGTAAGCGCCATCGCCAGCGGAAGCTTTGACCCGGAGCTTCTCTTCAACATACCCGCGGAGGAAGGCCAGGATCCCAGATGGCTTCCGAAAGGCTGGAGCGGGGTTTTCCTGGCGCTCCCCTTCGCGATCTGGTTCTACCTGGCTATCGAGCAGCTGCCGCTGGCGGCCGAGGAGACTCATGACGTGGTCCGTGACATGCCCAGGGCTCTCATCCTCGGAATCATCACGCTCCTGGCGCTCTCGGTTTTCACCCTTGTTCTCAACACCGGGATCGGTGGCGGAGCGCTGGCCATCCAGAGCTCCGATGCGCCACTGGGAGATGGATTCAAGGCCATCTTCGGATCAGGAGGAATGACCCTCGTCTTAACGCTGGTCGCGCTGACTGGCCTGATCGCCAGCTTCCATACGATCATCTACGCCTACGGCCGCGTGCTGTTCGCGCTCTCGAGAGCGGGTTATTTCCCCCGCTGGATCTCCAGGACATCCAAACGGAAAACACCCCATCGCGCTCTGATCCTCGGAGCGGCAATCGGACTTGCCTGCGCGCTCGTTCTACATTTCCTTGGCAAAGAAACAAATGCCGCGGGGGAGAAGATCGACACCGCTGTCGGCGGAGCCCTGCTCAACATGGCCGTCTTCGGGGCGGTGATCTCCTATGCACTGGTGATGTTCAGCTACATCAGGCTCCGAATCACTCGCCCGGAGCTCGAGCGGCCCTACCGAAGCCCCCTTGGAATCCCGGGAGCGGCGGTCGGGGCCCTGCTCTCGATCGCCGCGCTGGGCGCGACGATCTACCGGGAAGATTTCCGCCCCGGCATCTACGGAGTCGCAGCATTTCTTGTGCTGGGTATGGTTTACTATCTTCTCTACAGTCGACATCGACTCGTTGCGCAGGCGCCCGAAGAGGAGGTCGCCCTTCTCACGCAGCACCTCGGCGAGCTGGATGGCAAGAGGGAGGATACAGATGAGTGAAAACCAGGGCCTGCTGAGTCTTGATCAGCTGAAGCGGCTCGCCAGGGAAGACGAGATTGACACCGTGCTGGTGGTCTTCACCGACCTCTACGGCCGCTTCATGGGCAAGCGCTTTGATGCCGACTTCTTCCTCGAGAGCGCCGCCGGAGACGGNACCCACTGCTGCAATTACCTGCTCACCGTCGACATGGAGATGGAGCCCGTCCCCGGCTACNAACTCGCCAATTGGGAGCTCGGCTACGGCGACTTCCACATGGTCCCGGACCTCTCGACCCTGCGCCTGGTGACCTGGCTCGAGAAGACCGCCATGGTCATCTGCGACCTCGAGGACGACAAGGGCCACGCCCCGGTCGCGGAGGCGCCGCGGTCACTTCTGCGCCGCCAGCTCGAGGCCGCCTCGACGGCCGGCTTCAAGGCCTTCGCCGCCAGCGAGCTCGAGTACTACATCTTCGAGGACACCTACCGGGANGCGCACGAAAAGGGCTACTCGGACCTGCGCCCGACCGGCTGGTACCTCGAGGACTACCACATGCTGCAGGGCACCCGCGTCGAGAAGCTCAACCAGGCCGTCCGCAGAAACCTGAAGCGCTCCGGGGTGCCGGTCGAGAACTCCAAGGGCGAGTGGGGCCTCGGCCAGCATGAGCTCAACATTCGCTACGCCGAGGCGCTCGACATGGCGGACCGCCACTCGATCTACAAGCAGTGCTTCAAGGAGATCGCCGATGAGCTCGAGATGAGCGTCACCTTCATGGCCAAGTACGACGACGAGCAGGCCGGCTCGAGCTGCCACGTCCATCTCAGCCTCTGGGAAAACGACAGCAACGTCTTCGATGGCGAGGACGAGCTCGGTCCGGTGCGATGCTCGGAGATCTTCCGGTGGTTCCTTGGCGGCTGGATCGCCCACGTTCCCGACGTCATGGTCTTCTACGCCCCGACCACCAACTCCTACAGGCGCTACAAGGCGGGCTCATGGGCTCCGACCCAGCTGGCCTGGAGTCATGACAACAGGACGGCGGGCTTCCGCGTCGTCGGCAGCGGCAAGAGCCTGAGAATCGAGTGCAGGCTTCCCGGGGCCGACTGCAATCCCTACCTTGTCTACGCCGCGGCGCTGGCCTCGGGACTGGATGGGATCGCCAACAAGACCGAGCCGCCACCCCATTTCGAAGGCGACGTCTACCAGGCGAGAGAGGTGCCCGCCGTTCCAGGGAGCCTCGCGGAGGCGACAGATCTCTTCGAGAAGAGCTCCTTCGCAAAAGAGGCCTTCGGTGAGGCCGTGGTGGAGCACTACACGCGCTTCTTCCGCACCGAGGATGCCGCGCGCGATACAACGGTGAGCAACTGGGAACGCAAGCGCTACTTCGAGCGTATCTGAGGACCGGCCATACAAATGAAGCCCGCGCTGATCGGAATCACCACCTACGGCCGCAACGAGGATGGGCACTTTTTCCTGCCGTCTGAATACGTCGACTCGGTTCGCCGCAGCGGCGCCTGCCCCATCCTCCTGCCGCCGGGAGAAGAAAGCCTGGACGGGTGGCTGGAGCTGGTCGATGGGATCCTCTTTCCCGGCGGCGGGGACATCGACCCCGCCCGCTACGGCGGAAGCGAGCATGAGATGATCTACATGGTCGACTCCGAGCGCGACACCACGGAGCTCGCGCTGCTCAACAGGATCCTCGAGTCCGGCCTCCCCACCCTCGGGATCTGCCGCGGCACCCAGCTGCTCAACGTGGCCCTCGGAGGCACTCTCTTCGACCACCTCCCCGACCACGTGGGAGAGGAGGTCGCCCACCGCCTGCCGCCCCGCGAGCCGACCCCGCACGCGATCCGGGTAGAGGAAGGTTCCGGGCTGGCNNCGATCCTTGGCAAGACCGAGTTCGATGCCGAATCCTGGCATCACCAGGCGATCCGNGAGGTCGCTCCCGGTCTCACCGCCGTGGCCCAGGCGCCCGATGGCACGATCGAGGCGGTAGAAAAGAAAGACCATCCCTGGCTCTACGCCGTACAGTGGCACCCGGAGCTGACCGCCGAGAAGGACCCCGTCCAGCAACGACTCTTCAACGCGCTGACGGAGGCGGCTCTCGCGGCGCGTAAATCCGCAACAGGTACCGAAGGAGAATAAAATGCGGCTCGAAGGCAAGGTAGCGCTCATCACCGGCGGCGGCGGCGGCATCGGACGGCAGACAGCCCTGGCCTTCGCGGCCGAGGGCGCCCGGGTCGTGGCCACCGACGTCAACTCCGAGGCCGGCGCGGAGACGGTCTCGCTTGTAGAAGAGGCCGGAGGCGAGGCGATCTACCGGGACGCTGACGTCTCGAAGGCGGCCGACTGCGAGGCCATGGTCCAGGCCGCCGAGAGCGAGTTCGGACGGCTCGACATTCTCTTCAACAATGCCGGGATCATGCACCCCGAAGACGGCGACGCCGTGGCCACAGAGGAAGAGATCTGGGATCTCACGATGAACATCAACCTCAANGGAGTCTTCTTCGGCTGCAAGTACGGGATCCCCGCCATCCTGCGAGCCGGCGGAGGCTCGGTCATCAACACCGCCTCCTTCGTCGCGGTCCTGGGAGCCGCCACCCCGCAGCTCGCCTACACCGCCAGCAAGGGAGGCGTCCTGGCGATGACGCGGGAATTGGCGGTCATCCANGCCCGCGAGGGAGTCCGGGTCAACGCCCTCTGTCCCGGCCCGCTGAAGACCAAGATGCTGATGGACTTCCTCGACACCGAGGAGAAGAAGCAGCGGCGCCTGGTGCATGTCCCCATGGGACGATTCGGCGAGGCGAAGGAGATGGCCCAGGCCGCGCTCTACCTCGCCTCCGATGAGTCCTCCTACGTCACCGGCACGACCTTCATGGTCGATGGCGGTATCACCAGCGCCTACGTCACCCCGGAGTGAGCCGATGCCTCTAGAGGTCCTCAACCCCTTTGACCAGAGCATCGTCTGCGGCCTCGACTACGATGAGGGCCCGACGCTCGAGGCGAAGATCGCCGCGGCGCACGCGGCCGCTGAACGCTGGCGGCAGATACCCCTTGGCGACCGGCTCGAGCAGATCCGCGAGGGATTGGAGCGCTTCCGGACCGAATCCGAGCGGCTCGCGGCAGATGTCTCGCGCCAGATGGGCAAGCCCATCGCCCAGGCCCGCGGCGAGGTCAACACGGTCTTCGCGCGGGCGGATCACATGCTCGAGCTCGCCCCTGAGACGCTCTCGCCCGACATCCTCCCGCCGCTCGACGGATTCCATCGACGCATCGAGCACACCCCGCTCGGGGTCGTCTTCAACCTGGCGGCCTGGAACTACCCGCTGATCATCCCGGTCAACGTGATCATCCCCGCGCTGGCCGCCGGCAATACGGTGCTCCTGAAACACAGCGCGAAGACGCCCCTGTGCGGACAGGCCTTCGAGGAGGCCTTCGGATCACTGGCGGTACCCGGGCTGGTAACGAGTCTCATCCTGACCCACGAGGAGACCTCCCGGGTCATCGCCGACGCAAGGGTCAACCACCTCTCCTTCACCGGCTCGGTGGAAGGAGGGCGCGCGGTCTACCGCCAGGCGGCCGAGNGNTTCATCGATGCCGGGCTCGAGCTCGGGGGNAAGGATCCCGCCTACATCGCCGAAGATGCCGACCTCGCATTCGCCATCGCCAATACCGTCGATGGCGCCTGCTACAACGCCGGACAATCCTGCTGCGCGGTCGAGCGGGTCTATGTCCATCAAGCCCTCCTGGACGACTACCTCGCCGGAGCCCGCGAGGCGCTCGAGGCCTACCGNACCGGCGACCCGCTCGCTGAGGAAACGACGCTCGGACCGCTGGCCAGCCGCGGAGCGCTCGACTTTCTCGAGGACCAGGTCCGGGACGCGGTCGACCGCGGAGCGAGCCTGCTGACCGGCGGCGCGCGAGCGCCGGATTGCGCCGGGAATTTCTTCCAGCCGACCCTGCTCGCCAGGGTACCGAACGAGGCTGCCGCCATGCAGGAGGAGAGCTTCGGCCCGATCCTGCCCGTTCTCGGCGTTGCCGATGATGAGGAGGCGCTCGCCCGCATGCGAGACACCCGCTTCGGCCTGACCGCGTCCATCTGGACCGGCGACCAGGAGAGAGCCGAACGCTTCGCGCGCTCACTCGATGCCGGAACCATCTTCCAGAACCGCTGCGACTTCCTCGACCCCGCTCTACCCTGGACGGGCTACGGCGACAGCGGCAAGGGCTCGACCCTGTCGCGCTACGGCTACCTTCACCTCACACGCCGCAAGAGCATTCACTTCCGCACAGAGACCTGANAGTCCATCACTTGAGCGACTGCAGGTAGGCGANNAGGTCGGCAAGCTGTTCGGGTGTGAGNCTGTTCACGAGGCCGGTCGGCATGACCGATCCCGGTGATTTCCGCCTGACCCCGACCTCGCTCTTTTTGATCGTCGAGGAGATGCCGTTGGNCTGCCTGAGCTGNACCTCGTCGGCGCTCTCGCTGGTCACAAAACCGGTCATCGCCTTGCCGGTCTTCATNACNAAAACGTAGGTATCGAAACCCTGNGCGATCTTGGCGCTCGGCTTGAGGATGGACTCGATCAGCTCCGCCTTCTTATAACGCTTNCCGATGTCGACCAGGTGCGGCCCCTTGGGAAGCTGCCCGTTGGCCGTGGTGTGGCAGGTNTNGCAGGTCTGGAGCTTGAAGAGCGCCTCGCCCCGCTTNGCCGANCCAGCCGCCTTCAGAGCGCGGNCGGCGGCGACCTCCGGCTTGATGTTCGCCACCAGGCTCGGATTGTTCGGATCGGCCCTGGGAACCGCGATCGGNGCCTGGGGCTTCTTCGCCCGGGCGGCGACGGCNGCNGCGGTCGGCAGCCCGGCNANCTTGACCTTATGGCGTGAGAGCTGAGCNCNGGCCGCCTCGATGGTNTTCGCGCCNGCGCCTGAAAGGAAGCTCTTCAGCAACGCGGCGATCCGCTCGCTCTCCTTCCAGGTCTTGCGATCGTAATAAGGCCCGGTACGGTCGGGACGGGTACCCCACCAACCCCCCTTGTAGTCACCCTCGCGGTGGTAGAGCCTGATCAGTGTCGTCAGGATCTCCTCACGGGTGTCCGCGTTCTGGGTGCGGCTGAGGCNGCCGATCAGGCCGGAGACGGCCTCCTCGTTGTGCATGTACTTGAGGGCCCAGAAGGCGCCAGCTGAATAAGGACCCTCGATGCCCTCGAGACAGGCCTTCACCGCGTTGCAGCTCTCCAGGGCGCGAACCGCCAGGTGGGGAATAACGCGCCCCGGANCTGCCTGCTTGTAGAGAGGCTTCGCCGTCGGCGCGGGCTGGCCCGAGGGACGCNGCGTAAAGGGCAGGATCGCCTTGCCGGCCTCGGCGCGGCCGAGCCGCCCGAGGCTGATCAGGGCCTGGGCCCGGACCCGCGGGTTCTCATCCTTCAGAGCAACGAGGAAGGGCTCGAGCGGCAGCTTGTCGAGCCCGGCCTTGTCATCGGGCAGGGCGCGCAGGGCGGGCTCCCGGATGGAGGCGTCATCGAGCAGCTTGAGCAACGCTGCATTCGAGTCCGCCCCCAGGATCTGCTTGAGCGTATAGATCGCGGCGATCCGGCCGTAGAGCGGAGCCTTGGAATTTGCGGCCAGGCCTGAAAGACCGGCGATCCTCGCCGTGCCTTTTCCGCGACGCACAAGCTCGCGCTGGGAATGAAGGCGGTGCACCGCGGAGGGAGAAGAGAGATAGCCCAGGAGGGATGCCTCGCTGGTGTCATACAGCGGCTTGAAAGGCTTCGGAGTAAACCCGACCGGGGTGACCTGGGTAACGAAGCCGACATTGGGACCGCTGAAGTTGAACTTGCCGTTCTTCCAGCTCGTCACGTAGAGGCGGCCGCTGCCGTCAACGTCCATGTCTGTCGGTCGTGGAAGCTTGAGAAAGACCTCCTGGTGAGCGTCAAAGGTAGCCCCGTTGACTGGCAGGTTGTGGCGGTAGACCGTGCTGGTGCCCCAGTCACAGGTGTAGAGAGCGTCGGCGTAGGGCTTCGGCCAGCGCAGATCCTGGAAATACATCGCTCCGCAACCTGAGCCGCCTCCGTAATCCTTCAGCGGCGGCAGGCTCTCCCCGGTGAAATTGAGGTAGAGCGAAGGGTAGCCGTAATGGCCCGACTGGATGACGTGGCTGAGGCGAATATCCCAGCCACCTCCATCATTGGTGTTGTCGCGGGTATAGAGGTTCAGGTAGGGATCGACGCAGATGTCGACGATGTTCCGCTGTCCCCAGCTGAAGATCTCCATGTCGCTCCCGTCAAGCCGGACCCGAACGACTCCTCCCCCGCGACGGGCAAGAACGGTGCCATCCTTGCCTTTGGCCTCGGTGAATCCGAAATCGCCAACGGCGATGTAGAGCCAGCCGTCGATACCCATGCG
>PAOC01000070.1 GCA_002708465.1 Planctomycetota bacterium
CACCACAACCGCCGGAAATACAGGCAGGATGCGGAGAGCAGAAATAAATTCGGAATGGCCGTCCTGCTCAATCGCAACGTCATCGTTTATTTACTGGTCGGGCTGGGCTTCGCCTTTCTCTACGGCGGCATCGCCTGGCTGACCACGGACTATCCAACGCCGGGGGGCGAGCTGATGGAGCAGGTGTTTGTGCCGGCCGCCTTCTGCCTGTGGTGGGGGCTGCTCTTCCATCACTACTATCTCGACCAGAAGATCTGGAGAGTGAGCCGCAAAAAAGATTTGCAGAAGCACCTGAGGGTTACAGTTGAGCACTCCTGAAACTACCTGCCGCTGCCTGGTCTTCGGTTGCTCCGGAGCGATTGGTTCCGCGGTTTGCCGGATACTCGCCCGGGAAGGCGCCCAGTTGGCGCTTACCTACAATACCGGCGAGGCGGCGGCGACGAGCCTTTCAGGAGAGCTCGGGGCTTGCCTGGTTCAGCAATGCGACCTTTCCAATATGGACGATATACGCAAGGCTGTGAGGCATGCCGCGCAAGAGCTTGGCGGACTGGATGCGTTGATCTTGGCGGCGGGGGACGTGGGAGATCCGGCTCTTTACGAATGTGCGGCGCCCGGCAATTACGGCAGCCTGGAAAAGATTTCAGCGGCAGATTTTGATGCGATGATGGCAGTCAACGTTCGCGGCGCTCTGGTCGCGTGTCAGGAGAGCGCGCCTTTTCTACGGGAAGCCGGTGGAGGAAATATCGTCGTGATCGGCTCCATCGATGGAGTCAAGCCCGTGCCGGCGCCCATTCACTTCGCATCGAGCAACGCGGCGTTGCGTGGAATGGTCGAGGCGATGTCCAAAGAGCTGGGGAATTACAATATTTGCGTGAACCTGGTAGCCCCCGGGGTCCTGGATGCCGGCTCGTCCCGTGTTCTCTCCAGCGCGGTTACCGATTCCTACCTGGAGCATTGTTCAATGCAGCGCTTCGGAACGGCGGACGAGGTGGGGGAGCTCGCGGGCTGGCTGACCCTCAACAATACATACGTAACCGGGCAGTCGATTCTCCTGGATGGAGGACTTTAGCTTGTGCGAATCGGAACCGTTAATCTCCAGCCGGCTGAGAATGATGGGCTGGATCCCGCTGGTCTTCATAGGCCTCCATTTCTATACCCATTGGGAGCGCGGCACTCTCGGGCACATCTTGTGGTGGTGTCATATGGCCAACCTCATCCTGTCGATCGGCTGGATGTGCGCTTCGCCGGGCTTGATCCGCATTGCGGTCCTCTGGTTGATTCCCGGCCTGCCGCTCTGGATCCTGGATGCGAGCCAGACCGGCGACTGGTCGGTGTCCTCGGGTCTTACACATTTCGGCGGCCTCGTCATGGGCCTGTTTCTTCTCCGCCGGGTTCGGGCCGCTCGTTGGGCCTGGCTTCACGCGTTTATCCCGGGTTTTGTTCTACAGCAGATCAGCCGGTGGGCCACGGCGGCGGAGCTGAACGTAAATATCGCCCACGGCATGCGCGAGGGCTGGGAAGAGATTTTCAGCTCCTATTGGCAATACTGGCTATTTACCACTCTCGGTATATTGGCAGCACTCTGGGGCGTGAACAAAGTCTTGCAGTTCACGTTTCCGCAGCAACTGGATGAAAGGAAAGATCATGGAATCGACAGCGGTCCGCAAAATCAAACTGGGTGAAACGACCAGCCTCTGCGCGGTTTGCAAGCAGGGGATATCCGCGGAAATTGTTGAAATCGATGGGCGGGTCTTCATGGAGAAAAGCTGTGGGGACCACGGCAACCAGGACGTTTTGATCGCCTCCGATGCCGGCTGGTATCGTGAGGTCATGAGCTACCCGGCCGCCCTGGTCGCTCCCTCCCGGGCGAAAAATGAAGTGGACCGAGGCTGTCCCTACGATTGCGGCGCCTGCACCAGCCACCAGCAGAAGGTCTACCTGCCGGTCGTGCCGATCACCAGCGCCTGCAATCTCGATTGTCCGATCTGCTATACCATCAACAAAAACGAGGATGCCTACAATATGTCGCTGGAAGAGTTCGGCGACATACTGGATGTCGTGCGGCAGGACGACCCTGAGCTCAAGATCATCAACTTCACCGGCGGTGAGCCAACCCTCCATCCGGAGCTGACGCAAATTATTCGCATGTGTCATGAGGCTGGAATTCACCGAACCACGATCAGCACCCATGGCCTGACCTTTCTGCGGCACGAGGAATTGCTGGCGGAACTGGCCGAGCTCGATGCGCGGATCGTTCTCTCATTTAATTCTTTCGAGGAGGATGTGAACGACAAGATGATTGGAGCCAACCTGCTGCGCAGCAAGCTCCAGGTGCTCGATCTTCTCGACAAGTACGATGTCGACACCACCCTGATCCCGGTCCTCGCCCTGGGCTGCAACGATGAGGAGGTCGGCAAGCTGGTGGAGCTGGCCCTTGGACGGGAATTTATCCGCAGCCTCGAGATTCACACGATGACCTTCACCGGCCAGGGAGGGCTTGGCTTTGATCCTGGCGCGAGGCTGACCACGCCGGATGTGCTCCGGTTTATCGAAGAGACAAGCGGGGGCAATATCCGGATGAGCGATTTTACCCCGTCGCCCTGCGCCCACCCGCTCTGCTACCAGACCTGCTACCTGCTCGAGACCGAAAAGGAAGGCTTCATCCCTTTCTCCCGGTTCATGTCCAGGGAACAGATCCGGGAGCTGCTCACGGATAACCTCTACATCGAGCCGGGCGCCAAGATGGAGGCCATCCTGCAGGACGTGGTGATGGAGCTCTGGGCCCGGGAGATTCCCGAGGCCGCGGATGAGGCCGTTCTGAAGGCTATCAAGGGGCTCCTCGAGCGCCTCTTTCCCTCATCCCCGCTGGACTACCGGGCGCAGCAACGGATCTCCGAGCGCTCCGCCAAGACCATCTATATTCACTCCCATATGGATGACGCGACCTTCGACACCGACAGGATTCGGCAATGCTGCGTTGGCGTTCCCGACCCGGAGGGCGGGAACATTCCTACCTGTTCCTACAACATCCTGTATCGCGGACGGGACTCCCGCTATTCCAGGGAGGAGCTTCCGCTGCTTGATTCGTATCCGAATGGCAAAAAATGGTAATTAACAGAGGCTAGTATGCGTTTTCTTTTGATCGACAGAATTGATGAAATTCGTCCAGGCGAATTCGCTCGCGGCGTGAAGAACATCACGATGAGCGAAGATTTCATGCAGGACCATTTTCCCGGACTGCCCATCTTTCCCGGCACCTTCACCATTGAGAGCATGGCGCAGTTGGGGGGGTGTCTGGCTGAATCGGCATATGAGACGGAGGGGGAGCAGCCCCGCCGCGCATTGCTTGCCAAGATCGACAAGGCGAAGTTTTACGAGCCCTGTCGGCCGGGGGATCAGCTTGAGCTGCACTGCACGCTGGAGTCCGCGCTCGAAGGCGCCGCCAGGGTCAAGGGGGAGGCCTTTGTACAGGGCAGCCGCGTTGCGCGCGCGGAGTTGACCTATGTGCTGATGGAGGTCGATGTCGAAAAAGTTCATCAACAGAGAGAGGAACTCTACCAGATATGGACAGAGCGTCTGAGAGCGGAAACGACCGAAAGATAGTCGTCTCCGGGCTTGGCGGCATCGATCTGTCCGCCGAGTCGGATTCCGACGATGACCTTGATGTCATTCCCTGGCTGAAATCTCCCAAGACAAAAAAATTCATGGGGAAGCAGGACCAGCTCGCGGTTATCGCCGCAGGCCGGGCCTTGCGTGACGCCGGAATCGAAGAGGGAGCGCTGCTGGAAGGCGCCGGGGTCTATCTCTGCGTCGGCTACATCCCCTTCGAGCAGCAGGACCTGGAGCCACTGGTGCGGGACTCGACCGCAGCTGGGCGGTTCTGCATGGAGCGGTTTTCCGCCGAGGGTCTCGAGCAGGTCAATCCCCTGCTGACCTTCCGCTGCCTGCCCAATATGCCGATCTTTCACGTCTCGATGAACTTTGGAATCCAGGGATCCTATTTCATCACCTATCCCGGTGTGGGCCAGTATTACCTGGCCCTGGAGCGCGCCGTGGGAGATCTTCGAAGGGGAGTGGTTGATCTTGCCCTTGTTGGAGCGGTTGCCGACCAGGACAATTTTTTAGTCCGGCATCAGCTCCGGAGGTTCTCTTCTTCCGGCGCCGGTTCGGAGCCGGACTGGTCCGTTGTTCCTGACTCAGCCGGCTGCCTGTGCCTTGAGCTTGAAGACAGCGTGCGGAGACGGGGCGGAAACCCCCGCCTGGAGCTTGTCTCTTTCGGCATCGAGTACGAGGCGCCGGATCTTCTTGCCGGGCCGACGACTTATTCAGAGAAGATCGCCCCGGCCGGGCGTCCCGGCGCGGCCGGGCGCCGGCCATATCACGGGGCTGCCTCGTTGCCCCTCTCGTTGTGCCAATTGTCGGGAGCCGGGGCTGCCGAAGAAATTGTTCACGAGGTCAGCACCTTCGATGGATTTGCGGCTACCAGCCGCTGGAGGGAGTATGCCTAGGCGGGTCGCGATTACCGGGATGGGCGTGGTCTCGCCGCTGGGTATCAGCCTCGATGAGCTCACCTCAAATCTCCTCGCTGGCGTCTCAGGGGCCGGGCCCATCACCGCTTTTGACCCGGCCAGTCTGCCGACGCGGATTGCCGCGGAGGTGGATGTGGAGGCTCTGTCGGAGCGCAGCAAGGACCGGAAGATCGCCTTCGCCACCGAGGCCGCGCGATTCGCGATCGACGATGCGCAGCAGGCGGGAGGGTCCATCTCCGGACACTACCCCGGGACATCCGGAGGCCTCAGCCTCGGGATCGGGCTGGAGCTGTTTTCCATGCCGGATATGGTCAGCTTGATGGAGGCGGGGGAGGAGCCCGAAGGCTCCGAGGAGGAGAGGTTGACGTTCCTGCAGTCTCCCTCCGATATTTGTCTTCACCAGATCTGCCGGGAACATGGACTCGGGCAGCCACCGATGACCCATATCTCGGCCTGCGCCGCCGCCACGGACGCGATCGGCCTGGCCTCTCGGATGATCCGCGACGGCGAGAGAGGCTGGATGCTGGCCGGGGGGACCGATTCCATGATCAACCCGATGGGGGTGGCGGGTTTCTGCAAGATCGGCGCCACGACCACCAGGAACGATGACCCGACGAAGGCCTCGCGTCCGTTTGACCAGGACCGGGATGGCTTCCTGCTTGGAGAGGGAGCCTGCGTTTTCTGCCTCGAGCCGGCGGATGAGGCGGAGGCCAGGGGCGCGCGGATCTACGCCTACATCACCGGCTACGGCAACTCCTTCGATGCCCATGGCATCAGCGAACCCCATCCGGAGGGCGAGGGCGCGGTCCTCTCCATGCGCCGCGCCCTGGATGATTCAGGGATTCGACCGCAAGACATCTCCTACATCAACGCGCACGGAACCTCGACTCCCAAGAACGACCCCATCGAGACCCACGCGATCCGCAGGGTGTTCGGGGCCCATGCGGACCGAGTCCCCGTGAGCTCCACTAAGTCCATGATCGGCCACCTGATCTCGGCCGCGGGCGCCGTGGAGCTTGCCGCCTCGATTGCCTGCGCGCGCGAGGGCTTTGTCCATCCGACCATCAACCTCGATGAGGCAGACCCCGCCTGCGACCTCGACTATGTTCCCGAAGGCGCCCGGAGGGCGGATGTAGGATACCTGTTGAAGAACTCCTTTGGTTTTGGCGGTCAGAACGCGTCGCTTGTAGTCAGGATGGAGGGTGGAAGAGGTGGTCGTGCTTGAAGGAAAGACAATCGTCGTAACCGGCGCGTCCCGCGGTATCGGGGCGGCTATCGCGGAGGCCTGCGTGAGGCAGGGAGCCCGGGTCTATCTTAATTATATCGCGGCCCGGGATGAGGCCGAGGCGCTGGCGGCGAAGCTGACGGAAAAGTACGAGGGAGAGGCCCTGACGCTTCAGTTTGACGTGGGGGACCCGGAGGCGATCGAGGCGGCGTGCCTGGAGTTGATTGAGGACGGGAACCAGGTGCAGGGCTGGGTGAACAACGCCGGCATCAATCTNCCNGGCCTGNTGCCNACCCAGTCCGACGAGATGATCTCACGCCAGCTTGCCACCAATGTTCTCGGACCCATCTATGCCTGCAGGTTCATCCTGCCCCATATGATGAAGCAGCGGTCCGGTTCGATCGTCAATATCGGCTCGGNGACGCAGTCCCGGGTAGGTCCGGGCCAGGCCGTTTACGCTGCGACC
Source organism: Planctomycetota bacterium (assembly GCA_002708465.1). The sequence continues at coordinate 6,221 of PAOC01000070.1, forward strand.
AAGGGAGCGGTCGCGGCCTTGACGCGGGCNCTTGCACTGGAATACGGCCGAAAGGGCGTGCGGGTCAACTGCGTGGAGCCGGGGCCGGTCGAGACCGACATGTTGAAATCGACCCAGCAGCTNGCTGGAGACCGGGTCAGGTCAGCCATTCCGCTGCAAAGGTTCGGCAGGCCCGAAGAGATAGCGGAGGTGGTACTTTTTCTCCTCTCAGACGANGCCTCCTTCATTACGGGGGGTACGTTTCAAGCCGATGGAGGGTATTCGATATGAAGCTTAAGGAAGCCATGANTACGAGACGCTCGGTCAGGCGTTTCAAGACGGAGGCGTTGAGCGCCGGCCAGGTCGAGGAGCTGATCGAGATGGCCGTGACGGCGCCTTCGGCGAGCAACAAGCAGCCCTGGAGGTTTTTCGTGACCGATGAGCGGTCCATCATCGACCGAATGGCGGANGAGGTTCAACAGGCTGTGGATCGGATCGTTCAGCATGTGCCCTCGGATTACATGGAGATTCTCCAGGCNTATGGAAGCTACTTCGTTCGGTTCCNGGCTGCNCCGGTGGTGGTTGTCGCCGTCTACAGGGAGNTGGTGGTCCTCTCCAACCTCGTAGATGATGAGCTCGGGCAGGAAGACGCCCGGAGGATCGCGGAGATGGAGGCCCAGTCCGGCCTTGCCAGCACGGCCATGGCNGTCCAGAACCTGCTGCTGTACGCCCACTCGATCAACCTCGGGGCGTCCTGCATGTCCGGGCCCCTGGTGGCCGAAGATAAAATCCGGTCCATTATGGGCATCCCGGAGTCCTGGCGGATCGCCGTGCTGGTCCCGATAGGTTATCCGGATGAAGACCCGGAGCCTGTGGGCAGGAAACCAACCGCGGCGGTGACGCGCTGGGTGAGAGGAGAGTGAACGAATGACGAACGACNCGGCAAGGCCTACCCGGGAGGAAATCTGCCAGGCCGTACGCTCCAGCGTGGCCGAGAGCCTGGCCCTGGACCCGGANAAGATCCGGATGGACAGCCGCCTGGTAGACCAGCTGGGGGCGGATTCTCTCGATTTNCTGGATTTCATCTTTTCGCTNGAGAAGAAATTCGGCATCAAGCTGAGCCGGGAGGGGCTCGAGCAGCTCCTGAGGGCGGATTTTCTCGAAGATGACCTGACGGACGAAGACTATCTCTCAGCCTCGGCCATCGAGCGGATGGGCGAATGGATGCCGGAGCTGAAAAACGCGCCGGATGCGGGGAAGATCACGCCGCGGGAGCTGTATTCCTATATCACGCTCGAGTCGCTGGCGATCCTGGTGGAGAGAAGGCTCGGTGAAGGAAATTCCCCGGGGGGCCAGGGCTGAGTTCGTCCGGACGTTTTGATCCGNGGCCCGCCCTGCCTGCTTGCCTGTTTCCCGCCGCTCGAATAGGCTACGGCAACGGTTCAATTCAACCCAGGCATGGTGTCGGCATGAGACTTTCATTTTATCGTTGTGTGATCTGTTTCTTTCTNCTGGGCTCGTCGGCGAAGGCCGCCGAAAAGCTCAATGTTCTCTTCATCGCCGCCGATGATCTGCGAGCGGATCTGCGGTGCATGGGGAATAAGGAGGTNCNCACTCCCAACCTGGATGCGCTGGCNGCTGGTGGACGCCTCTTTAACCGGGCCTACTGCCAGCAGGCGGTTTGCAACCCCTCCCGGGCCTCACTCATGACCGGGCGCCGTCCCGACACCCTGAAGATCTGGGATCTGCCGACCCATTTCCGCGACCGTATCCCAGGCGTCGTCACCTTGCCGCAGCATTTTCTGAAGCAGGGCTATTTCACCCAGAACATCGGCAAGATCTACCACAACTGGCGCCAGGATGAGGAGAAGGGCGACGCCCTGTCGTGGAGCGTGCCCGCGGCGATGCACTACGCCTCGCACTACTCAGACAGGCCCAGGGTTGAGGGTGAGGTGCCCAGGAGCAGCTCGAAGGACCCCAAGGCCAGCTGCAGGGATGTTCCCGACGAGGCCTACTTCGATGGGCGGATCGCTACACTCGCGATCAAGGCCCTGCAGGAGCGCAAGGCCGCGGGGAAGCCGTTCTTTCTCGCGGTGGGGTTCTGGAAACCGCACGCGCCCTTCAACGCGCCAAAGAAATACTGGGATCTCTACGACCGCTCAAAACTCTCCCGGCCGCCGAACCCGGACTGGCCAAAGGATGCTCCAAGGATCGCCTGGCACAACAGCCGCGAGATCCTCGGCGCGGGAAATCAGAGAAAGCTCAAAAAGAAGGCCGTGATGGAGCTGCGACATGGCTACCTCGCGGCCATCACCTATTTCGATGCCCAGCTCGGGAAGGTCCTTGCCGAGCTCGACCGGCTCGGGTTGCGTGAAAAGACCGTTGTCGTCTTCTGGTCCGACCACGGCTTCCACCTCGGCGAGCAGACCCTCTGGGCCAAGACCTCGAACTTCGAGCTCGATGCTCATGTGCCGATGATCATTTCCGCTCCCGGGATGAAGAGGCGGGGGGTGAAGACCGACTCGCTGGCCGAGCTGCTCGATCTCTACCCCACCCTGGTCGATCTCTGCGGGCTGCCGAAGGCCGAGGGGCTCGAGGGCCAGAGCCTGGCGCCGATTCTCAAGGACCCGTTGGCGATCGTTAAGAGGGGAGCTTTCACNCAGCATCCGCGCCCCGCCTATTTCACCGGCGCCCCCGATGTCATGGGCCGTTCGGTTCGGACCGCCCGCTACCGCTACACCGAGTGGCGCGACTTCAAGACCGGCAATGTGGTCGCGTCTGAGCTCTACGACCACGAGAAGGATCCTCTCGAGACGGTCAATATCGCCGGGCTGCCCTCCAGCGCGGCGGCCCTCGCCGAGTGCAGGGCGAGATATCGCGAGGGCTTCGCTCCCTGAGCTGAAACCCTCTCTGTCCGCCTTTTCTTGCTTGTCCCGGGAGCCTCTTATAGGCTTGCGGTATCACCACAAAAGATAATGAAAGGGCGCCGTCATGAAGCGCGTAGCCGTATTCGGTTTGACCTTGAACGTTGCGTTGCTGGGCGTCCTCGCCCATCANCTGGTTGCGGTCGCGGGTGACAATCCCNCGGCNGTTCAGAACGGAGACACCAACGGAGATGGAAGCCGGGACATCGGCGATGCCATCTACCTGCTGCAGTGGCTCTTCTCCGGGGGAACAGAGCCGGNGCCCGCGACCTGCAGGGAGGACCTCGAGGGCCGCGTGGCNGAGCTCGAGGGACAGCTGGCTGCGGCGCGGGCGGCCCTGGCCGCCGCCTGCCCAGAGCCTGGCGAGGCCCCTGTCAGCTTCAGCGCGCAGATCGCCCCCGTGCTCAAGCGCTGCTCGACCTGTCACAGCAGCATGGTGCCGATCGTCCCCAGGATGGAAGAGTGCACGGGCTGCCATCCGAACGAGCCCCCGGCCGCCGGGCTGGATCTTCACGGAAACCCCCAGTTTATCTACGAAAACCTGGTGGAGGTTCGTTCTACGGANCTGCCCGGGATGTACCGCATCACCAGGGGGGCTCCTTCGGACAGCTACCTGTGGCGCAAGCTCAACGGGACCCACCTGGAAATAGGGGGCAGCGGAGAGATGATGCCCCTGGGCGCGCCGGCGCTTGATGAAGAGACTCTCAATATTATCGAGCGTTGGATCCTGGATGGAGCCCCGCTCAACTGANCACTACTTGCCTGAGGTAAGGGTCTTGAATTAAGATGCAGGGACCTGCGAGGCCGGCGGCAGCATTCAGCGGCGCCCCTCGCTNTTCATCGAGAGATCGCCATGCCTGATGCAACCCGTAGCTGCCTGCTTGTTTTGTTTCTCGCTCTCTGGCCCTGTCTTGCCGGGGCCGAGGACAAGATCGAATTCCAGCGCAGCGTACTGCCGATTCTCTCGAGCTATTGTTTTCCCTGCCATGGGCCGGATGCGGGCAAGAGGAAGGCGAAGCTGAGGCTCGACCAGCGGGAGTCGGCTGTCGGCAAGGCGCGTTCCGGCCGTCGGGCCATCGTTCCCGGGGACNCCCTTGCCAGCGAGCTTGTCCGCAGGATCACCGCCGAAGATGAAGATGACCGCATGCCCCCCGCGGACCAGCCGCTGGTGATGTCACCGGCCCAGGTCTNGACACTTAAAAAATGGATCGAGCAGGGCGGCGAGTACAGGAAGCACTGGTCGTTCGAGCCGCCGAAGAAGGCGCCTCTTCCGGCTCTCGAAGATTCCGGGAGGGTGGGTAATGAAATCGATCGGTTCGTCTTCGCGCGACTCGAATACGAAGGGCTCATGCCCGCTCCCGAGGCCAGCCGGGAGAGCCTGGTCCGAAGCGTCAGCTTCGATCTGACCGGCCTGCCTCCGACCCTGAAGGAGGTCGATGATTTTCTCTCCGACAAGTCGCCGAAGGCCTACGCGCGGATGGTGGATCGTTTTCTCGATAAACCGGCCTACGGCGAACACCTGGCCCGGCACTGGCTTGACCTGGCCCGCTACGCCGATACCAACGGCTACCAATACGACACCGAGCGCCAGCAATGGGTCTGGCGCGACTGGGTTATCGATGCCTACAACACCAACAAGCCCTTCGATCAATTCACCATCGAGCAACTGGCTGGAGATTTGTTGCCGAAGGCGACCGACCAGCAGCGCCTGGCTACCGGTTTCAATCGAAACCACGGGATCACCATCGAGGGNGGCATCATCGANGAGGAGTACCGCACCGAGTATGTGATGGACCGGGTCGTCACCACCAGCGAGGTCTGGCTCGGCATGACCCTGGCCTGCGCCCGCTGTCATGATCACAAATTTGATGACCTCTCCCAGGAGGAGTTCTACCAGGTCTACGCTTTTTTCAACCAGGTCCCGGAGCGTGGGGCCAACGGGTTCGCCCCGAAGAAGCGGCTGGCTTCTCCGCTGGCGGTGGCTCGGCAGATGGAACTTACCCTCCAGTTGAAGAAGCTGAAAAATGAGTTGAGCAAGCCGGTCGATATCAAGGAGAGACTCGCTCTCTGGGCCAGCGGGCTTGCCAGAGCCCCCGGTGGAGGGTGGGAGATTGTCGTTCCAAGGATGATGAAGGCCTCCGGCGGCAGCAAGCTCAAGCGACTCAAGGACAATAGCGTCCTGGCCGGGGGCGCTGACCCGCGCAAGAACGTTTACGACATCTCGGCGCGCACCGACGCCACCGGCATCACGGCCGTTCGCCTCGAGGCCTTGACCCACCCGAGTCTTCCTGGAGGAGGCCCCGGCCGTCACAGTAATTCGAACTTCGTCCTGAGCGAATTTGAATTGACGGTGATCTCAGAGAAGAAGCCTGGCCACAAGGAAGTGGTGCAATTCGTTCGTGCCATGGCCGATTACTCCCAGGCTGGCTACGAGGTCGCCAAGGCTATTGACAGGACGGTTGCGGGCAACAGCGGCTGGGCCGTCGATGGGCCTACCCGGAAAAAACCGGCCACGGCGATC
>PAOC01000086.1 GCA_002708465.1 Planctomycetota bacterium
CCACGCCGGAGGAATCGGAGGAAGCTTTCCGGATAACAAAGGACCCCCCCGGCCCCCGACACCGGACCTCGGAAAACTCGACGCCCTCAAAATCAAAGACCTTGGCCGTCTGGTATTTCTGCGCCTCCTCGAGAAGCCTCTTCGCCGGCCCCTCGACGCCGCTGAAAACAAACCCTCCAGCACCGGCGCGAAGCCAGACAAACCGCTCCTCTCCCTCCTCAAAACTGGCCCCCAGCTCCAGGCTGATCCGGTCACCCCGGCGGTGCTCGACCTCCAGCTTCAGACGGGGCTTGTCGAGCCCGTATTTCGTAAGGACTTCATCCGTAACTTCTTGCGGCAGAACAAATTGCCTTATTTTCCAGGCGTTCAGTTCCGAAAGCAGCGCGTCCGTCTTGACCCGGTCGGCCAGCAAGCCGCCCAGGGGAGCACCCGCGGCAAAACGCCACCTGCGAGTCTTTTCTTCCCGGCGAAACGCCTTGCGGGCCTTCTGCGAACCGCTGACCTCAAAGGCAATGCAGTCGGCTGGCGCTACGGGAACGAGAGCCTTCGACCGCAGCTCTTCGAGGCTGGCCGAAAAGGCTGTCCGGGCTGTGGACCGAGCCACGATGATTGTCTTGCGATCGAGACGGGCGAAGATGTCCTCCTTCAGGCCGGGATGCTGACGACCCACCTCGATCGAATGCTCTTCGCCCTGGCGAGTTTTAAAGTTGACGGACACCCATGGTCCGNCCTNATCNCACCACTTCCCGGCATCNTCCGAGNCCTCCGGCACCTCGACCACCTTGACCATGTCGGCTATCTCCCAGAGAACTCCCTGGANCCGCGGAACGAAGCCCCGNAACTTGACCGGCTCGGTAATATTCCAANCGTATTCGCCNCTGCGCTCGAGAGAGATCTTGCGGGCGCTCGCGCCCGCCGCGGCCTCATCNNCTGANAANCCATGGACGATTTCAAACGNGACAATGTCCGCCGGCTCGANATNCCCGAACGCNTCCGCCGCGCCNGACCAGACCTGCCTGCGGCTCTCAAAGAAGTGAGCATAGAGGGTCACCGCGATGGCGATCACNAAGAGNAAAGCAGTCGTACGATTACCCGAGCGGCCTTTTCCCATCAGGATCTCCTGAGAAAATAAACACAGACACCGAGGGCCAGAAAAATCCCGGGGAAGATCAGCACCGCGGCCAGGAAGACAAACCGTCTCAAGGAGGGATTGCCNGCCAGGTCNATTCNGCGNTCCTGGGAACGAACTCCTCCCTCGCTGACCAGNTCCTCCCTTTCGACCAGCCAGTTGACGCAGTTCATTACAAAATCACGATGGTTCCCATTCAGGAAGCCTCCCCCCTGGTCCAGCAGCAGGCTCCCCGAGCCAAGCACCACCAGCCTGGTCGCCAGCGGCACCCAGTTCTCAGGCGGACGATCGATCTTTTCCTGGCGGGTGGCCGCCGCCACTGTAAAGTCGCTCCGTGCCTCCTCGCTGACTCCGCTCCCCGAAGAACCTCCGCCGACGAGATAGTAACGTTCGACCTTGTCCGAGCCTCCGGTAGAGAGCAACACATCGCTCGCGAGCCGGAATGGCGCGCCGACAGCCTTGAGGGGACGCGGCTCCAGCANCCCCACACCAAAATCAACCCTCCTGCCGTCTGAACCGGCGACCAGGGGCGCGGTCACGGGATGAATACTGTTGGCGCTTCTGCAAACGACCCAGCTGCGGTCGGAGTAATCCTCCAGNACTGTTATCCTTGAACGAACCTTACCCTCGAGCACCTCTACTCCCCATTTCTCGAGAACACTCTCCAGCTTGCTCCTGCGCACCCCAAGGGTGACAAAGAGCTTTCCCCCGCCGGATAGATAGCCCTGGACGGCATCCAGTTCCGCCTGGGTAAACGATTTTTCAGCTCCAGCGATAACCAGCAGGTCACAATCTTCAGGAACCCTGCGGAGCTGCCCCAGGTCCAGGGGTGCAATGGCGAAGCCCGAGGCCTCCAGGTCATGCCGTAAGGCCATCATAGGCGAGGCTCCTCCCAGCTGAAACTCTCCGTGCCCCTGGGTGAAATAGCAGCGCAGGCGCTTTCTGTGGATCAGGCGCTTGACCGCCGCGGTCATCGCCTCCTCCGCCCGGAAGGATGAGATCTGCATGGGCTCGGATGGGCTGGATGGATTCGCCGTAAAGGTAGCTACATCCTCAGGCATCACGGTCTGACGCAGCCCCTTGCCTTCTCCAGTGTGAAAGATCAGGCGGTTGAACTGGCGGGAGGAGAGATCGTATTCTTCCCGAACCAGCTCCCACCGGCTGGCATCCACCAGAGAGTTGACCTCAGCTGCTACCCGGATCAGGGGCTGCTCGGAGGAATAGATCTTCAGAAGCTCGANGGCCCTTTGAAGAGAACGGTAATGAGCCATCTGCTTGCTGTTGTTGAGCTGAACGTAATAAGGAAAGACGACCCGGATCTCCTTCGTGACCAGCTTCAGGACCTCCCGGGTTTCCGGCGAGAGCGAGTGAATCTTCTCCTCGGTAAAATCAATCCGGCCCGGATTGCGAAAAGCGATCCCGTTCACCACAAAGAGTATGTAGAGAAGCAGAAGCAGGTTGAGTATGAACCGGGTTCTCTGGCCTGAGCGCCGGCGCAAACTGAAGCTCTGCGACTCATCCGCGGAGGGCTCAACGACAACCTCTTGCGTCTCGACCGCCTGTCTGTCGGTTTCCGATGGACTCATCGCCACTTACGTCCGTTGACCATGTTGATGGAGAGAAACAGAAAGAGACTGGTGAATCCAAGGTAGAAAACAATGTAGCGCAGCTCGACGACCCCCCCGATGTATTCACTGGAAAAATGGGCCTGGAAGCTCAGGTAGTGAAAGAGACGCTGCAATTCCGGCGTCTCCCGGTAGATCCAGCCGAGAAAGAGCAGCGAGAAGAACAGCAGGTTTCCGCTGAGCGACAGCACAGCAGCAACCAGCTGGTTGCGGGAAAAGGTAGAGGCCAGCAATCCCAGGGAGTTGGTCATGCAGCCAAGAAAGAACAGTCCGAAATACATCGACTTGATCGGCCCCCAATCAGGCCCCGCCGGCTTCCCAAGCACCTCCAGCATCAGGACGAAGAGCAGCAGGGAGGACCAGATGAGCATATAGAACAGCTGGGTAGCCAGGAACTTGCCGCAGACAACCTCCGAGGCCCGNACAGGCGCCGTCATCAGCACTTCGATCGTTCCCGTACGCTTCTCCTCGGAAAACAGCCTCATGGTCAGTAGCGGCGACAGCGGAAGAACCCAGAAGAAAGCGAAGCTGAACAGCGACCTGATCACCAGCGTGATCTGCTGCGGATCCCGGGCGTAGTTGACGCAGTAGTAATAGAAAATCCAGCCGTTGGAGATCATGAACAGGAAGAGGACAACATAGGCAATAGGTGAATAGAACAGGGCCATGAATTCCCGCTGGAATATCGCCCAGGTATTCGTCGCCGCGCTCAGCCGGGTTCTGCTCATTCCTCACCCCCGACAATATCAAGGAAGACATCCTCAAGGCTCAACTCTTCAACTGCCAGCTGGCGCAGCCTCCAGCCGCCGGAACTGACGGCATCGAATATCGTCTCCGCCCCCTCACCCGCATCGTTGAAAAACACCCTGTAGCGGCAATAGCCGGCGCCTGGATCATCTCCCGCGCCTTCCGGCCTGTCAGACTCCACCCTCGACACACCCGGGAGGGCCTCGAAGGCGGCGCTCACCGCNTCATGAGGCCCGTTGACCTCGGCGACTACACAGACCCTGTCGGCCAGGGAACCCTTGAGATTCTCAACCGTGTCTCCGGCGACAAGCCGCCCCCCGGAGATGATCGCCACGCTGGAACAGACAAGCTCTACCTCGCTGAGTATATGAGTCGACAGGATGACCGTCCTGCTGCGGCCGACCTCCTGGAGCAGGGATCTGAACTGCCGCACCTGCTCAGGGTCGAGCCCTACCGTGGGCTCATCGAGGATCAACACCGGGGGCTCGCCCAGGAGCGCATCCGCCAGGCCGATCCTCTGGCGATAGCCGCGCGACAGGGTCCCGATCATACGCCCGGCCACATCCACCGTCTGGGTTTCCTCGAGGGCGGCGCCTATCCGCCCCTTCCTGTCGGCACGGGAGATACCCTTGAGGCGAGCTCGAAACCCCAGGTACTCGCCAACCCTCATATCGGGATAGATCGGAACCCCCTCGGGCAGATAGCCGATCGAGTTCCGCACAGCGAGACTGTCTTCTCCCACGTCAAAGCCGTTGACGCTGACCCGGCCGGAGTCACCAGGCATGAAGCCCGCCAGGATCCTGAGCGTCGTGCTCTTGCCTGCGCCGTTGGGGCCAAGAAAGCCCAGGACCTCCCCCTCGCCCACCGAGAACGAGATCCCCTGCAGAGCCTTTACAGGACCATAGCTCTTCACCAGACCATCAACTTCGATCAGGTTTCTCGACTCAGCCAATGAATTCAACTCTCCACACCCTGCCGGCAAAGCCGCCGGCAGGCAATTTCCTGTTCAGGGGTCCCCTGAATAGACGTCAGGATCTTCTCTTCTGTTTCCACCGTCCGAGCATTTTAGCCCAGAATGACTTTCCGGGGTTGAGGAAAACGGGGGGCGCAGGCTCAGTACTCGCGACGCTCCCTGGAAGAAGGAATTCCCTCGGCCTCGCGGTATTTCGTGACCGTACGCCGGGAGATGCTGATCTCGACCTCTTCTAATTTTCGCACAATGGCGATATCGCTCAGGGGCTTGGCCTTGTCCTCCTCTTTGATGAAATCCTTGATGCGCTGGATCACGCTGCCGCGAGCCTCCACATCTCCGCCGGACTTGGTCGCGCCGCCGGTAAAGAAGAACTTCAGCGCGTAGATCCCCCTGGGGGTCTGGATGTACTTGCCGCTGATGCCCCTGCTGATCGTAGAAACATGAACTCCGAGCAGCTCAGCCACATCCGCCATCTTCAACGCCTTGAGATGGCTGATGCCGTGATCGAGAAAGCCCGACTGGATATTGACGATCTCCTGGGCAATCTTGTGCAGCGTCGCCTGGCGTTGGCGAATCGCAGAAACCAGCCACTCAGCGTTATCGAGTTTTTTCTTCAGGTACTTCTGCAGCTCGGGATCCTTGCGTGACTGACGATAGAGATCCCGGTAATGGGAGCTGATCCTCAGGCGGGGAATATAATTCGAATCGACCCGGACCTCGTAGGCGCCCTCGACCTCATCGACAATGACGTCAGGCTTGATGTAATGGGGAGAATCTCCCCCAAACAGCTTGCCCGGCAGCGGGTTGAGAGAGGCGATGTTCTGCACCGCGTCCTTGATCTCCTCGATACCCACGCCCAGCCCCCTGGCAATTTTAGGCAGCCGGTTATGGCTAAGCTCTGAGAGGTATTCCCGGATGATCTTCTCTTCGAGGGGATAGTCCTGGCGATCCTTCTGCAGCTGCAGGAGAAGGCACTCGACAATATCGCGTCCCCCGACACCGGTCGGTTCGAGGTCCTGGACGATCTCGAGGGCGACATCGAGCAGGAGCATCGCCGGGGGAGGATCGATGGAGACCCTGACCTCTTCGAGGGAATACATGAGATAGCCGCGCTCATCGATATTGAAAATAATCGAGCTGCAAAGCTCCCGAATCTCAATCACCTGCTCTTCTGAAAAATCCAGTCGCGCCGGCGTCTCGACGGCAGGCGGAGCCGGGGTTCCATTCAACTCGGCATCGGGCGTGTCTCCGCCAAGACCCTCTTGCGCGGCAGCGGACACCTTCGCGGACGCCTCAACCCGCCGCATGGCCGCCTCGACCTCGTCGTCGCTGAGCAGGTGCACCTGATCCTCGAGGTGATCCTGCAGGGAGATCGAACGCTCGGCGGTATTGCTCATCGCCTCGAGCTTCTCATCCTTTTCCCCGCGGTAGCTCGCCGAGCTGCGCGANGGNGGAGCATCNTCCTGNAAATAGCGGTCAGCCCGCTCCATTCGTTCCTGGAGAGACCCGAAGGGATCTTCCGCGGGCTCAGCTGNTCCNTCGGCATCCTCTGAAGATGTTGCCTCGGCCTGATCCGAGGAGGCNTCCTCGCCNCCANTGGTTTCCTCNCTGGAGCGCTCGAGAGTTTCGTTGTTCTCCAGCTCGGTATCGACACGCTCCTGCANATCCATGGAGTTCAGACAGAGAATCTCCATCGACATATACATCTGCGGCGAAAGCGTCTGNATCTGCTTGATCGCCTGGTGTTGGGAGAGACCTAATTCCATGGCGTTTCAGCCGTTTGCTCGNCAATTCCTGACCGAGCAGANCGGCCCGTGCTGAAGCTGAAAATACTGNTTTAAAGCCAGGAGGATCGACAAGTGAGTATAGAAGGCGTATCCGNCAAAGTCAACTTAAGTGAANNGCAACCCCTTTGGAGAAAAACACTTAGGAGANATTNNGTGAAAGGCGGCCAGGCCTCAGCAAATCTCTGNNCCNNCGNCGACCGCGGATGTGGGNTNCNCCNCNGGCNTNCCACGGGAGGAANACAACAGCAGAACTCCAAGCAGAAGGCTGAGCAGAGGAAACCAATGCCCCCAGCTGCTGTAGATGGACTCGACCCGCCCCGGNANGAAGCTTTCGGTGAAGCTATGGTCTTTCCAGATCACCCGGGGGCCGTGAAACTCACCGGTGATGTCAACGATACCCGATGGCCCCACGTTGGTGCAGCGCAGCACGGGAATCCTCAACTCCACTGACCTGAGGATCAGCACCGAGAGATGCTGGGGAATGTGNGCGGTGTTTCCATACCAGTAGTCCTCGGTGATATTTACCAGGAAGTCACTGCCACTAGCGGACCGGCGCACATATTCTGGCAGAACCGCCTCNTAACAGATGAGATTGCGAAACGTGCTCTCCCCCAGGGTCATCTGTGGATTGTCTTCGCCAAGGCTCAGGTTACCGATGGCCGGAAAGGCCCGGCGCCACGACTCGGGCAGCAGATCCCAGCCCGGAACGCTCTCGCCGAATGGAACGGGGTGGTTCTTCCTGTAGATTCCCCCGGGACCTCCGGGCGACAGGTAGACCGCTATATTGTAGGACTCATCGATCTCGANAGNTCCCTGGCCGCCAGGCGCGAGNATNACCCCGGCGNCGCCAAAGACCATGGGGACCTTGAATTCGTCNCGTATGAATCTNCCNGTTTTTTCGGCGTTCTCAGGATGGAGCCTCCACGGATCGACCCCCGGNCCAAGGTCAAGAGGGATCCAGTCAANACCCTCAGGCCAGAGAACGAGGTCGACCTGNGGAGACAACTCGAGCAGCTTCCGGGTCTCGGCGACATAGGTCTGCAGGCCTGATTTACGACGCTCCATGGGGTTCAGGAACCCCTGGACAAAACCGACGGTAAGCTTGTCCGCCGCCCGCCCCTGCTCCATGTGCTTGAGAGAGACCAGNCGCATTGGCCCATAGACACAGCAGGCCAGCAGCAGCCCCGTGCTGGCCGCCAGCCGCCAGCGCGGAAAACCCTCGACCCCGCCGCGCCAGCGAACAAGCCCCGCCACAGTCGCGCTGGTCAGAAAAACGAGAGCTGTCAGTCCGCTGGTCCCCAGGACATCTACGCACTGCAGGAACCAGCTGCGGTCATAGAGCGCGCCTCCGAGATGCCACGGCCACAGCCGCGGGTAGTAATGCTCGAGTCCTATCCAGAGCGGCAGCACGAGCAGAATCTGCAGGGTGCTGCGGCAACGCCCGAGTGCCAATCCAAGAATCGCCCAGGGAACCGCCTCGTAACAAACCCAGAGCAGGTACAAAACCAGCGACAGGATNGTTCCCAGNGAGGTGAACTCGCTGATGGCGTGCCCAACCCAGGTGAAGGAGACCATCACGAAGGTCATGCCGCAGAGGCNGCCCAGGAGGAGTCCCCGTTTTTTCCCCGNGCCCTGCGCCGCCAGCATCAGGGGNCACAGCATCAAGAAGATCAGCAGGTCNAGNTTGTANGGNNNCCCGAAGATCGGNAANGACAGAAAACCGAGAATGCCGCTTGAAACGGCCCCGGCGATGCGGGCTCGAGACAGCCTGGGAGCGCATTCTCCACCAGGAACAGGAGGTTTTTCCTCTGAAGAGCTCATACTGTGATTGTGCACGCTCCTGCCAAGGTATCAAGGGAGGCTGGCATGCNCCCGAAACATCAGGATCTTCTCCTGCGCAGTCCCTTCAGCAACATCGCGCCTTCTTCCATTCTGAATAACCGGCTGAGAAGAAAATAAACCGCCGCCGCGGCCAGGATGACCGTGAGAACCAGCCCGATCAATGCCGGCTTGCCGTAGGCTCCTGACTCGAGCGCCAGCCACTTCGAAGCCTGCCAGACTACGCCGCCCATCAGGGCTGAGCAGAATCCGCAGCCCGCCAACGACCTCAGCAGCGCGCCAAAGTCAAAACACCTCACCCGTGACCTCATCAGCGTCAACAGCAACAGGACCTGGACGATCGCGGCGACCGAAGCCGCCAGGGCGATCCCCGTATAGCCCATCGGGCCGCTGGACAACCACCAGGCCAACGGAAGACAGACCAGGAGATTCAAGGATGCCGCCAACACGGGAGTTTTTATGTTTTTCATGGCGTAAAAGGCAGACACGAGCACCCGCGAAAGACCGACAAAGCAGAGACCGATGATGTGGAACTGGAAAGCATCGGCGGTCAGGCCCAGCGAGCTCTCATCGAATTGCCCACTCTGGAACAACATGGAAACGATCGGCTGCCGCAAGAGGTAGAGGCCAACGGCGCTTGGAACCGTAATGAAAAGACTCAGGCGCAGCACCAGGCCAAGCGTGTCGGCGAAACCCTCGTCGTCCTCATCCGCGGCCAGGCGGGAGAGCGTCGTCAGGCTGACGGTGTTCAACGCGAAGACGAACACCCCCAGCACCACCTCCATGAGCCGGCTCGAATAACCAAGGGCGGCGACGTACCCGTCGTCCTCGAACCTCCAGGCCAGGAGAGACGAGAGGAAGATGTTGATCTGGTAGATCCCGGCCCCGAAAACCACCGGCAGGAAGAGCTTGCAGATATCGCGCACGCCGGGGTGGTCCAGGACAGGCCACTGAAGGCGTGGACGAACCCCCATCTTCCAGACGAGAGATGCCAGCAGAAAGAACTGCAGCATACCTCCGAGGATCACCGCCCCCGCGAAGACGTAGACCTCGTCCCCGGGAAAATACGGAGCGGCCAGCCAGCCCGTGGCAATAAATACCAGGTTGAAGAGAACCGGAGAGAACGCCGGGCCGGTGAAGCTTCCATGGGCATGCAGGATCCCCTGGAACGATGCCGCCAGGCCGATGAAGAGCAGGTAGCAGAAAAGGATCTTCGTCAGCTCGACGGTGAGCTCAACCTTCCCGGGCTCAGTCAGCTGGTTGAAATTCAACACCGCCGAGAGCAGGTAGCCGCAGAGGAGAAAACCGGCGAGGGTCACAACGGCCACAAGCAAGAACCAGGCGAAGAGGTATTTCTCACGAACTGCTTTCAGCTCCTCCTTGTCGCCCCCACGCTCGTAGCGCGTCAGGACAGGCACNACCGCGCTGGACACCGCTCCCTCNGCTACCAGGCTGCGCAGCATATTGGGGACCTGAAAGGCCAGCTGGAAGGCATCGGCNAAGAGGCCNGTGCCAAGGAAGAAAGCCCGCGTCGACTCCCGCAGCAGCCCGAGAACCCGGCTGAACAGGGTCAACAGACCGATCGAGAAGACACTGCGGAGGTCAGGACCTTTTGCCTCCCGCTTCCCGCTCTCTTCTAGCTCTTCACTCTTTTCCATGCCACCTGCCGCTACGCTCATGCCGCGAAGCGCTTACCACGAATCCTTCCGCAGCAAGATACCAGCTTCGACCGTTACGCCGTATTTCCCGGGCTCCTCAGCCGGGAGTGTCTTTATAGGGGGAATCAGCCGATACCGCCTGAAAAAAACATAAAACCTGCTTATCGCCACCTCGAGACCCCGTAAAAAGGGTGAAAAGGTATTGTCATGGACCCTGCCGTCCTGTATTTTTGGCCATTCACGAATGCCTTACCGCATCGTTACTTACAGGTATTCAGTACGGATCGGAGAAACCATTTGGCCATCAAGGTAACCATACGCGCCGGCGAACCGGGCGAACGCTTCCTGCAGCGTTTCAAGCGCATCTGCTCCAAGGATGGGCTTTTCAAGGAGATCAAGAAGCGATCTTTCTACGAAAAGCCTTCGGAGAAGAAGCGTCGCCGTGCCAAGGACGCCCAGCGAGCGCTCCGCAAGCGCATCGCGAGAGCCGAACGCGCTCGCAAGGGCAAATAGTCCCCACCCGATCCTCCGGACGCCCGACGGCTCCGAACGAATGTCGTTAATCGCTNGAGCAGGCTCTCGCCTCGCTGAAGAGCCTTCGGATCAGCTCTCCGTCCTTGATGCCGGGAGACGATTCTACCCCGCTTGACACATCGATGCCAAAAGGCCGCACCTCGGCAATGGCGGCGGCAATGTTTCCCGCATCGATCCCTCCTGCGAGAAAAACCGGCCGGCTCTCCTGGCAGGCCCGGGCGATCGACCAGTCAAAGACCTCCCCCGTACCGCCGGCCTCCGTCGGACTCCAGCCATCGAGCAGAACCCTCATCTTCGAAGGATAGTCAGNCGGCCTGCTCGCCTCAAAATCCGGGCCGACCCTGAAAGCCTTCCAGACCTCGGCCGCCTCCACCGAGGCGGCGTAGCCGGGGCCTTCAGCNCCGTGAAGCTGGGCCGCATCGAGACCGACCTCGCGAACCACCGTGTTCAGNTCGTCGAGATCCCAATCGACAAAAACCCCGACAGCCCGGAACTCAGCGCCAGAGCGCTCTCTTATCTTCGACAGAAGNGCCGCNGCATCGGCTGGCTCGATAAAACGCGGGGAGGGCCGGTGAAAGATAAACCCGAGCGCCCACGCGCCCTCCCCCAGGGAGAGCAGGGCATCGTCCAGCCGCCGTATTCCGCAGATCTTGACAGGTATCATGTTACGGACTCTTCACCCGCGGCNCCGAGCAGCCCGGCCAGNGCCNCTCCAGGATTCTCAGCCCGCATCAGGCCCTCGCCGATCAGGAATCCATCGACCCCCCAGCCCGTCATCATCTCNAGCTCCTCTCTCTTGAAGAAGCCGCTCTCGCTGATGACCACCGCTCCCTCGGGAACCTCGGGCAGGAGAGACCTCGTGGTCTCCAGTGAGACCTCAAAGGTCTTCAGATCGCGATTATTGATGCCGATGATCCGGGGTGAGAAGGCCGCGAGCCTGCGCAGCTCATCGAGGTCGTGAACCTCCCAGAGAATCTCCATGCCCAGCTGATCTGCCGTAGCGGCCANCGGCGCGGCCTCCTCATCGCTGAGGGCCGCGAGGATGAGAAGGATCGCATCCGCTCCCGCGGCGCGAGCCTCGAACACCTGGTAGGTGTCGATGATGAAATCCTTCCTGAGCAGGGGGACGCCGACCTTCTCCCTGATCGCGCTGAGATACTCGAGCCTCCCCTGGAAATACTCGACATCCGTCAGCACGGAAATCGCCGCCGCTCCAGCTCCGGCGTAGGCCTCGGCGATCGCCACGGGATCGAAATCCTCGCGAATAATCCCCTTGGAAGGAGAGGCCTTCTTGACCTCGGCAACGACCCGGATGCCCTCCTGCAAGACGGAGGCCGCCAGGGAGATGGCCGGAGACGCCTGCATGGCAGCGGCGGCCACCTCGTCAAGCGGTCGTAGCTTCCGGCTCTCCTCGAGCTCCACGCGCTTGGTTTCAAGAATCCGATCAAGGATGGTCATGACCGTCCTCTGAGACGATCGAGCACCTTACCGGCAGCTCCGGAATCTATCGCCTCTCTGGCCCGCGCCCCTCCCTCGGAGAGATCGGCGGCAAGTCCCTGGACAACAAGGGCGCCGGCCGCGTTGAGCACCACGGCGTTTCTGTGCGGGCCGGGCTCACCGGCGAGGAGCTTCTCGATAATCCCCGCGTTAACCGACGCGTCCCCACCCTTGAGGCTCTCCAGCGGCGAGCTCTCGACCCCGNCATCCTCGGGTACGACCTCGAACTCCCGCTGAGCGCCATCGGCGAGCTCAGTNACCTGCGTGACCCCGGCNATGCTCAGCTCATCAAGTCCGCCCGCGCCATGCAGAGCCCAGACCCGCTCGCTTCCAAGCGCCCCGAGAACCTCGCATATGACGGCCCGAACGGCTGGATCGAACACACCGATCATCTGTCGCCTGACCCCTGCCGGATTTGTCATCGGGCCGAGGATATTGAAGACTGTCCTGAGCTTGAGCTCTCCGCGCACCGGACCCACGTGACGCATGGCCGGATGGTATTTCTGGGCGAAGAGGAAGGCGAAGCCGGTCTCTTCGATCATCCGCCGNGCCTCCTCGGGCTCCAGGTCGAGCGGCACCCCCAGCTGTTCGAGCACATCGGCGCTGCCGCAGAGCGACGAAGCCGAGCGGTTGCCGTGCTTGGCCACCGGCACCCCGCACCCGGCCACGACCAGCGCGGCCGCGGTAGATATGTTGAAGGTTCCCGATCCATCACCTCCAGTCCCGCAGAGATCAACCATTCCCTCGCGNTCAGGTTTGATCCTTACGGAAGCCTCCCGCATACCCTCCACCAGGCCTGTGATCTCCTCAACCGTCTCGCCCCGAACCCTCAGGGCCAGCAGGAAGGCGGAGATCTGTACAGGAGAGGTTTCTCCTGAAAGGAGGGCGGCCATGGCCTCCCGCGCCTGCTGGCGCGACAGGGCCCGGCCATCGGCCACGATGGAAAGAAGAGGCGCTATCGAAGGCGTCGCATTGTCACTCATGGCTGAATCTCTCCGCAGCTCTCGAGAAAGTTGGAGAGGATGACCTTCCCCTCCGCGGTAAGAATGGACTCAGGATGAAACTGCACCCCATAGGTAGGGTGCTCGCTGTGACGCAACCCCATGATGATTCCGTCAGCGGTCTCGGCGGTAACGACCAGGGTCTCGGGAAGCTCCTCCCGCTCAACCACGAGCGAATGATAGCGCCCGGCCTCGAAGGGGCTGGAGACCCCTGCGAAGAGTCCGCTCCCGTCATGGGTCACCTCGCTCGACTTGCCGTGCAGGGGGTGGACCCGCCCGATCTTCCCGCCCATGGCGAAGCCGATCGACTGGTGGCCTAGACAGACACCCAGGATCGGCACCTTGCCGCTCTGGCTTCGGATCAGGTCGACGGAAATACCGCCCTCCTCAGGATGCCCCGGCCCCGGCGAAACAATAATTCCCGCCGGCGCCAACTCATCGATCTGCTCCAGGGAGATCTTGTCGTTCCTGTGGACGACGGGGTCGGCGCCCAATTCACCGATGAACTGCACCAGGTTGTAGGTGAAGGAATCATAGTTGTCGATGACGAGNATCATGCCCGCTCCTCCGTCCCGCTTCCCCCGGACNCGCCTGAGCGCAGCTCGGCNCGCCGAATGGCGTCATAGAGCGCCGAGGCCTTGTGGATGGTCTCAAAATACTCGCTCTCGGCGACCGAGTCGGCCACGATTCCGGCCCCAGCCTGTACCGTGGCGATTCCCTTGTGAATCTGCAGCGTNCGAATCGCGATGCAGGTATCGAGATTGCCGGCAAAATCCAGGTAGCCTACGGCCCCGGCGTAGGTNCCCCGGCGGGTCGGCTCCAGCTCGTCGATGATCTCCATGGCCCGGATCTTGGGAGCCCCGGACACGGTGCCCGCGGGAAAACCCGCTCGAAAGGCGTCCACCGGACGCAGTCCCTCCCTGACCTCCCCCTCCACCTCGCTGACGATATGCATGACGTGGGAATAGCGCTCGACCTCTTCCAGCTTGGAGACCCGGACGCTGCCGAACTCCGCCACGCGCCCCACATCGTTGCGGCCGAGATCGACCAGCATCCTGTGCTCGGCAAGCTCCTTCTCATCTGCGAGCAATTCTCTCTCCAGGGCCAGGTCCTCAGCCTCGTCGCCCCCCCTCCTCCTGGTGCCGGCGATGGGGCGCACCAGGACCCGGCCGTCCTCGCAGCGCACCATGATCTCCGGAGATGACCCCAGCAGGGCCGTGTCATTCCACTCGAGGTAGAACAGATACGGTGAAGGGTTCAGGGCTCTCAGGCAACGGTAGATCTCAAAGGCATCGACCTCGACCGGCTTCTGGAAACGCTGAGAGAGAACCACCTGGAAGATATCGCCGGCGAAGATATGCTCACGCGCGGCGGACACCGCCGCCTCGAAGGCTTCCTTTGTGCAATTAGACTCCATTCCGTCGACTATCGAGCTCTCAGGCAGCGCGCTGAGAGGGTGAAAGACGTCCTCTCCGGCGACCGGACGACTCAGAGATCTCTCCAGCTCATCCAGCCGGCGCTGGGCATCCTCCCAGGCTCCCTCTCGTTCCTCCTCCGACTGGTCGGAGCTCACATGGGCGTTGGCGATGAGAAAGAGCCTGTGCTTGGCGTGGTCGAAGGCCACCAACGTATCGTGGAAATGCAGCTGGGCATCGGGCAGCTCGGTCTCCCGCTCATGCGAGTCGGGGATTTCCTCGATATACCGAATCGTATCGTAGCTCAGGTAGCCCACGGCGCCGCCGGTCAGCGGCGGCAAGCCGGCCACGGGCACGGTCACATAGGTCTCGATCGTCTCCTGCAGGATCTCGAAGAAGTCACCCGAGAGGTTTTCTTCCTCACCATCCCCTCTCTGCAAGGAGGTCGTCTCGCCGACCGCCGAGAGGGTCAGGAAGGGATCTCCGCCCAGGAAGGAATAGCGCCCGATTCGCTCCCCTCCCTCGACGCTCTCGAAGAGAAAGGAGGCTCCATCGTCCCGGCGAAGGCGCAGAAAGGCGATAACCGGAGTCAGGGTGTCAGCCGACAGCTCCCGGTATACCGGGACCAGCGTTCCCTGGTCGGCGTAGCTCTTGAAATCGGAATAGTTCACCGGACTCTCCAGCGGCGTCTGAACAAAAAAAAACCTTCCCACCGGGCTCATAATAGGTGGGAAGGGTGAGATTGTCTCTCCCTGATCCCTAGGGAATCCACCACAGCGCGCAAACCGCCTCCAGGGCGGGTTTTTCGCAATCTGAAAGACGCGGCGCGAGCATGGCTGGTTTCCTTCGGGCGGTAATGGTCATTAGAGCAAATAGAAGTATAGGAGTCCCCATCGCCGCAAGTCAAGCAGGGCGGCGGGCCGGAAAACCTATACCGCGAGATCGCAGGATTCCCGGGATTTTCCGGTAAAGGCCTCCAGGCAGGAAGCTGTTGGAGACTCCGGCGCTCCCGCCAACAGGCCCGCGACCGGGCCCTGGTAGAGCAGCTCACCCCCGGCGTCTCCTCCTCCCGGACCAAGGTCGATCAGCCAGTCGGCNCCGGCTATGACCTCGAGATTGTGCTCGATCACCACCACCGCGTGTCCGGCNNCCGCGAGCTCCGTNAGAACCTCCACCAGCCGGGCAACATCCNTCATATGGAGCCCCGTCGTCGGCTCATCGAAGAGGTAGAGCCCCGGCCCCCGGGTGGTCTTCGANAGCTCGACGGCCAGCTTGACGCGCTGGGCCTCTCCGCCTGAGAGGGTGGTGCTTGGCTGCCCCAGGGTCAGGTAGCCNAGACCCAGGGAATCAAGAGCCCTCAGCGGGCGGGTAAGNTCGCGAAAAGAGTCGAAGAACCGGACGCCCTCCTCCACCGTCAGCTCCAGCACGTCGGCGATACTCTTGCCNTTGTAGATGATCTCAAGCGTCTCGGGGTTGAAGCGCCTGCCCAGGCAGACCTCGCAATCCACCGTCATGTCCGGAAGAAAGTTCATCTCCATTCGTTTTCGGCCCTGCCCGGAACAGGCATCGCAGCGGCCATCGGCGACATTGAAGGAGAAGCGCCGCGCCTCCCACCCTCGAGCGCGNGCCGCGGGGGTCGAGGCGAAGATCTGGCGAATCCGGTTCCAGAAGCCGACATAGGTGGCCGGGGTCGAACGCGGGGTCCGGCCGATAGGCCTCTGGTCCACCTCGCGCAGCGATTCGACCAGCTCGACACCNGTCACCTCACGGACGCCGGCTACNGGGTTCCGAAGACCCCGGAACTGCCTGCGAATCGACTCCTCGAGAATATCCCTCACCAGCGTGGACTTCCCGGCCCCCGAAACACCCGTCACCACCGTCACGGCCCCCATCGGAATCTTCGCATCGATGTCCTTGAGATTGTGCAGGGTGGCGCCGCGAATCTCGAGGCAGGGAGAATCATCGAGCGGCTCCGCCGCCAGCTCGAAGCTCCTCTTGTCCCGGTCCCGGAAATAGCGCGCCGTCTCGGATGTCTTGTCGGAGATGATCTCATCGAGAGGCCCCTGGACGACAACCTCGCCGCCGTGACGACCCGGGCCCGGCCCCATATCGATCACATGATCGGCCGCCTCGATGGTCGCATCATCGTGCTCGATCACATAGACGCTATTGCCCTTGTCGCGCAGATCCCTGAGAGTCTCCAGCAGCCGCTCATTATCTCTCGGGTGCAGGCCGATCGTCGGCTCATCGAGAATATAGCAGGCTCCCCGAAGATTCGAGCCCAGAGCCGAAGCCAGCCGGATGCGCTGAGCCTCTCCTCCCGAGAGCGTGTTGGCGGACCGGTTCAGGGCGAGGTAGTCGAGCCCCACCTTGCACAGAAAGTCGAGACGCGAGGCGATCTCTACCAGGACAGGATCCACGATAGGCCGGTCCCGCTCCCTGACCTCCAGCGTCCCGAGGACCAGGCTCAGCTCTTCAACAGAGAGCCGGGTCATCTCGCCTATGCTCTTCCCTCCCACCCGTACGGCTCCCCAGCGGCGGGCGATCCTGGTTCCATCGCAGGCTGGGCAGACCATCTCCGAGCCCTTCCGGGCGAGATACCTGTCCCTGTCATCAGGTTCGAGATCCTCCAGGAGCTCATTGGCCATGGGCACCAGGCCAGGGAATCCGGATCGCCCCTTTCCCTCCAGCAGGATTCCAAGAGCCCGCTTCCCCCAGCGCGAGAGCTCTCTGCCATCTGTGGGAAGCCCGCTGATCCCGGCAAGCTCAGCGAGGAAGGCTCTGCGGAAGCCGCGCCCGAAGGGCGGCTCATCCAGGAAGGTGAGAGGACCGCCTCTCTTCGCCTCCAGGGGAGCGTCCCAGTTCTCGATCAGCTTCAGCGGATCAAGCCTGTAGAACGCGCCATAACCCGAGCACTCGCCGCAGGCTCCATGCCGGGAATGGAAGCTGAAATTTCTCGGGTCGGGCTCGTCAAAATCACGGCCGCAGGAGGGACAGGACCTGTTCCTGCTGAGGAGAGTCTCCTCCCCCTGGTCATCGACAAAACGAACCACCCCCCTGCCAAGCTCAAGGGCGCGCAGGAGAGCCCTCGACAGGTCGACCCCCGCATTCTTCCCGGCGCCGGAGAATCTCCTGAGGACCAGGTCGATGTCATGAACCTTGTGCCGGGCGAGGCGCAGCTCATCTTCGGGAATCTCGATCCAGCCGTCATCGATGCGCGCCTCGAGAATCCCCTCAGCCCGCGCCTTTGAGAGAACCGTGTGGTGAAAACCCTTCTTGCCGCGAATCACCGGCGCCAGCAGGGCGCCCCCACCGGAGGCCAGCTCCCGGACCCGCTCGAGAATCTCATCGAAGCTCCGGGGAACAGCCTCCACATCGCAGCCGGGACAGACCTGCGCTCCGACCCGGGTAAAGAGCAGGCGAAGAAAGTGATAGACCTCGGTGACGGTCCCCACGGTGGACTTCCTCCCTCCGACAGTGGTGCGCTGCTCGATCGCTACAGCAGGCGGAATGCCCTCGAGATGGTCGATGTCGGGGCGGTGCAGATCCTCGACAAACTGGCGGGCATAGGGAGACAGGCAGTCGAGGTAGCGNCGCTGTCCTTCGGAGAAAACAATGTCGTAGAGCAGCGATGATTTNCCGGAACCGCTGAGNCCGGTGACGACGACAAAGGCGTTGCGTGGAATCTCGACGTTGATGTTCTTGAGATTGTTTTCCCTCGCGCCGACCACCCGGATCACGTTCCTTCGCCGGGAGGACCGCCTGGAGGCCTTTCGCCCGGCCGTGATCTTCCCGGTCGCCCTGAGCGCCTCGCCAACCCAGCGTCCGGTGATCGAGTCCTTCACCGCGGCGACCTCCTCGGGCGAGCCGCTGGCGACGAGACGCCCGCCGCCANCGCCGCCCTCCGGCCCNAGATCGATGAGNTGATCGGCCTGGGCCAGCACATCCACCTGGTGCTCGATNATGACNACCCCGTGTCCCCGGTCNACCAGCCCGTGAAGAACATCGAGCAGCCGGCGAATATCGTCGAGGTGGAGNCCCGTGGTCGGCTCATCCAGGAGAAAGAGCAGNCTTCCTNCCCCGCGGGNCANCAGCACCCTGGANGCCAGCTTCAGGCGCTGGGCCTCNCCGCCGGAGAGAGTGTTGAGCGGCTGTCCGAGCTGCAGGTAGCCGAGNCCCAGGGANCCGAGAAAACGNAGCNTCTCCGCGAGCNTCTCCTCATGGCTGAAAAAGACAGCCGCATCGTCGATGGTCAGNTGGAGAACCTCGTGAACATTGAGCTNCCCGTACCTGATNCCCAGCACCTCCTGCCGGAACCTGCGTCCGTCACAGGCCTCACAGGTCAGCGTNACATCGGANAGNAACTGCATCTCGANCTGGACAACCCCCGCCCCCTTGCATTCCTCGCAGCGNCCGCCCTTCACNTTGAAGCTGAAGGCGCCGGCGTCAAAGCCGGCCTCGCGGGCCTCATCCGTGGCNGCGAAGAGCTTGCGGATTCGGTCAAAAACCTTCGTNTAGGTCGCCGNATTACCCCTGGGNGTCTTTCCGATNGGCGACTGGTCGACCAGCACAACCTCATCGACCANCTCCAGGCCGCGAATGGAATCCACGAGCACCTCNCCCTCNACCGCNAGNCCNTGNTCNCGCTGCCAGTGNCGCCAGAGAACCTGGTGGACCAGGGANCTCTTGCCGGACCCGGANACCCCGCTGANGGCGGTGAAGACGTCGACCGGNATATCGACATCAAGNTCCCGAAGGTTGTTCTCNCGCGCNCCNGCNATCGCCAGGCAACGGGAAGNCTTCACCTTGCGGCGCTTGCGCGAGGCGGCNGCCACCCNNGACTCNCCCCTGAGGTAGGCNCCGGTGAGCGAATCCNCGCTCGNGATGATNTTTCCGACAGNCCCCTCAGCCACCACCTCGCCTCCAGCGCTGCCGGACCCNGGCCCCATNTCGATCACATGNTCGGCNGCGGCGACAATCTCCGGATCATGCTCCACCACCACCACCGTATTGCCGCGGTCACGCACCTGGCGCAGAATCTCGAGCAGGCGCGCGTTATCCCTCGCATGCAGCCCAATGGAGGGCTCGTCGAGAACGAAGAGCGTGTCCACCAGCGAGGCTCCGAGAGCCGCGGTCAGGTTCACCCGCTCCACCTCCCCTCCGGAGAGCGTACGGGACTGGCGGTCGAGCGACAGGTAGCCGAGGCCGACGGAGTCCAGGTANCCGAGCCGGGAGGAGATCTCCTCCACCACGAGGCGCTCAGGCCNCTGCAGCTTCCCGGCTGCAAGCTCGGCCAGAATCCTGACGCCGGCGAGCACCGGCAGCTTCCAGAACTCCGGCAGCGTCATTCCGCCAACGCGAAAGCAGAAGGCCTCAGGCCTCAGGCGGCCGCCGCGGCAGGATGGACACTCGTTAAAGCCGCGGTAGCGCGACAGGAACACTCGCACGTGCATCCTGTACTTCTTCTTTTCGAGGCTGCGGAAAAAACCTTTCCCCCCGGCCCAGCCACCCCCGCCGCCGTCGATGACGAAGGCCCTGTCCTCCCTGGAGAGCTCCTCCCAGGGAATATCCATATCGAGTCCCCGCGCCTCGCAGGCTCTCCTGCATTTCGTACGCCAGCGGCCTGAGCGCCGCCCCTTGCTCTTCCACGGCTTGATGGCGCCTGAATTGAGCGACAGGCGGCGGTCGGGAACGACCAATCCCCAGTCGATCTCGATGGTTCTGCCAAACCCGCGGCACTCCTTGCAGGCCCCATAGGGCGTATTGAAGGAGAAGAGCCCGGGAGTAGGATTCGGCAGGGCCACATCGCAGGCGGAGCAGCGCAGTCCGCGCGTAAAGTCCCTCGATCCCCTCGAGGTAAGAAGTCTCATCCTTCCATGGGCGACCTTGAAGGCCTGCTCGATGGAATCTACGCGCCGCTGTCGCGAGGCGGAGCTCTTCGAGAGACGGTCGACGACGATATCCACCCGTCCGTCCTCGAGATCACCAGCCTCGAGATCGGTGATACGAACAACCTCCCCGCCGCGAAGAAAGCGCAGAAATCCCTGGCCCTGGAAAGCCGCCGAGATGACCTCTACCGACTCGAAGCCTCCGAGGGGAACGGGAGCTACGATGAGAACGGGCCAGTCCGAATCTTTGAGAGCCGCGAGGCTCTCGAGCACTGCGGTGGTATTCTCAGGCTCGACCTCCTCTGCGCACTGCGGACAATAGCCTCGTGAGCAGCGTGAATACAGCAGCTTGAGGTAGTCGTTGATTCCGGTCATGGTGCCCACCGTCGAACGAGAGGTCTTCACCGCGCCGGACTGGTCGATGGCGACCGCCGGGGGGATTCCATCGATCGAGTCCGCGTCCGGCCGGGTAAAGCGGTCAAGGAACTGCCTGGTATAGGCGGAAAACGTCTCAACATAGCGGCGCTGCCCCTCGGCATAGAGCGTATCGAAGGCCAGGCTGGATTTCCCCGAACCGCTCACACCCGTAATCACGGTGAGCTTGCCCAGGGGGATATCGATGTCGATGTCCCTCAAGTTGTTCTGGCGAAG
>PAOC01000099.1 GCA_002708465.1 Planctomycetota bacterium
ATAGCCGGAGAAGGTTCCAGCCACGTCATCTTCGATAAGAGGCTCTCAAGCCACCTCGAGGTGTCCCAGAAATCGAGCAAGAGTAAAACGAACCTGGACAAGAGGAGCTACCATGTAATCAACTCGAGCCCGAAGGTCAGGTTTTCCAAGTGGGCGATCTACGGCAAGTCGGTGCTCTCCAGGAGTACGAAAAACCTCTTCGGATTTGGCAAGTTAACCGCCGATGTGACCTCCTACAGTCTCAAGGCCACCAATAAGGAACCGATCTATTTCCGGCTGAAAGACATCCGGGTCCAGAGCGCGGGAAAGGACCCCAAGGAGAGCATCAACGTGAAGGCGCGCCAGGTCTCCACCCAGAAGGGCTGGAACGCCATCAAAGCCCATGGTCCCACCATCGTAATGACGCCCGGTAATTGGGAGGTTCCGCTGCCTCCGCAGGACTTCCTCAACGCACTCAAGAAATTGGGTTATAAGTAGAGCAGTCCTGCGCAGAAGAAACGACTCTTCAATCGAATGACAAAAAGACAGCCTNTTCCATCCGGAAGGGATGGTTGGATACACAAATGAACTTAACGAATACCTTGGCAAGATTCTTCGTGGCAACATCCCTGTTGCTCTTCCTCACGATGCCTCTGGACAACCTGCAGGGCGCCGCCAAGGACCCCAAGAAAAACAAAAATTCCAAGACACGCAAAGCGCCCAAGTCTTCTATCGAAAGCTATCTCGCCCGCATGCTGACGATGCAGGTCAAGTCGGCGACGAAGAATGGCGTGAAGATGACCATCCAGGTCGTGCCGGATGCCTACCTCTACTACATGGCAAAAATATACCGGGACTACGAAGGCCTGGGGCTCTCCGAGGGGCTCCTGGCGAAAAAGCTGGGAAGCGCCCACACCAAGTACAAGCGTTTTCAAAACCGTCTCTTCTTCAGGGTCACCATCACAGGCGAGGCCGGAAAACACGTTGTCTTTGATAAGAGTCTGGCGAATCACCTCACGGTAACCCAGAAATCAGAAAAGAACGCGTTCTCGAAGCGAACCTACCACCCGGTGAATGTAAGTCCGAAGGTGGATGCGGAACAATGGAAACTCTTCGGAAAGAGGATCAGCGACTACACCAAGAAGAACCTCTTCGTATTCACAAACCTCCGCGCCGAAATAACATCTTTCAGCATCAAGGATGAGACGACCGAGCCGATCTACTTCAACCTTAACGAGATCTGGACTGCCAAGAGCCTGCAGAAAGCCGCAGGAAAAACAGCCCGAGGAGGCGGCAGCAGAGGCGGGGGCAAAGGCAAGAAGAAGGGGCGCTCCAGGGGCATCCCGAAAAAGCTGCTCGGCGCCCTGGGTTCCGTGACTCCTCACGAGCCGGTGATCAACGCTGGTGAAAAGCAGATCTCGGCCAAGATGAGCTTCAAACAGCTCAAGAAACCCGGCCCCATCGTCATCCTCACTCCTGGTCACTGGGATCCGCCGCTACCTCCCCAGGCCTTCCTCCAGGTCATCAAGCAACTGTCCACAAGGTAGAACGATCCACGGTAACAGGCTGGGACGAGATGCTGAAATCCGAGATTGATGAGCTTCTGCGCCAGACCCTGTCCGACCTGAGGCTCAGCCGGTCTGAAAAAAAAGGGCTGAAGGCTGTCCTTGGGGACCTGGAGCTGAGCGAAGGTGATTATGGCCAGCTTCGCAAGAGTGCCTTCGAGATCGCGGCAGAGGCCCTCAACGATTCACGATCAAGGCAGATTGTCGAGTGGCTCGAAGAGCTCATGAAGGTGCTCGTGCCGAGGGGAGAGACNGTTGANACCCCCCCCGGGCGTACTTCAGTCCGGAGGCTGACTGCCGTNACCGAATACTCTCGCTCTTTCACGCGGCCCGCANGTCGGTGGANATCTGCGTCTTCACCATCACGGACAACCAGCTTACCCGGGAGATCNTGGCCTCGCACTCTCGTGGATTGAAGATCAGGATCGTCACAGACGACGAGACCAGCCAGCATAAGGGCTCCGACACGAAGCAATTAGAGGGAGCCGGGATCCCGGTCCGATTTGATAACGACGAGCAGCATATGCATAATAAGTTTGCTGTATTTGACGGCACGGCCGTGTGTACGGGCAGCTACAATTGGACCAGGACGGCCGCGGAACACAACCTCGAGAACATAGTCGTCTTCCATGACCCTTCCATCTGCGNAAAATTCAGCGGTGAGTTCGANCGTCTCTGGGANCTCTTTTCCTAGCCCGNACACCAGGGCGGNCNCGCGNTTCGCTGCCAGGCCGCNGCCAAATGNTCCACNGGNAAAAANCGGCCTCCTGAATCTANTCCTCTCACTCCTCGTNCTCCTCAGCTCTTNNGAACTNCTCGCTATTGAGGAAGNCAAGCTGAAGGNNNCCCCGGCAACCATCCGTCTTCGCGGACGGCTCAGCTCCCAGCAGGTGCTCTTGGCCACTTCCCGCGATGGAGTGGAGGTTGACCTGACGAGGCTGGCGGAATTTCAGTCGGCCAATGAAAGCCTGCTGCGCATAGATGGCCAGGGTCTCATTACGGCCATTGGAAGCGGCCGGACCGAGGTGGTGATTCGCTACGACAAGAACGAGGTTCGTCTCCCGGTAGAGATCCTCCAGGGAGAGACNTGGCTCCCGGTCACCTTCGAACAGGACATCCAGCCTGTCCTGACNAAGNTGGGCTGCAATGNCGGCACCTGNCATGGAAAGCAACGGGGGCAGAATGGTTTCCAGCTCTCCCTCCTGGGNTTCGACCACGACTTCGANTTTGATGCCCTGGTTCGTGANGGACGCGGACGCAGNNTCTTCCCCGCCTCTCCAGNAAACAGCCTCCTTCTTCNGAAGGCGGCNGCCCTCACTCCCCATGGCGGCGGCAAGCGNATCGCTCCCGCNGGGAAGCACTACAACACCCTGAAGCGCTGGATCGCCGCAGGCCTCCCNCGGACTCCGCCCGAGACGCCNNAACTTCAGCGANTCTCGGTCTTTCCANCCGAACNAATCATGCGCCCTCGCACCGGCCAACANCTCCTCGTGACAGCGCATTATTCTGANGGCANNTCCAGGGACGTCACNCGGCTCGCGGCCTANCAGTCCAACGAGTCTCCCATTGCCANGGTCGGNAAAACCGGCCTGGTCCAGGCTGGCCCCCTTCCCGGGGAGGCGGCGATCATGACCCGCTATATGGGGAAATTCGCNACCTGCTNGGTNTCCATCCCGNTGGAAGGAGAGGTCTCNCCGGAGTATTACCGCTCTCTCGNGAGCAATAATTTCATCGATGANCTCGTCTGGAAAAAACTCGAACGCCTGAAGATCAAGCCTTCCCCCCAATGCGNCGATTCGNAATATCTCAGGAGAGCCTACATCGATGTCATCGGCCGGCTCCCCANTCCCGNNGAGACAANAGCCTTCCTCTCCGGAAAAGATCCCGCGAANCGCCGANAGCTTGTGNACAGCCTGCTCGCCAGGCCCGAGTANGCGGATCACTGGGCCAACAAATGGGTCGATCTCTTGCGACCGAACCCCTACCGNGTCGGCATCAAGGCCGTAAGGAGCCTGGACCGCTGGGTGCGAAAAAACTTCNGGGAGAACAAACCCTATGACCGCTTTGTCCATGACCTGCTCACCTCCCAGGGAAGCACATTCCGAAACGGCGCGGTAACAGTCTTTCGGGATCGGAGAAGTCCCGAGGAACTCGCCACCATGTTCAGCCAACTCTTCCTCGGTATCCGCCTGGAATGCGCCCGCTGCCATCAGCATCCCTTCGAGATCTGGAGCCAGAAAGATTTCTATTCGCTGGCGGCCTACTTCGCAAAGGTGGGACGAAAAGGGACCGGGCTGTCTCCTCCAATATCCGGAAGCGAAGAATACATCTTTATGAAGGCGGGAGGAGAGGTTCGACATCCGAAAACTAACGAGGTGCTCCCTCCGAGGCCTCTCTTTGGAGATTCCCCCGCCCTCTCCTCCTCACAGGATCCTCGACAGGCCCTGGCCCTGTGGATGATGGGGAAAGAGAACGGATTCTTCCCTGCCGTTATGGTTAACAGGGTCTGGGCAGACCTTATGGGCAGGGGAATCGTCGAGCCGGTCGACGACATCAGAGAAAGCAACCCGCCCAGCAATAAAGAGCTGCTCGACGCACTGGCACGCCACTTTCGCGAGGTCAAATACGACCTGAAAACCCTGCTTAGAACGATCATGGCCTCCAGGGTCTATTCCCTCAGCAGCCGCCCCATCGAAAGAAACATCGCCGATACGCGAAATTATTCCAGGCACTACCGCCAACGCTTGCGAGCCGAGGTTCTGCTGGATGGAGTCTGCGACATCACCGGAATNCCTGAAAANTTTTCGGCGATGCCNCCGGGCTCACGAGCCGCCGAGNTGTGGACTCACCGGACGACCTCCAATTTCCTCGANACGTTNGGAAGACCAGANCCCAACCAGGANCCNCCCTGCATGCGAATAGAGGACACCACCGTGGTCCAGGCNCTNCACCTGATGAATGCCCCAAATCTCGATGGGAAAATAAGAAACGAAAACGGAANGGCGGCNACNCTGGCCGCCTCAAAGATGTCTCCTGAGGAAATCGTAGAAGAATTGTACCTGCTCGTTTATGCTAGATACCCACGAGACAAAGAGATGCGCNCCGGCTCTACCCGGATCCCCCCGGCTGGNACTCCTGNCAAGGGGAGAANAAGNGCTGTCGAGGATCTGCTCTGGGCCTTGTTGAATACCCCGGAGTTCCTCTTCAAAGACTGACGAGNCTNCCACATGAAAAAACCAACANGCCNGAGTCACCATGNNAATTGNGNGGGTCTGACCAGGAGAAGCTGTCTGCAATTGGGCCTGGGATCTTTTCTCGGCGGCGGACTGGTCAACGCTCTTCGATTCAGAAGCCTGGCAGCCAGCGAAGGAAAGGCCGCCACANCTCCGACAAGCTGCATTCTTGTCTGGCTGGATGGAGGTCCGACTCATTACGAGACCTTCGACCCGAAGCCCGAAGCTCCCAGGGAAATCCGGGGTGAGTACGANACCATCCCGACGGGAATCCCGGGAGTGCGTTTCTCTAAACATATGAAGCGGTTGGCCGGGATCACCGACAAGCTGGCGATTATTCGATCGATCCGGTATGACCACGGAAACCATGGAGCCGGAAACCACTACATGATGACCGGAGCTCCGACCCGGATCCCAGTGAGCTGCGGTGCCTTCGTCAGCTTCCATCCGAGCCTGGGCTCAGTAACTGCCCGTGAACGCGGAGCCCCCAAGGGCCTGCCTGCCTATTTCTCACTGGGCAGGATGTCCCGCTCAGGTGGTCCAAATTTCCTGGGAGCCAGGCACGCTCCCTTTGTCGTCAAGAATGACCCCAACCAGGAATCCTTCAGGGTAAGAGATGTAGCCCTGCCCAAGGGACTCGATGGCGCACGATTTTCAAGCCGCCAGGATATCCGGCGCGAGGTCGACCGGTTCCTTCGAATCCAGAACGAGACCGCTGGAGATCCGGTCGCGGCCTATGACGAGTATTTCAGGCAGGGCCATGACCTGATCACCTCCGCGCAGGCCCAGGAGGCNTTTGACATCCATCGCGAGCCTTCCACGACCAGGGACCTGTACGGACGCAACTCATTTGGACAGAGAGCCCTGCTGGCACGAAGACTCGTCGAGGCCGGCGTTCCCTTCGTCACTCTCTACGATGGCGGCTGGGATCACCACACAAACCTCTTCAAGTCGCTCGACACCATGCTGCCACCGAGNGACAGGGCGCTTGCCGCCCTGATCCAGGATCTTGACCAGCGCGGAATGCTCGACTCTACCATGGTTATCTGCCTTGGAGAGTTCGGCCGCACGCCCAAGATCAACGAGCGGGGAGGAAGAGATCACTGGTCCAACGCCATGTCGGTACTCTTCGCCGGAGGTAAAACTCCCGGCGGCCAGGTGGTTGGCTCCACCGACCGCAAGGGCTACAGCGCATCGCGAAGGGTGCTGTCTCCCGAGAACTTCGCATCGACGATCTACAAGAAGCTGGGAATCGACCCCGGCAAGATCCTCTACACGCCTGAGGGACGGCCTGTCCACCTGGTCAGCGACCCAACCCCAATTCGAGAGNTGATGGGCTGACCATCGCGNTCGGCGCCGGCCGGCNAAACAATAACAGCATGAAAATACGAGGGATCACATTCCTGGCGGCCCTCCTTGCGACGAACCTCGCCGGCACCGTCACCGCCGAGGACAAGCCCCCCACTCTCACCGGTATGTTTCCCCAGGGCGCCTGCAGGGGAAGCTCCGTAGCTGTCACCGTTGCCGGAGAGCTCACATCCTGGCCCTTGAGTTGCTGGATCTGTGATGACAGGGAGCGTGAGACGAACCTCGTCTGCAAGACGATGGAGGCAAAGGGAAAACTCACGATCACCGTGCCGGCCGATGCGCAGGCGGGAGTCTACTGGCTGCGGCTCTACAATAAGGATGGCGCATCCTCGCCCCGCCCTTTCCTGGTCAGCGAGCTGCCGGACACGCTTGAAAAGGAACCCAACAACTCGGNTAAAGACGCTCCCCTCCTTGAAAAGTCAGGGATCCTGGTGCACGGACGCCTGGAAAAGAAAGGCGATGTCGACAGCTACGCGGTTGAGCTCGAGGCCGATGACCTCCTGGTCGCCGACCTCCTCGCCAGCAGGATCCTGGCCTCTCCAATGGACGGCACCCTGCAAATCACATCACCTGCGGGCTTTGTCCTGGCGGAAAACGACGATGACCAGGGGATGGACCCCCGGCTTATCTTTCGCGCCCCGAGAAAGGCCCGCTACATCATCAGGATCTTCTCCTTCCCCTCGGAGCCGAATTCCAGCATCCAGTTCTCCGGAACAGCCGCCTATATCTACCGCCTGGCCCTGACCACGGGGCCCTTCATGGANCGCGCCTATCCCCTGGCCGCCGCCCTTGCCGGCCCCGCCGAGATCAGGATCGAGGGCTGGAACATCCCCGCCGCCAAGAAGCTCGTCAAGCTGCAAGCGGCCGCTACACGGGGCCCCCAGCTCCTGAGAATCCCCGGCAGCATCAACGCCGTACCGGTCGAACGGGATGATTTCCTGAGCATCACTGAAGAGGAACACCAAGCAGCTGGAAAGCTGCCGGGTTTTGAGAAGANGCTGGTCATCAGCGGACTGATCAGCTCACCGGGCGAGAGTGACTCCTATGTCTTCACCTCCCCTGGCGGGAAGATCGTCGAGGTCTCCGTACTGGCCAGGAGCCTCGGCTCCCTGCTGGACCCGGTCATCAACATATTGGATGACGCCTCGAAAACGGTAAGCGAGAAAGACGATTCTGAGGGAGGTCTTGACTGCTCGACCCGGTTCACTCCAGCCGTNAACAAGCCCTACCGTATCGAGATCGGCGACCGTTTCAGCCATGGAGGGCAGCGTTTTTTCTACATGCTGCGAATTGGCCGCCCTGCCAGGGATTTTTCTCTGAAGCTCGAATCCGACAGCTTTGTACTCGAAAAAGGCAAGAAGCTGGAGCTCCCCGTCACTGTCGAGCGGCATGGGGGNTACGATGGAAAAATCGTCATCACCGCGGCTGATCTCCCCAATGGAGTACGCTCGACCACTGTGGAATCACTCAACGGAAAAGACTCGGCCAAGGCTGTCAAGCTGGTGCTTGAGAGTGAGGGAGGCGCCCTGGGGAGTCCTTTCAGGATCACCGGCAGCTCCGACCCGGAATCCAGCCCCCGGAGATGGGCCGGCTTTCAGGTACCCGGCCGCAAAACTCGATTTACAAAGGCCTGGCTGACGGTAAGAGGCGGCTAGGCTCTTCAGTCGCCTCTTCAACCCTGTCACTCGCCTTCATGAATCAGCTCGATTCCGCAAATCAGCGGCAGCCCGGATTCTTTTCCCAGCGAGTGTGAGAGGGCCAGCTCTAGGCCGGAGCCTACCTGGACACCGGATATTTCATGAACCACCCCAACCGTCCCGTCANCTCCTCCAGCAGCGGGATCCAGCCCCTCGAGACTCTTCTTGCCCTGCAGGCTAATGCTATAGCTGCCGCCAGCCCCCCTGATCGGAGCTCGAAAATAGAGCTTCACCGTAAAGGTTCCCGCGACCGCCTTGGGCAATNTCAGGGATATGCTGGCCAGGCCGCGGTAACCCGAGGCGAAGATCCAGCCGCGCGCGGCCGAGCCCAGGCTTCCAGGGCTCTGGCGGAACGACGAGGCTGTCGGCGGATCGAGCTTCAGCTCGAGCTTGGGCGAGGGACCCCCGACGATCGGATATTCAAGCCAGAGTGTCCCATCATCTGCGAGCCGATCTCCCGGCGCGCCGAGATTGACTCCCAGGCGGCGGACCTGCTCCTTCTCGATGCTGAAGGTATTGAAGGTCCACATTCCCAGCTCAGGCATGTGGACAAGCCCTAATGAGGACTGGTTCTGGTAGCTGCAATTGCAGCTGCGGGTATAGTCAGGGGCGCAAAGAACTCCATCTCCGCAGATGAGATTGGCCGTACAGCTTGATCGGAAACCTCCGAGATTTCCTGTTCCGCTGTTTCCCGAGAGATCGAAGAAACCGGCGGCGGCCGAACGAAAGGTCAGCAGGTGCTCGCTGGCAATAGCCGTATTGCAGCCATATTGCCTGGAGAAACCCCATTCGATTTGACGCTGGAGAACCGGGTTAAGCCGCAACCGCGGCTTTCCAGTCAGCAGCTCAAACGCCTTCCCCTGGGCAATGATCGTATCGTGATGGAGAATACAGGGACCATCGTAGGTATCCCGGGATTGCCAGAGCACCTCCCCCGTCTCGCCCCTGTGCGCCAGCATATTGCTTCCCTTTTCATCCGGAAGCATGTCCCGCGATGCGCGGCTCGACTGCAGAAGAATGTCATGCTCGGCTGAATAGGAGAGGAAGGTTCCATAAAAGGCTGCCTTCTTCTTCCAGGCAACAGCCCCATCTGAGAGGTTTACGGCCAGCACCCTCGTGCGGACGATGGCGGAGCGCCCTCTTCGACGAAGCTTCTTTTCATAAGGCTCCGGAAGCCGGTCTACCGTGAACAGCTTTCCGCCTCCAAGGCAGATCGCGTTGTGCCGGTATGAATTCTCCGCCGCGATTCTCCAGAGGGGCTTGCCGGAATGACGGTCAAACCCTCCCAGGTACCGGCTCGCGGTGCCATCCCATACATTGGGGNTGCCGAGCTTGCCTGTACGCTCTTCTGGAACAGTGGCGCATACTGCGTGNAGCAGCCTGCGGTTCAGGCTCTTCAGGCCCGCCTTGTCGCCGGAGTTCTTCCTGTGCAGGCGAATCAGCTGCAGCACCGCATCGAGCTTCTTCGCATTCGCCTTGGACAGATAGGCCTTGGAGAGCTTCTCAGCCAGCTCAGCCATGGCAAGGAGCCGGTTCAGCTCTTCGACAAGCCAGGACTTCTCGGTTTGCAGGAACGATTTACCGCCAGCCTTGAATCCCTCAACCGACTTGAGCAGATCCTTCAAAGTGGCGACCTGGGTGTCCTTGAGATNATTGAAATCATAGAGATCGAGGTCAGGCGTAGAAAACTGCATGGGAGACGCCCCGAGAACCAGCNGGTCATCACTGATGCTGAGGAATCCAAGGTGGAGAGAGCCCTCCTGCTTCTCCTTGCCTTCTGTTTCGAACTGAATCCGAGACACCACCTTGCCCGTTTCAGGATCGAGCTTGAGGCAGGCCCTTCCATAGAGCACGTAGATCGCATCGCTGGTTGAAACATAATTGCTCCCGATCGCGTTGGCGCCGGGCTGGTGAGCGGTATTGTCATAGGGCTTTCCGAGCCCGGGAAGCTCCGCCTCCCAGAGCTGCCGGCCCGTGTAGACATCTAGAGCCCTGAGAATATCTGGCCCCTCGATAACAATCCTTCCTCCAACCACATGATGGCGCGGTCCATGACCATGACGTGGCAGCAGCCTCGTGTTGGAGGCTCCTCCGAACCAGAGCAATCCGAGCGGCGCCTTGACGAGGNAGTCGCGGGAAATGTTACTGTTGCTCCCGTCCCCATACTGGTGGGTCCAGCTTCCTGTCCGCGCCAGGGGACCTGGCCTGGAAACGTCAAGGGNGCCTCCCCTCTGCTTGACCTCAGCCCCCTCCAGGGCNCCAGCCGTGACCATAGCGTCAACCTGCGCGCGACTCGCCGCACCTTGAAGGAAGCAGGCTATCCCTCCATAGGGCCGAAGGGAGCTGAATACGGCAGAAATAGCGTCTGGGGAGAGCTCCCCTGCCGCTGCTCCCCCTCCAACACAGGCTATATTGGCGAAATAGGCCGGCAGAGCCCACTCCTCGACAGCTCCCAGGTGCACACTTACCCGGCGGCCATAATGTCCCGACTGGACCAGCTTTTCTCTGAGACCTGCGAGCCTCGCAGGATCCTTTTCAAGCACAAGCAGGCGCAATTTCGTACGGGACAGAAGGGCCTCGACTGGCGCAGGCTTCGTCCCGCCCGTCACCAGGCAATACCCTCCCTCCGAGGAGGGGCTCTTCAAAAGCTCATCCAGTTCGTCGGGAAGAGCGGCGCCTCCTGCGAGCTGGACCCTGCCTTCGTTTCTCACGACAGGCTTCTTCTTCCTCGCAGCTCCGAAACACAGAATCGAGCCCTCCCTGGTCGCCACCAGGAGGCGCCCTCCGGAGCAGCCCAAGCTCCCGGGAACACCCGGCAGCTTCTTCTTCCAGGCAAACTTTGGACGTTTTTTCGCGGCGACTCCGCCGCGAGGCATGTCAAAGGCGAGCAGGTTTCCCGCGCAGGCGACATAGATTCTGCCCCCACACCGAATCGTCAAGGTGTCAAGAACCTCAACCCCCTCCTCGTCCTTCACAAGGGGAAACAGAGCCTGGGAAATTCTCCAGGATGCTCCAAGCTCCAGCTCGCGTTTGAGGCCACGCGGAAGGGTGCTGGAAAGGGTCCGTTTCGGTATCTCTCCATCAACGTTACGCAGCTTCTCTACCTCGACAAGTCTTGCCTTCGAAGAAACCATCTCAAATTTCGCCCGGGTTGGGAGGCCGCCAGGGCCGCCAAGCCCAGGCTTCGCGCTGGCTGCCTTCCCCTTTCCATGGAGAGGAATCCGGGTCTCCGTGAGACAGGTCCAGCTAGCCGGCGTGGGGTAGATGGCCGTTCTGCAGATCGTCTCAACAGCCTTCGCTCCCTCCTTCCCCAGGGAGCTCGAGGGGACCACCGAATCCTTATAGCTGAGAATACCGGCAAGTACAGCCTTCCCCTTGATCGTCTTGTATTTATTCGGCAGGAGGTAGCTGATGCTCTCGAGCAGTTTCGGCTCCGCTCCCCGGATCGACTTGCTGAGGCTCTCGACCTTGCCCCCCTTTATCGAGATCTCGTAGTTTGCTCCACGGGTCTCATCTTTCCAGATGGCGTGAAAATTCTGCCTGTCAAAACGAACCCGCTTGCCAAGTCGCATCGCTCTCAACCGCAGGAGGTGCGCATCCTTTTCCTTCACCACAGCAGCTGAGTAGGCGGCGGCCGAATCAAGAGCCGTGTCAGCGCCCAGGACACCCTTGATCTTTTCGCCCCCGGCCAGGCCGTATAGCATTCCCGAGTTCAGGAAGACGCTCCCGGTCGCCGAAACATGATAGGACTCTTTCTTCGCGTTCTTGGCGAGCCTGTAATAGAGCAGGCGACCGGTGCCCTGGTCCAGGCAGGCGGGAACGGCGCGGCCATTGGGGACAAGCAACCTGTCACCAACAGCCGCGAGATAACCCTGGGGCGCAAGTCCTCCGAAGGCTGGGCTGTTGTGCGGCTGGTCAATGAAAAGCGCTCCTCCCGTATCGTTCGTCCACAACACTTTCCCGGTGACCGCGTCCAGGCAATGAACGTAGGTCCCCATAAATGGCCAGATGCTGGCACCGTAGTACACCTTTCCATCTTTCACCACAGGAGCCCCCCGGGCTGGCCAGCTGGAAATCACCCTTCCATTGCCAAGAACCTTGCGGTCCGAGGGTCCTCCGCGATGCCGCCAGAGCAGCTTGCCGGAGCTCGCCTCCAGGCAATAGAGATAGCCGTCATCAGAACAGGCGTACAACCTCCCGCCTGAAAAAAACGGGGCGAAGCGCACGGGGCCGTCGGTGAAAAATCTCCAGAGACGAGTTCCATCCTGCAGGCTGTAGGCGCTCACTGAATCGGTGAGCGGCGAAGCGACAAAGACCTTCCCCCCGGCTGAAACCGGCTGGTAGCAGGCATCAAACTGCAGACGAGGCTGGTCGGGCCAGGCGGGAGCCAGGGGAGGGAGCTCGAGCCTCCAGTAAAGAGACAGCTTCCCCGGCAGCTCTTCGTCGGTGGTGGCGCTCCTGCGGGCGTCCCCTCTCCAGGCGGGCCAATCAGCCCTGGCCCCCGAGAGGAAAGCTAACGACAGGGCAAGAACANCNAGGGNGCAAAGCCCCCTCGATCTTCCACGACCGCCTGGCAGACCCATCTGCCGGTTCATTATCTCGGGCTTCACCCCTTTTCTCCGTTAGCTATCCAGGTCCAGGAGGTCTCTCTGAGACCATCGGAATAGTATCCTGTGAAAACGCCTCCCACTCAACCATCCTCGCCTGATTTTACCCATCGCAGACTCCGGAATTCCGGGCGGCCTCCCGCCCAGCGGGTGCTGCCGAGAACCTTGCCTCCCCGAGCTCCATAATAGGCTCTGAAGCCAAGCAGATCGGCAACCGCCCAGGACTCGAGCCGCTTACGCGTCTCCTGATGGATAAAATCACCCGGGGCAAGCCTGATCGTATGCCAGTCGCCCCCACCCGGCAATTTGACAACCGTGACCGAATCACCCTTGCGACGTCCCCTGTAGTCTCTGAAAAAGTTCTCTGTGATAACGACAATCAGCTGGTTCGGTTTTTCCGTTCGTACCTCGAAGACCAGGCGCTCACCGTCTCCTCCTCGCCACTTGGGATCGGTAATCTTGCGGGTCCAGAGCTGCCAATGATGCGGATTGTCGGCTGACAAGCGATACCAGTCCTGGAACCCACGGGAAAAGTCATCGATCAACCGGCTCGGCCCATCCGTCGCCTGCACACCCCTCTCTTTCAATTCCCCGGGAGAAGCGACCTTCAGCATCGAGCTGATCGCGAAAGTGGAGGTCGGAGGTGCGAATGGAACCTCCACCGGCTGTTCCAGCCTGTAGTGGACGTTGGCGAAGGCGAACAGTGGCTGTTTGACTGAAAGAATCGGCAGCTCGGCTATCCAGGAGGCTCCTTCCCGGGAGGCCATCGCCGTACGCCAGAACCGGGCGGGTGGATCGGGATCCACAGAGTACATGATATCGACCTTCGCAACNGGACGAGAGCCCCCAGGAGTCACGATAAGCTTCGGGACCGTGTCGAGAACCAGCCGCGTCGCAGGCATCTGGGGAAACCTGAGGCCGCCCCTGAGATGCTGGTCCAGCCAGAGTGGACGGGTGACCGAAAACGCAGGCGTGAAGCGATGATTGAGATGAGGAGCGAAGGAGTACCGTACGGCCTTATGCGGAATCANAGCGCCGGTACGGTAGGTGTCATCCATGATCCCATGGAAATCATTTGTCGAGCCGAGCCAGAGGAGCGGAGCNTTGATTCGAGGCGCGTAGGATTGAAAACCGAGGGTCGCCCGGAACAGCTCCACGTTTCCATTCGGAACCTGCCTTCTCTTCTCGGGCAAGAGCTCCCATCGAATCGTCCGAAAGCCCTGTCCTCCCACGGANGGAGCANCCNCCTTGACCCTGTCATCGGTTCCAGCCACATAGACCGTCAGGTTACCTCCCATCGAATGCCCATAGACACCGAGACGTTCCCGATCGACTCCACGCTGCCGCTCCAGGAAGGTCAGCCCTCTCCTGCCCGCGATGGTCAGCAGATACCAGTTGTTGTTCCGTGGGGACTGGAATGCATCGAGGTACTTCTCTCCCGGCAAAAGATTGGAATAACCAGGGACGTTCTCTTGAGTAGGATCAACCGCCCCCCAATCCGTATTGGGTTCGCCCGGCANCGCGCCCTCCATTTCACGCCCTCCCCAATTGATGGAGAGGCACGCGTAGCCTCGCCGAGCGTAATACCTGACCTCATGAAGAAAGGCCCGCTGTCCGCCTCCATGCAGGTGTAAAAGACCCGGCAACCGCTCTACANCCNTGNGATANCCGTAGAAGGCGGCTATTCGAGCTGCCCGGGTCTTGAANGTTCCGATGTGAAAGGTNACGTAGCTCAGGACCAGGTCATCCTCTTCCCATTGCCGAACAATCCGGACATCCAGGGGCTCGGCGGCCGGATCCATCTCCGCCCAGAGAGCCTGCACNGATCCCGGGGCGTCTTCNNCCGCTGGAGCGAAACCGGGGATGAGCAAAAGACCGAGGAATGCCAATACGGGCGCTCTGCGGCCTCCTGTTCTCTCAATTACTCGACCAGGTAAGTAGATTTTCATTCCACCGGCTTAGATTGTGTTTCAGCGGCGATACAAGGCAGGATAGAACCCTTACCACCAACGGGTTCTCCTGTTAAACTGTTTTAGTAGATATTGCCTTTTGGACCAACACCAGAAAAGAAACTGTTCACGGAGAAGCTTGACCCATGAGGTTCGAATTCTATTCGCTGATGGCAGCCGCCCTGATTTCTCTGGTTTTTTCCACAGTGACAAACGCCTGCTCGGTCCCGGTGTTTCGCTATGCTCTCGAACGCTGGCAACCTGATACATTCCAGGCCCTGGTCCTGTACCGCGGCAGCCTGAGTGAGGAGCAGAAAAAACTCATCGACACCTTCGATCGAAGTGAAGGAAAGAACAGGGCCAATGTTGAGCTCGTAACAGTCGATCTCGATGCAGCCCCGCCCCCTGAGCTGCTCAGCCTGCTCGAAAAGCAGAAGGAAACTGAGCTGCCCAGGATTCTCCTGATGCCTCCTCCCTTCACCGGATCAGCGGCGCCGCTCTGGTCCGGGACGCTTGAAGACAAGACTTCACTGGCCGGCTTTAATGCACAGGTAGATTCACCTGTCCGCAGGGAAACCGTCA
Source organism: Planctomycetota bacterium (assembly GCA_002708465.1). Next base: position 14,981 of record PAOC01000099.1, read on the forward strand.
AGCGACTGCTTGCCGGAGACTCGGCTGTTTGGATCTGCCTTGAATCAGGCAATAAAGAGGCCGATGACAAGGCCTTCAATCTGCTTGACGCCCAATTAGAAAAGCTTGGAAAAGAGCTGAAGCTCCCGGAACAGACACCCGAAGATCTCGAAGATCCCGATAGCCAGGTTCGATTCGAAAAACTCCCCGTCCACATAGCCTTCTCAACGATACGCGTATCCCGCGACAGCTCCCAGGAGAAGGGTCTGATTGACCAGCTGATGAGAACCGAGGGTGACCTTCTGGAAGAGAGCGGGAAACCGATGGTTTTTCCCGTGTTTGGACGTGGCCGCGCCCTCTGGGCCTATATCGGAGCGGGAATCACTGAAGAGAACATCGCAGAGGCAGCCCAGTTCCTGATTGGACCATGCTCCTGCCAGATCAAGAGGCAGAACCCGGGCTCTGACCTCCTCCTGACCGCCGATTGGGAAGGCTCCCTCGAAGGCCTCATCGAGACAAAGGATGTGGAGCTTCCTCCGCTCAGCGGCCTCGAGGGTTTCACGGTTGACGTTGACGACAGCGGCATCAGCGAGGGAGAGACCGCCGCCGATGTAAAGCTTGTCGCCAAGACTCCGGAGATTCCCCTTGCCCATGAGGTTGAACCAGATCCGCCCCCCCCCCCGGCAACGGCTCCTCGTGCTGAGAAGACCGATTCGCCTGCCGAGGTGCCGGATCCTGTCGAGGCCGCAGATGGAGCCAACCCGCTCCAACGCAATATCATTCTCCTTGGGATCGCCGGATTCGCGNTACTNGCAGGNATTACCCTGCTCGTACGCAAAAAACAATAAACTCACCGGCCAGGCGGAACNCTCCAATGAAGCTCCCACACCTGATTNTTCGCGAGATCGCCTTCCGNAAAATATCTTTCGCCGCAAGCCTGCTGGCTGTCTGCGCCTCAGCATGCTGCGTGGTCGCGTCCTTCGAGCTCTTGAAAGACCATGATCTGCGTACTGAGGAGATCCTGAAGGAAAAGAGCCTCCAGGAGACCGGGCGACTGAAGAAATACACCCTGAGGCTGACAGAGCTCACTCGCAAGCATGAAGACGAAACCCGAAANACCATGAAGAACCTCGGGTTCAATATACTCATCCTGCCCCGGGACCAGAACCTCGCTGATCTCTACGCGGAAGACTTCGCCTCGAAGTACATGCCCGAAGAGTACGTCAAGCGCCTGGCCAACTCGAAGATCGTCACNGTAAACCACCTCCTGCCAAGTCTCACCCAGAAGCTCACCTGGCCTGAGAAGAAGCGCACGGTCATCCTGATTGGAGTGCGAGGCGAGGTGCCCCTCATGCACAAGGACCCCAAGAAACCGCTTCTTGACGCNGTCCCCAAAGGAACCGTCGTGCTTGGATACGAGCTNCACCAGAGCCTTGGCCTGAAGGAGGGAGACANGATCACCCTGNTGGGAGAAGAGTTCAAGGTGCATAAATGCTATAAGGCACGGGGGAACAAGGACGACATCTCNGTCTGGGTAGACCTCTCCAAGGCTCAGCNGATGCTCAAAAAGGAAGGGAAGATCAACGCGATCCTGGCTCTTGAATGCAATTGCACTGCAGATCGGCTACCGATCATCCGTAAGGAAATCGCCGACATTCTTCCCGAGACCCAGGTCATCGAGAGAGGAACCAAGGCGACCGCCAGGGCCGAGCAGCGCATGGCCGCCCGGCGGCTGGCGGAANACACCCTGGCCACAGAGAAAAAACGGGCAGCTGAAACCCTCGCGGCCAGCAGGGAAGAGCGGGGCTACCACAAGGCCGAACTCGAATCCTTTACCGCGACACTCATTCCGCTTGTCCTTGCCGGCTGCGCCCTGCTCATCGGGCTGCTGGCATTCCTCAATGTCCGCGAGCGACAGGCCGAGATCGGGATCCTGCGCGCGATCGGCCTGAAGAGCTCCCAGGTCTACGCTATCTTCCTCGTCAAGGCGGTCTTCATCGGCGTCGTCGGCTCCCTGGCNGGATTGCCCCTGGGGCATCTTATAGCCAGCCAGGCCGCAAAGAGCTCGGCGGCGGCACAGGGTGAGCTGCTGGCAACTGGCGGAAATCTATTCCTGCTCGTGCTCGTAACGACCCCCCTGGTCACCCTGCTGTCAAGCTGGGTCCCCACCCTGATCGCAGTGCAGCAGGATCCATCGAGCACCCTGCGTGAAACATAGAGAGCTCGGGGGATTCAGACTGCTCGGCGCACCAGGCCTCTCGTGTTGAGGTAGTCGAAGAGGAACTCGCCCATACCCGTGCTGGTATCGACAAGCAAGCGCTCGACCTTATTGGCCTGGCAGATCTCCTCGAAGCGATCATTGAAACGATTGAGCGCCGCGAGATAGGCCTTCCTGAGCTCGGAGGGCTGCATGAGAATCTCATCAGGAACCTCGAGNCCGATGAACTTGATCATGCCATCAAAGTTAAAGGCCAGCTCGTCATGATGGAGAACCTGGAAGAGGACCACCTCGTGTTGTTGATACCTGAACCTCTGCAGCACCTTCTCCAGCTCATCAAGATCGGTGAAGAAATCACTGAAGATCATGANGATCTCTCTTCGTCCNGTACGACCGGCNACCTCAGAAAGGCACTCGGACATATCGGTCTTTTCCTTAGGCTCGATCTCATCGAGATGCTCAGTCATACGCTGNANCTGAACCATCGAGTTGCCGGGCGGAACATAGCCGCGGACCTTCTCATCAAAGGTCGAGAGGGATACACGGTCGCTCTGCTTGATGATGGAGTATCCCAGGGTCGTCAACATCTGGGCGGCGTAGAGCATCTTCTGTTGCTTCTCCTCGCCATAGCGCATCGAGGCACTGACATCCAGCACCAGGTGGGCGGTGAAGTTGGTCTCCATCTCGTATTGCTTGATGAAGTACTTGTCCCGCTTGTAAAAGACGCGCCAGTCGATGTGACGGGTATCGTCGCCGATCACATATTCCCTGTGACCGGCGAACTCAACGGCAAATCCATGCAGNGGAGATTTATGCGCTCCGGCCAGGTTTCCCATGACCAGGCCGCGGGGCTTGACCGGGGTCCCCTGGACCTTCCCCAGGACCTCCGCATCGATATAGCGTGATAGTATGCTCTTTGCCATCGTTAATCGTTACCCGTCTCAGGCCGCCGGCTGCTTATAGGTTTCTTTGGAGGGATCAATCTCGTCGAGCAGCATGTCAATCAGGCTCTCGTTATCGAGTCCCTGGGCATGGGCCGCGTAGTTGCTCGCGATTCGATGGCGCAATGCAGGTNTCGCCACGGCGTCGACATCATCTACGGTGGCGTGATANNNNCCNTAGAGCAGNGCCCTNGCCTTNGCNCANGTCACCAGGGTCAGTATTCCCCTGGGCCCGGCTCCCCAGTCGATCCAATTATTGATGAACTCGGGAGCNCCCTCCGCGCCCGGNCGAGAAGCCCTGACCANNGCGTGGGCATAGCCAAGCACCTGGTCACTGACCGGCACCCGGAGCACGAGATTCTGGATCTCGATGATCTGCTTATCAGTCATGACGGGCTTGATTTCACCAAGGTCTCCAGTCGTTACCCGCCTGGCAATTTCCCATTCCTCTGCGCCGGTGGGATAGTCCACCTTGATATAGAGGAGGAACCTGTCCAGCTGCGCCTCGGGAAGGGGATAGGTCCCCTCCTGCTCCAGTGGGTTCTGGGTCGCCAGCACAAAGAAAGGATCCGGAAGGTCATGAACCGTTCCTCCCGCACTCACCTGCCGTTCCTGCATCGATTCAAGCATGGCGGCCTGGGTTTTCGGCGGGGTCCGGTTGATCTCATCGGCGAGAACCATATTCGCGAAAATCGGCCCCCTCAGGAACTTGTACTCACGGTTTCCACCCTTGGATTCCTGGATGATGTCGGTTCCAGTCACATCACTGGGCATGAGGTCAGGCGTGAACTGGATCCTCTTGAAGCTGAGCTTCAAGGACTCCGCGATCGAGCTGATAAGGAGGGTCTTCGCCAAACCGGGAACTCCCTCAAGAAGGGCGTGTCCGCGCGCGAACATGGAGATCAGCACCTGTTCAATCACCTCATCCTGACCAACGATGACCTTGGAGAGCTCATCCTTGATCTTGTTATATGACTCTTCACATTTCTTTACCGCAGCTACATCTTTGCTGGGAATCTTTGCGTCAACACTTGCCATCATTCTATCTCCTGATACTCCGTCCTAGAAACGCTCGTTTACTTCAACAATGCCCCGCCTCAGTCGATACTCTCGAAATAGCGGCGAAGCCTTTCCCTGTACCCTCTCGGCGCAGGCCGACGCGCACGCGCATTGATAGCCTTTCGCAAAGAAGGAGGCAGCTTGCTAAACCATGCTGCCGTTTTCAATTTCCTGTTTTGATTGTTTACGTCGCGGGCACCGGCATTCGGAGTCCGACTGTCAGCCTGCTGGATCTTATCAATGACCTCGAGAGGCCCATCCTTGACACCCTGGTTCTCCGCGAAGCTACCACCCTTTGAGCTTCCCCCGCCCTTCCCGGAAGGAGAGGTCTGTCCCGGCTGCTTGCCTTGACCCTGACCCTGGCCTTGGCCTTGGCCTTGGCCCTGGCCTTGGCCTTGGCCCTGGCCCTGGCCTTGGCCCTGGCCCTGGCCCTGGCCCTGACCCTGGCCTTGACCTTGACCCTGACCTTGACCCTGACATTCGCCCTGACCTTCGCCCTGACATTCTCCCTGGCC
>PAOC01000058.1 GCA_002708465.1 Planctomycetota bacterium
CTGGCAGCCCTGTTGCCAGCCGCGGCGTTCTGCCAGGAGAAGCCGCGCGGCCTCGAGCTGGAGAAGATCGAGGGGGCGAGCCCCCCGAACATTATCTTCGTTCTGGCCGATGACCATCGCTACGATGCCATCGGTTTTCTTGATCATCCATTTCTGAAAACCCCCCACCTCGACTCGCTCGCTTCGGGCGGGGCCCATTTCCCCAGCGCCTTTGTGACCACCTCGCTCTGCTCACCGAGCAGGGCCTCCATCCTGACCGGTCTGTTCATGCACCATCATAACGTTGTGGACAATAATGATCTCGCGCCTCCGGGAACGATCTTCTTTCCCCAGTTTCTTCAGAGGGCCGGCTACGAGACGGCCTTTGTCGGCAAGTGGCATATGGGCGGCGGTAGCGATGCTCCTCGTCCGGGCTTTGACCACTGGGTGAGCTTCAGGGGCCAGGGGCACTATTACCCAGCCAGAAAATGGAAGACGATGCTGAATATCAACGGCAAGCGTGTTCTCCAGAAGGGTTATATAACCGACGAGCTGACCGACTACGCCCTCGAATGGCTCGAGGGCCGTTCGCTTAAGAAGCCGTTCTTTCTTTTCCTGTCGCACAAGGCCGTTCATGCCCGGTTTGAGCCCGCCAAGCGGCACGCCGAGCAGTACGCAGATGCCAAGATCCCTGATCCGCCAACCCAGGCCGATACTCCCGAGAACTACCGCGGCAAGCCCATGTGGGTCAAGAACCAGCGCAACAGCTGGCATGGCGTAGACTTCCCCTATCACAGCGACCTGGACGTCAAGGAGTACTACCGCAATTATTGCCGGACCCTTTCGGCGGTCGATGACAGCGTGGGCCGGCTGCTCGGCTGGCTGCGCGAAAAGCAGCTCGAGGAGAAGGCGCTGTTGCTCTACATGGGCGACAATGGCTTTCTCTTCGGCGAGCACGGCCTGATCGACAAACGCAACGCCTACGAGGAGTCCATGCGGATTCCGATGCTGGCGCATTGCCCGGAGCTTTTTCCGGGCGGAACGGTGGTGAAGGGGGTCGTCGCCAACATCGACATCGCCGCGACCTTCCTGGCGGCGGCTGGGCTGAAGACGCCCTCCTATATGGACGGCACCAGCTTTCTCGACCTGGCCTCCGGCAAGCAGCCGCTCTCTCAGTGGCGCCAATACCTTCTCTATGAATATTACTGGGAATGGAACTTTCCTCACACCCCCACGGTGTTCGCTCTCCGCGGCAATCGCTTCAAGCTGATCGTCTATCACGGCATCTGGGATACCGATGAGCTTTACGATCTGAGCGCAGATCCCCTTGAACAGCACAACCTGATCCACGTTCGGGAACATGCGGCCACCGCGGCGAAGATGCGCAAGGCGCTGTACGCTCGCCTCGAGAAGAGCGGCGGCATGAGCGTCCCCTTCGGCTTCAAGCGCAGCGCCGGCGCCAACCTGCGCCGCAGGGCCGGCTCAAAGGCCGCGCCTTTTCCGCCCGGAGTCTTGCGGGAGAAAAACGGGAAGAATTAATCGTTAGCCTGTTCGTCGCAGGCGGCTCCCAGCTTGCAGCCGGACGCGCAGGTCTGCAGCTGGTGGTCTGCACAGGGGCAGCGATAGGAGGTCTCGACCCCCAGCATTTCGCACATCAGCATCACGGGGAGGCCGACGATGTTCAGATAGCAGCCTCGGATCGAGGCGACCAGATCGTGTCCCCGGGTCTGGATTCCGTAGGCGCCGGCCTTATCGAGGGGGTCGCCCGTCCGCACGTAGGCCTCGATAGCATCGTCGGTGAGCTGCCTGAAGGCGACGTGGCTGATCTCCACGGCGACCCGTGTCGGGGCGCCTTCCCGGGCGATGGCGATGGCGCTGGCTACCCGGTGGACTGATCCCGAGAGCGTCCGGAGCATCTTCCGCGCCTCACCTTCATCTCCCGGCTTGCCGAGAGCTCGTTCCTGTCCCCCCCTGACGATCGCCACGACCGTGTCGCAGCCGACGACCACATGGTCAGCTTCAGTGTCGCATTGGGAGAGGACCCACTCAGCCTTGAGCCGCGCGCGCTCCTGGCACACGGAGTAGGCCGTCCCATTAACGGTTGCTTCATCGACACCGTCAGGTGAGCGCGCCTCGTAAGGGAGGTCCAGCTGATCGAGCAACTCGCGTCGTCGCGGTGAGCTGGATGCGAGTATGAGGTTCATGGGCGGCAATCTGGCCCGGAGCGCCAGGCGCTGTCAGCCGAGCAAGGATGTGGCAGCTTCGGCCCAGTGAGTATCACGCCGCGGAAAGCAATAATCCGGATGGCTGGAGAGGATGGCCCTGGCCTCCTGCCGCGCCTCGGGCGTCTTGAGCCTCTTGTGGTTCGCCTTGATTTCTTCCAGGCGCTCCTCCCCCATCGAGCGGTGGCGAGGAGAGAACGCTGCGGGTGCATGGGCCTTGGAGAGCAGCTTGTAGGCCTCGGAGACCTCGTCGTCGGTTGCGTTCAGGTTAACTCCGAGAAGGGCGAAATAATTGGTGTGGGGCTCCCCATCAGAGCCCTTGAGAGACAAGGGCAGCGGGTTGGAAAGGTAGACTCTGTAGCTGTAGAGGCTCACAACGGGGGTGACGGCCCGCTTGCAGGTCGAGATTGCGCGGAGGAAAAATGCCCTGACGGAGGCTTTTTTCGCATCGAGCAGCAAATTTACCAGCTCGGAGCAATAGCAACCAAGAACCACCTCTTTGACCTTATCGTTGGCTCCCTCTAGAAGAAAGGCTTCCCGCTCGGCAGGCCCCTTTTCTTCAAGGGCCCCGATAAGGTTCGAAGAATCGGGCTTTTCAGATATTTTAGACGTTTTTTTTCTGGCCATGCGGAATCCATTCAAGGCTTATGGATGCAGTCGTGGGTCCATTATCATCATGGATCGTATGGAGTACAGTTAATGTGTAGCTTCCGCGCTGGGTATTGACAGAAGTGACATTATAATAATTGTTTATGTAATTGTCGTAATGCGTCCGGTTGTTGCTTTTCAGCCTGTGTGCCCAGCAAATCAAGAGTTTCGGCCTGAATTCCTTCGGTTGGTTTGATTCATGAGAAATCTTATTGTTTTCGTGAGCGTTGGTGTGGCCGGGCTCGTTTTCTGTACGACCAGCCTGGATGGCCAGGCCATAGGGATTGCGCCCGCTCCAGGTTCGCGTCCCGGGCCTGTGTCTTACCAGGGGCTGGTTCCGGGCGTAACGCCGGTTGCCGAATTGGTCAGGCGTCTCGGCCAGCCGACTTACGAGGGCGGCTGGTATGACTGGAAGATGCTTTATAAGGCGAAGGCCGGCCAATTCGATGCCTTTCATCTCTTCGGCGGCCGGAAAGAGGGGAAGCTCGGCACCATCGAGGCTGCAACGGTTCCCGGGGGATATGAGAGCGCCGACAGGATTCGCCAGCGCCTGGGCCGGCCGGAGTTTGAGCTGATTCTGCCGGGCGGGCAACGTCTTCTTGATTACAGTCGACTGGGCGTTCGCTTTACCCTTTCTCCGCGTTCGCAGACCATTGGCGCGGCCTATTTCCCTCACGGTTATCGTCGAGTTCCACCGGGCTATCGCGGGCATCTCGATCTTAGCCATTTACGCCAGGGCCCCCAGCCGCAGCCCTCCAGCCCGCCGGACCCCAACCTGCTCGCGGGCGCTTTTGAGCTCGACATCAGCCCCGTGGAGGCCCGTTGGTTGAAGGGAAAGTACAAAATTCACGATCCACTGAAGGCCCGCTGTGTGGTGATCGCCCGTGGCGGGCTCAAGCTCGCGATCGTCGGTGCGGACCTCTTTGGCCTGCTCAAGAGCGAGGTCGACCCGATCGAGGCGCAGCTCAGAAAGCTGGGCATCTCTCACTTGCTGCTGGCGATGTCTCACAATCATGCGGCGCCGGACACCATCGGAATCTATGGCTTCTACCCGAAGGAATACGTCGGCTATCTACAGGCGCGCATCGTCAAGGGGGTTTCCGCCGCCCTCGCTCGGCTCGCCCCGGTAAAGACGTTGTTGGTCGGCTCCGATGAGCTCTCGCTCGCGGGCGCCCGGGTCAGCGGCCTGTTCCGCAACGCCCGGAATCCCGGGCTCGTTGATCCCCAGATAGCGACTATCCAGGCGCGCGGGGCGAATGGCCGGCCGCTTGTAACGCTGGTTCATTTTGCCTGCCACGTGGAGGGCCTTGAAAAAGGCCCGAAGGAAATCAGCGCCGATTTCCCCGGCTATCTTTGCGACGAGCTCGTCCGGCGAAGCGGCGCCCCTGTGATTTACCTTAACGGGGCGATAGGCGGGATGGTCTCCGGAGATACGATTGAGCGGACTCATGAGCAGGCGCGCAAGGCGGGGCTGCGCCTCGCGGATGAGGTTTCAAGAATCCTCGCCTTGGCCGTTCCCAGCGCCAAGGCGGAGCTTGGTTTGCGAAGGTCCCGCATCGAGATCCCGGTAACGAATCCCCGCCTCCTGCTGTTCGAGAAGCTCCACCCGGATCGCCGGGTGTTTGATCGTGGGCGGGCGGTCTCAGAGCTCTTTCATGTTCGGCTCGGAGATGCCGAGNTGCTTACGNTTCCAGGGGAGCTGCTGCCGGAGCTGTCTTTCGAGCTGCTCGAAAAGATGGAGGGCTACCCCCGGATGATCGTCGGGCTCTGTAATGACGAGCTGGGCTACATCATTCCGGCCGAAGATTTTCGCAAGGGAGCCTATGAGGAGTCGATGTCGGTAGGGCCGGCGGCCGGCCCGGTGCTGCTGCGCCGGGCTCTGGAGCTGCTCGGGCGAGAAGGCCTCTGAGGCCCCCTTTTTACTTAATGGGTTCCCTGGAGGGGTTTATCATGGAGTCTTGGGTCCCTGGCTATTTTCGTGAATGAGCCTCAAACTGGAGCACTTGATGTTTAGAGCNTGGCGAATGTTGTATCTTGCGGCACTGCTGGGCTGTATCTGCCTGCCGGTCGCGGGGAATGATTTTGTTCGCGGTGACTCCAACGGAGATGGCGAGGTCAATATCTCCGATGCGCAGTATTCGCTGAGATGGCTCTTTCTCGCGGGCAGGGAGCCGGACTGCCTTGCGGCCGCTGACACCAACGACGATGAGTCGGTTGATATTTCTGATCCGATCCGTGTGCTTGAATACCTCTTCCTGGGCGGCCCGCCCCCCGCCCCCCCGTTTCCCGCGCTNGGGCCGGATCCGACCCCTGGGCTGGCCTGTGGCCCACCGATCGCTCTCGAGCTGACCTGTGTCGTGCGCGGACCGATCGTTCAGCTGTCCTGGGAGCTGGAGGGAGAGGCTGAGAGCATCGATGTTTACAGGGATGGCAGACGCCTGGCCGAGCTGGGCGCCGAAGCTCGGGAGTACAGTGACGCGCCGCTTGCAGGCGTGTCCCACGAATACCGGGTCGCGGCCCTGCTCGGCGGCGAGACGGCTGCCGAGGCTGCCTGCGAGGTGACGGGCGTGTCCCGGAACGAAGCGCCCACCCTCTCCATTGTCTCGCCCCCCCAGGGGCAGATCATTNCCGGCCGCAGCTTTAACCTTCGCCTGCGCGTTGACGATGACACGGGTGTGAGCCGGGTGGTTGTCGACGGAGAGGATGTCGAGCTGCCGGTTCCCCTGCCCCTGCCTGCGACCTTGCGAGTCAATCTCAGAAGCGGCGAGCCAGGTCCGCAGCTTCTTCGCATCGAGGTGGTCGACGAGGCCGGCCGAACGGTCTTTGGAGAGCTGGCTGTCGGCTTTAATCCGATTCTCGAAAGAGGCGCGGCGACCGAGGCGCTTACGCTCGACATCTCCGGGGACAGCGGCTATGACGAGCTGGAGGTGATTGTCGCGCCCTTCCTGGACGGTATCCCTGNGCTNTTGAACGAGTCGGTGCGGGGGGTNCGGCTCTTCAACGGNAANATTCTNGGCGTTCCCGTAGAGGTCGATGGNGACAGGGTGGAGATCGATGGCCCGNTNNATTTNGATCTTTTTCCCTCTGATCTTGCCGGAGGCCGGGTCGGGCTCCGGGTGCGGNTCGAGCGGCTGCGTTTCTTCGGAGATGGAGAGAGCGACTTCGGTTTTCTCGGGACCGACGAGTGGGATGCGATCTGGACGGGCAACAACATNGATATCATCGGCACCTTCGCTTTTCAGCCCAGTGTCGATGGCGAGCGGCTCGAGATTGTCTCCGACGGCTTTACGGTTGAGATCGGCAGCTCAGATTTCTCCGTCAGCGGCTTCCTGGACCCGGTTGGCATCTTTGACGCCCTGGTGAACGCTCTCAGCGGCCTCTTCTCGGGCCAGGTCGAAGACGCTGTTCGCGATGCTGTTCAGGGCGCGGCCGATGGAGAGATTGTGCCGATACTGGCGGAAGCCTTCAGCAATCTGAACCTCGATCTCGCCATCGATCCTGTTTCGCTCGAGACGCGTTTCAACGATGTCGTCGAGGGCCTCGGAGGCTTGTCTTTCCTCTTTGATGGCGGCTGGACCAGCTCCGCCCCCCCCTTGCCGACTTATCCGGCTTACCCCGGCTCAGTGCTTGGGCGAGCCCCCTTTCCGGGCTTCCCGCTTGGCGTTGAAGCCCAGCATCCGGTNGATGCGACCATCTCCCTTTCTACCGACACTCTCAACCAGGCTCTGGCCGAGATCGTCGCGGCCGGAGGCCTGGGGACGACGCTCACCCTTGACGACATCGAAAGCCCGCTGCCTCTCAACGTGAGCACCCTGGCGTTGGGTCTGGAGCCTCGGTTTACGAGCCTTCCGGGGGTGGATGCGGAGGATCCTCTCGTGATCGCCGTGTCGATGCGCCATCCGCCGACGATCGTGCCGGGTGAGGGAGCCCTCGATTCGTCCATCCTCGGCGTCGGGGATGAGTGGAGCTGGTTGCCGGGGGACAGCGAGCCTCCGCAAAGGTGGAACACCCGCGCCTTTGATGATAGCGGTTGGTCGCGGGCAGCCGCGGGGTTCGGTTATTCATCAAATCCGGATGAGACCAGCCGAGTTCGTACCCGCCCGGAGGGTCTGGCCGATGGAGCCTACACGTCTCTATATCTGCGGGCAGCCTTCGACCTGGATGGCCGGGACGAAATAGAGAGCCTCAGCTTGCGGGTTCTTTTTGACGATGCCTTCGTCGCCTATCTGAATGGAGTAGAGATCGCCAGGAGCAACATTGGCGAGGAGGGAACCCCCCCGAGCTTCGATGAGCTTGCCGACAGCGTCGGGGAGCCGGACACCCTGGAGATTGACCTGTTCCAGTGGCAGGGCCTCCTGCGCACCGAGGGTAACGTCCTGGCGATTCAGGGTCACAACGCGAGCCGTACCAGCTCTGATTTTATTCTCGTGCCGGAGGTTCTTCGTTCACTTCCCGGCCCCGCGGGGATCGTCAGCGCGATTCCTGCGGAGCTGCNGGTGGCCGGCCTCGAGATCGCCTTCCTGGCGGATGCCGATGGAGATGGGGTCGGGGAAAGCGATGCCGATGGCGAGGCTGACGAGGTGAGCCTTATCTCCTACTCGCTTTCTCTTTCCCTTGAGACCATGCTGGCCCTGGTGCGGCCTCCTGAGGGCGCNCCCACCCTGGTCTTCAATGTGGACACATCCGACCTGAACAAGGATGGGTTTCCCGATGCCATCNTCGGCGGGATCACGGGCCTGGACATACNGGTGGCCGGCGAGANCTTCGACATCCNGGANGAGAACCTGCTGAAGTTCGCCCAGCTGGCCATCGGCCTTTTCGGCCCTTCTCTCGGGGGCATCATCGACACGCTNGAGCTCCCCTCGGTTCCGCTGCCTGAGCTGGCCTTTGACCTGGATGCCGATGGAGAGGCGGATGTGCGCNTGGAAATCCGCGATGCGACCTTTGCCCCAGTTGACACCACATCCGATGGCGCGGCGGACTGGATCTGCATCCTCGCAGACCTGCAATCTGCGCCGCAATAGCCCGCTTTTTCGGGTTACAGCCGCCTGCGNAGAGGCCGCGGGGCTTCGCTGCCAAGGAGAGTGATCGCGCGCTCCAGGATCGGATCGCGNCCGGCCAGGTACGGCAGCTGAAACTCGACGAAGATGTCGGGCTTGACTCCCCGGCCTTCGAGGTCGATGCCATCGGTGAGGCGCTCGATCTGTATCCGGGCGTTTACCGGGAGCATGACCCGCAGCTGGCTGCCGAAGGTTACGTATCCCGCCGCGCGAACCGCTCCGGCGGTGGTGTCGCCAACCAACGTGATCTTTGCCCCGCCCTTCAGCATGTAGGCGAGAACCTCCTTCGCGCTTCGTGCCAGGTTATCCACCAGAACCGCAGTCGGCCGGCCATCGGCCTCGACCCGCTTGGCGATGGCCTTGAGAACCTGGACCTGCCCCCCCCTCCCCCTGAGGTCCAGGACCAGGGCTCGGGCGGAACGGAGCTTCTTGGCGAGGGCCTCCTCGAAGATCGATACGGTCTCGGGCGAGAGCAGGTTCCAGAGGTGGATATAACCGACCCCCGGCGCGGTCGGGCCGAGCATGCGAACGCTGCCTCGGGTGGAGTCAAGGGCGGTAGAGGCCCGGTCGGCAGTGGCTTCGAGGCTGCGNGCGGCCTCGCCCGCTCTTCTGCGGTAGCCAAGACGGACACGCTCCCCGCTGTCGACCTGGATGGTGTACATCGAATGCCGGGCCTCATAACCGGCCAGCGTTTTGCGAGGCGAATCGGAGAACGGGATTCCATTGACGGCCAGGAGCTCATCCCCGATGCGAATGCCGGCCTCGCGCGCGGCTCCGCCAAACATCAGCTCCCGTACGAAGAAACGTTCTCCATCGCGGGCTACCAGCTTTTGTACGGTCAGGCCCAGGTGAAAGGCGGGCTTTCCATCCGGCCCCTTGCCGAGCATGCTCGCGTAGCTCCAGGGTGGAANAATCGCCGTGTGAGAAACGCCAAAGCGGCCGATGATCTCGTTGAGAGCTTCGTAGGCGGCCTGCGTTGAGAGACTGCGCCGCACCGCTTGAACCANCTCCCNCTCGATTTTTTNCAGCAGCGCGCGCTTGTTCTCCAGGGCGTTGAAGAGCCGGTGGCTTTGGAAGCGCCGGGCAAGCGCCCTGGCGTCGCGTACCAGCGCGGGATCCGGCCTGATCCTCAGCNCTACCTCTTGCTTCTTGCGAAGGACAGAGATTTCGTAAGCACCCCCACCGGAGAGCTCCGAGAGAGCCTGCCAGAGCTTGCGGATGTTCCAGCTTCTGAGCCCGTCAAGCTTTCCGAAGCGAAGTAGAATGTCGCCGGGAAGCAGCCCNGCCGCCGCCGCGGCGCTTTTTTCTTCTACCCGCGAGATCCGCAGCCCAGCGGGGGTTTCTTCCAGCCCCACGCCCAGGTAGGCGCCTTTCAGTGGAGGATCGAAGCGGCTCTCGTCGGCACGGCTGAGCGGGTGAGCGAGGAGGAGCAGGAGGAGCAGGAGGTGTCGCATAATTGAGATGTTGCCGCTTCACGTGTCGAGGATCAAGAAACGCGGAGCGTTTTCAAACACCCGCTGTCAGGATGACCTGCCGGATGCCGCCCGGAAAGAATCCCAGCTCGAAGGCGAGGTCCAGCACGGTGTAGCGGTCACGAATATCCCGGGCTCTTGCGAGGGCGTCAAAGGCCTCGTCGCTTTCAATGCCGAGTGCGTCGAGGCTGGCCGGGGCTCCGGCGGCCTGGAGGACCGTGCGGACCTCAGCGGCCGAGGGCAGGGCCAGTCCGGCCAGCTCTGCGCGCATCTGCGGCCACTCCGCGCGTAGAAGTGCGCTCCTTGCGGCGAAGCCGGAGAACTTTTTTTCCGCCTGCGGCAGGATAGCCTCCGCGAGCTCTCCGTGGGCGATCCGTATNCTCTCCGATGTTCTCGGCCAGTTGGGGGTTTTCGGGAACTCAGGGTTTTCCAGTTCGACCAGGAGCTGATAGAGCGCGGCGCAGAGGCAGGTGGCCACCCCGACCTGGGCTCCATGAAGGCGCAGCTCTCTTCCGCAGACGAGAGCTTCCATATCCCAGAGATGGCTGAGGAGATGTTCTCCTCCGCTGGCCGGGCTGCTGCTCCCGGCGACGACCATGGATACTCCGCTCAGAACCAGGGCCCGGGCGAGGGCTTCATGGGCGTCACCATCTCCGGCCGGGAGCCCGGCAGCGTGTTCCGTTGCATGGGTTACGGCCTCCTCAACGATTCTTCCCGGGAGAGTTTCGAAGCCGCTGCCNTCGAGNCGATTGCCGAGCCACCAGTCNGCCGTGCTGACGGGCTTGCTCAGAAGGTCTCCCAGGCCGGCCGCGGCGAGGGCGGGAGGNGCCTGGCAAAGNANCTCGGAGTCGAGAATAATAGCNCGCGGCGGNCGCGCNGCGATGGTGGTCTTGAGTCCGTCGACCAGGATGGCGGCGATTCCGCTGGCGTANCCATTCATGCTGGCGGCGGTNCCAANGGCCATGTATGGAACGCCGCTCAGGGTNGCGGCCATCTTGGCGATGTCGTTAACCGTACCCGCGCCAACGGCGATGATGCCGGAGANCCCGCCCGCCTCGACCGCGGCGCATGTCAGGCCAATCTGTTCGGTGTTCGCATGGGGNTCATCCGGCAGGAGGTGGAGTCCGGGTCCGTTTTCCGGGCGTCCCGANACGCGAAGCGTGTCGGCTCGGCCAAGNGCATCCCAGGTGCGGGGGTCGGCAAGCCAGAGAGGCCTTCGTCCTACATGTTCAGCGGCCAGCCGGGGGATTTCCCCGCAAAGTTTCGCCCCGATGAGAATTTCTTCGCTCAGGTCGAGGCNNCCCGGAAGGGTCTCACTGCACAGATCCANAAGCTTCATGTCTTCAGCTTACCGNTCCCGCGCGGTTCCAGCTATAGCNGGGTACGTTATTCGCGGGCATCTCTTCAACAGNGCNCGNCTCCTCAGGGCCAGAAGGAGGCGATCGTGGCTATGGCCCAGATCAATATTCCCCCGCCGATTTTGCCGACGATTCCCAGCNNGCGGCCGNTGGCGGCTCCTCCGCCGGAGCGCAGGGAGTCCCGCATGTTCTTGCCTTCTCTTCTTTCTCCGAATAGAGCNCCCAGGAAGGCTCCTCCGCAGGCTCCGAAGACGGATCCTACGATCGGTATTGGCAGGAGGAAGGTGCCCAGGANCCCGCCAACCAGGCTGCCTGCAATAGCCCAGAGCGCTCCTTTGCGGGAGCCGCCNGACATTCGNGTGCCGGCCGCGCCGGCCGNGAACTCTATTATTTNAGCCAGGATGGCGATNATCGCGAGCGCCACAAGGGTCTCAATGGAAAACAAGCCGGGCTCTCCACCCCACAGGANGAACCCACCTACAGCGGTGACCATCAGCCAGTTTCCNGGAANCTGGAATCCTGACATTACGGTTGCGACCAGGAACAGTGTGTTGACAAGCAGCAGCCCGATGGCGAGCAGGATATTGTCCATAGAACAGACCCCATAACCCGGGTTTGAAGTGCAAGGTTGCCGGAAGAGACGGTTAAATACCACGAGCGCCCATCGTGTCGGGGTACCCTGAAATGGCGAGGTTTACTGTAGCTCAGGGCGCGTGTTAATACACAATTTAGTCAAGGTTAAGGGGGTGGGTAGATCAGCCTTTTCGGGGCAGCCTGCAGGCCAAGCGGCTGCCAGCAATAAGGGAAGCGAACGCCTTGCGGCTCCAGGGGGCAGGCCTGAGCGCGAGATGTATAGAAGGAAAGGGCCGCTCGGTTTCCGTCAGGGCTTGATCACCAGGGTGCCTTGCTCGTAGGCCAGCTTCAGAGCGGCGAAAAGCATCCATTGCGGATGTTTTTCTTCGGCCCAGCGGATGCCCACCTCGTAGGGCGCCTTGCCGTTGCCCCGGATGGAGATGACCGAGCCTTTTTTCTGGCCGTAAGAAATACGGGCCCCCGATTTGAGGTCAAACGGGGGCCTGTTCATTTCTTCGGATTCGCCAGGAGCGTCAGCGTTTTCTTCAGCGGTCTCTCCGTTGGACGGTTCTTCTGTCGTAACCGCTTCTTCGGAAGGTTCCGGCTCTTGAGCTTGGGGAGCGTCCTCTTCGTTAGACATAAGCACTCTCCAATCTTTCAGAAACGCAAAGCCGCCTCAGGCGCATTGAATCACCATCAGCTTTCGCCACCGGCATNGTCACCGCCACCGGCATCGTCNCCGCCACCGGCATCGTCNCCGTTGCNCTCNNCNTCGCTGCAGGCAGGAGCCTCAGCAGCTTCTTCGCCNTCGTCGGCAGGGANCTCGTCGTTAATCTCCGGNGTCAGATCCTCATTTTCGTCAAACCACATAAGCNNGCCTTTCCAATAAAAGCAAAAAACTAAAACCCAGGCAGCGTCTGCTACGCAGTCCCAGCCTGATACGAAGAGGTATCCTACCGCTCGTTTGAGGGTTGTCCACCGTACACATCCCTGATTACAGACTTCTTTTCGGCGNCTTCGGGGCTTGCCTGGGAGGTTTNCGTCGGCTTCGGGNAATCCATCNGGGTTGAATTTGTCTCATCTGGTAGAATCGGAAAGCTGTCCTTGGTGAAGCGGCTCGGATGANTTTCACCGCGCCCACTCTGTTTTTATCATCTTTCATTGGCGAGTACTTACCGATGCTAATCAAGAGATCATGCCGAATAGTTTCTCTCGTGCTGATCACGGCCACCCTGATGCCATCGCTGGGCGGCGATGCCGAGGCTCAGGNGGGCGGGGCCNAGCCGGCAGCGAAAAAACCCCTTGGCAGGAGCCCGCTCAACAAGTTCAAGGCGAGAGCGAACAAGCCCGCAACCAGCCCCGAAACGACCGGGACGAAGCCCGCAGCCGATGGCGCGGCACCGCAGCGAAAAGCTCAAGAAACCGCGCAGGCTCCGGGCCTGGCCGGCTGGATACGACAGAATTGGAAGTGGGTGGTTGGGATGCCCCTTGGGGCCGCAGCCCTCGGANTCAGCTGGTTTCTTCTTGCTGGAAAAAGGCGGAAGGAGGATGGCGTTGGAGCTCTTCTGAAGCCGATAACTGCAGGTTCGGGGAAGGCGGNTGAAGGCACGGAACGCTTTTCAAGTACCCGGATTCGTGCAGCCGATGTGGATTCCCGTCTTTCCGGTTCTCTGGATGGCGAGGAGGTTGAAACCGATCAGGACTATGCCCTCGTGGTTGAAGAGGGCGCCCTCAGCGCGACCGATCCGCAGGACGGCGGATCGCCTGAGGAGGTCATTGACGCNTATCTGCAGGGCGAAGATTTCGCCGCNGCCTATGAAACCTATGNCCGCCTTCTGGAGGAGGAAAGCTCAACCAGGCTGGACTCCGGTNTCGAGCAGAGACTGGGAGAGAGCCTNGTAGCTAACGGACAGATGGAAAAGGCCGTTACGGTTCTGGAACACCATATTGCTACACATCCCGCAGATGAGATTGATGCCGCGGCCTATTTCAATCTCGGCTACTCGCACTTTCATTCGCGTCATCTCGAAAAAAGCCGGAAGTTCTTCGGTCTTTTCATCGATGCCGAGGAGGATGAAACGCGCCGGGATCGCGCCAGGGCGATTCTTGCGGCGATGGAGGCTGATCAGGCGTAACGTGGAGGGCCGCTCTCCGGCCCCATCAGGCATCCAACAGACCGCTGGGCGAGGCTCCTTCTTCCTCAAGGTCGGCTAAAAACCGGCTCCCTTCTTCAAGGTCACCTTCTATGCTCAAGAGCGGGAGCTTGCGTATAGAGCTGGCGACCTGGTCCCAGGGCACAACTCCCTGCCCCGGGTTACAGGCAACCCCCTCCGTAGTTTCGTCGGCAATGGAGACGCCCTGCAAGCGGCTGAGCAGGTCGGGGCCTGCTGTCGTAGCGGACCCACCGATGGTGGGTACGGCCAGGAGCTCTGCGGGCAGACGCCGGGTGTCCAGCCAGAGCCCCATTGGAGCGCCGTCGAATNCTTTCAGGCAGGCGAGGGNTTCGGGTATCANCGGGAGCTCGCCGGGGCGATTGCCCGGCGTAAGACANATGGTCGTNGCATAGCGCTCAGCCTGCTCCAGGAGGAACGAAAGNAGCGCCAGGAGCGAATCCATTCGNGNGCGCAGCTCAATGCTTTCGGCACGAAAGCTCAACTGCTCCTGTTNCGGTGAGGCGGTTGGCTCCAGGTAGCTTCTCCCGAGTCCGGCGATGTTCAGGCGAGTCATGGGGACGAGGACCAGGGGGATTCCCAGCTGGTCGACGGCCTCGAGGGTCTTCCGGGCCTGGGCAAGATTTTCAGAGCGTTCCGTTTTGTTTTCGGCGCCCGCGCAGAAGGAAGCNCGCTCTCCGGGCCGCAGCGAACGGGGNGAGGGCAGAAAGAGCTCGATCGCCTTGACCGAATCTTTAGGCAACAATTTCCGCAGGGCGTTCCAGGCCTCATGNTGTATCGGGGACCTCAGCACGATGCCGCCGAAGCCGGCATCGAGGATTGCGGCCGCGCCCTGTTGGGCCGCGGCAGGCGTAGAGGCGCTCAGGCTGGCGGCGTAGATCGTCATCTCGTTCGGAGTTTAGCATATTCCACGCCGCGCCCAGCCTCCGGCTCTCCCATCCGACAAGGAAAATGGGTTATATTCTGTGACCGCTGAATAAATGAATAACCTCGGGAGAGACGAAAATGTCTGAAGGACAGGACGCCAGATACTCGCCGCCATCGGCATTCAGTGAACGGTCTCACATAGGCAGCTTTGAGCAATACAGCCAGGAGTACCAGCGGAGCATCGAAGATCCCGATGCCTTCTGGGCCGAGAAGGCCGCGCGGCTCGATTGGATCAGACCCTGGGACAAGGTCTGTGAGTGGGACTTTGAAGAGCCTTCGACTCGGTGGTTTGAAGGAGGCCAGCTCAACGCTTCTGTTAACTGCCTGGACCGGCATATTGACGCGGGCCGGGGAGATGACACAGCCATTATCTGGGAGGGCAACGACCCCTCCGACTCAAGGAGCCTGAGCTACAAGGAGCTCCATGCCGAGGTTTGCCGCTTCGCTTCAGGCTTGCGTTCCCTTGGCGTCCAGAAGGGCGACCGAGTGTGCATCTATCTTCCAATGGTCATCGAGCTTGCTGTTTCGCTGCTGGCCTGTGCCCGCATTGGGGCGGTCCACAGCGTTGTCTTCGGCGGCTTCAGTGCGGATTCGTTGCGGACCAGGATCCTTGATTCATCGTGCAGCATCGTGGTTACCGCGAATGAAGGTCTCCGCGGTCCCAAGACGATTCCGCTGAAAGCAATCGCCGATGAGGCCGTTGAAGGCCTTGAATGCGTCCGCAATTGCGTTGTTCTGCGACGCACTTCGGGCGAGGTCGCCATGACGGAGGGAAGGGATCTCTGGTGGCACGACCTTGTTGCCGACCAGGCCGACAGCTGCGAGCCGGAGGTCATGGAGGCCGAGGACCCCTTGTTCATACTTTATACTTCCGGCAGCACCGGGCAGCCCAAGGGGGTTCTCCACACCACCGCAGGCTATCTGCTCTACACGTCGATTACCCACGAGCTCGTATTTGACTACCACCCGGGAGATGTCTACTGGTGTACCGCGGATATAGGNTGGATCACCGGGCATAGCTATATCGTCTACGGCCCGCTGGCCAATGGGGCTACCACTCTCATGTTCGAGGGGGTGCCGAATTATCCCGATCATGGGCGTTTCTGGGATGTGGTTGAAAAGTACGACGTAAATATTTTCTATACCGCCCCCACCGCCATTCGCGCCCTGATGCGGGAAGGCACCGGCTGGACTGATTCCCACAAGATGCCATCCCTTCGTCTTCTTGGAACGGTTGGCGAGCCGATTAACCCGGAGGCCTGGCGCTGGTATCACGAAAATGTTGGCAAGGGGCGCTGCCCGATTGTTGACACCTGGTGGCAAACGGAGACCGGGGGCATTCTCATTACCCCCCTGCCCGGAGCCATTGATGCGAAGCCGGGATCGGCCACCCTGCCGTTCTTTGGAGTTCAGCCCGTTCTGGTCGATGATGAGGGAAAAGAGCTCGAAGGGGAAGCCAGCGGCAATTTATGCATTCGGCATCCCTGGCCATCGATGATGCGCACTGTTTATGGCGACCATGAACGCTTCAAGGCCACCTATTTCGCCCAGTTCCCGGGCAAGTATTTCACCGGGGATGGTTGTCGCAGAGATGAAGACGGCTATTACTGGATCACCGGCCGGGTCGATGATGTCATCATCGTCTCAGGCCACAATATGGGGACCGCCGAGATAGAAAGCGCCCTGGTGGCTCATTCGACGGTTGCAGAGGCAGCGGTCGTCGGCATGCCGCATGAGATCAAGGGCCAGGGAATCTATGCTTTTGTAACCCTTACAGGCGACATCGAAGGGAGCGATGAGCTCAAGGCGGAGCTGGTGAGTCACGTTCGTGAGCAGATTGGCCCCATCGCTACTCCTGACAGGATCCAATTCGCTCCCGGCCTGCCGAAGACTCGCAGCGGCAAGATCATGAGGCGCATCCTGCGGAAGATCGGCCAGGGCGAGACGGACGACCTTGGAGACACGACAACGCTGGCNGANCCAGGCGTTCTCGACAANCTCCTGGAGGGGGCGANGGCTCCCTAGGGCCCTATTTCCTTGCCAATCCTGCCGAGGCCCCTACAATTCCTGCGGTGGATTATAGGAATTCACCNGGCCGCGCTTTTTTGGCTGNGGCCTCGGAAGTGAAGATGCCAGTAGGCTTTGCCGGAAATACGGTATGTCGGCAGAAAACGTTCATTTAGTCGTCTGCGATGTGGACGGAACCCTGACGGACGGAGTTATCGGAATTAACGACCGCGGAGAAGAATATAAAAACTTCTCGGTTGTTGACGGAATGGGTATCCGCTTGCTGATGGACGCAGGTATCGAGGTCGCGCTTTTGTCGGCCCGCAGNTGTCCAGCCGTAGACCATCGAGCTCGCGGACTCGGGATCAGGCTTTGTCTGACCGGGGTCAGCCGGAAGAAGCAACATCTTGAAGACCTCATTCGAGGGCAGGGTCTGGAGCCGGAGCAGGTTTGCTACATCGGAGATGATGTTAATGATCTGCCCTGTCTTCGCGTGGCTGGTTTCCCGGTGGCGGTGGCAAACGCTCATGCGGAGGTCAGGAAACAGGCGGCCTATGTGACCAGCGCAGTTGGNGGCCAGGGGGCCGTTCGCGAGGTGGCTGAGCTGGTTCTTGAGGCTCGGGGGCTATTGAAGTCAGCTTTGGAGAAATTCTCGTGAAAGCAGCGGCATTTTTCAGCGCAGTCTTTTTGACCATGCTGGGCCTTTTCATTGTGGCCACCGGGGAGTTTAAGCACTGGTTCGGAGCCTCAGCCACGGATCGCGGCGGACTCAGGGTCAGCCATAACGTTAACGAAGACGAGAGCGAGAAGAACTACCTCGATTTCGACTTCTGGAACGTCAAGCTGGGCCGCCGCAATTTCACCTTGCGNGCCGANCTGCCGAGGGGAGACCTCAGAGATGGGGCCAGAATCGACGAGCTGGACAGCCTCAAGCTGAAGAATGGGGCCATCGAAATCCCAATCTATGAAGGAGACGGGACCGCCCCCGTACAGAGAAAGGACCAGCAGTCCAGGGGGCTGCTGCTGGAGTTCGAAAGCGCCGTCTATCAACGAACAGGAGGCCTGGTCAAGGGCAGCGGGCTGATCACGGTCACTCTTTACAATGGCCGCGGGACAACGAATGAAGGCACGACCTTCCATTTTGAGGAGCTGCTGTTCAAAAACGAAACGCAGGCCCAGGAAAANACCCGCTTCATTCTTGAGTCGAAGAAGCCGGTGTCGATTGTCAATCCNTACCTGGAGGTTTACAGCCCGGCGGGACTCGAGGGCCATTCCGGCTCATCCGGGATGGAGGTCTTGCGTTTCAAGGCGCCGGTTTATACCTATCTGGATCCGGATGTGGGGGGCGGATTGACCCTTTCGGAGGCCGGTGAGCAGCNTCCACCCAGCCGGGATGACAAGGTGATCGTTACCTGCGAGGGCGGCTTGGAGCTCAANTTCAGCCGCTCGGGGNCCGAGACGGACCGGGAGACGACCTTTATTACCTTTAATAAAAACGTTTTGATTTTTCAGGGGACTCGTCCGAAAGCTCCTGGCGGGGCTCCTGTGGTGGGCAATACGAGATTCGAATGCCAGAAGCTCGAGCTCGAGATTGATGACCGGAGAAAAAAACCTTCACCTCGCCGAGCCCTTGCGACCTGGGAGGGCGGCAGGGTTCGAGCCCGCATCGCCCGCGACTCGCGGACCTATCTTCTCGATGGAGACAAGCTTGAGTGGGTGAATGTTTCGGGGGCGGACGCCGGCGAATCGAGCGGCAGGACTTTTGAGGGCGTTTTGACCGGACGCCCCACCCTCCAGGGGCCGGACGTTGATTTTGTTGCCGAGAGAGCCATCATGCGTCCTCACAGCGAGCGGCTTTTTCTGCAGGAGGTCTCCGGCTCGTTCAAGATGGCGGGAAAAGAAGAGCGTCGCGGCCAGGCGCGATTGCGCGCGGAGCAATATGTCAATCAGCCAGGAGGTAATGCTGGCGACGACGANGCTCCGGGTGGCGCAAAGCGGCCCACAGACCGCGATGAGCTGGACCGGCTTGATTTTGACGCAGACGAGGTAGAGGTGGCCTTTAACGGGCTTGAAGAAAAAGGCGGGGAAAAGAACGCCCTGTCCTATTTTATTGCTCGAAGCAATAATCCTCGCGGGGTTGTTCTGCGGAGCAAGGGCTGGCGGCGTAATGCGCAGCAGGGCGAAGCCGAGCAGGCCGGACCGCGACCGTTTCAGGCGAACGGAAAGACTCTTACCTATCGCGCCGAGTTGCAGCAGGCCACCCTGGAAGGCCTCGAAAAGGAGTTTCCGCGTCTTTCCCAGGGTGAAAGCTGGATTGAGGCGAGAAAGATCAATCTCATTGTAGATGGAGGCCCTGAGGGCGCCTGGTTTGAAGGGTCGGTAAGCGCCAAGATCAACCTGGACGATCTCCGGCCTGTCGGAACTGAAGTGCGCGGGAAAAAAACCGGGANTNGAGATGCTCAGTTTGTCGAGATCCAATCCGATTACCTCGGATTGCTGTTTGAGGGTGGCAAGGCTCTCAAGAAGGCGCTTGCCCGCGGCGACGGAACCCGCCCAGTCAGGCTGACGACGCGCTCTAAAGGGCTTTATCGCTTTTCCGCTCCGGAAGTGCGCCTTCTTGCCCAGCAGAAGGTTTTTGAGCTGATCGGGACCAAGGAACAGAGAGCCCAGCTGGAAAAAAAAGGCGGGGTTGTATTGGCGGGCAAGATTCGTTTCGAGCAGGAGTCCCGGCAGTGTACCTTGACGGATGCCGTAGAGGTGCGGCTCTACAGGGGAGAAGAGATCACCAGTCGCCCGGATCTGCTTATCCAGGCTGCCCGAGCCGATGTTGAGTTTGCAGAAGGCGCAGAAGGTGAGGCTTCAGCAGAAAATGGCGGCGCAGGAGTGCTGAGGGATTTGCGGTCTATCAGGTCGCTGACAGCGCATTCCGCCGAAGGGAGCCCGCTGATGGTTAGCGGCAAGAGCTTTGAGATGCGCGGCGAGAAGGCCTCCTGGTCTTCTTCTGTACGGCAGCTGCGCTTCTTCGGGAACACGCCGCAGTCGATGCATCTTGACCACGAAGAGCTGCAAGGGCCTGTGCGCGCACGGGAGATTATTTACGATGAGAAGAGCCAGAGCGTCACCTTGCGCTCCGAGGTCAAGGGCGAGCTGGCCCAGGGCGCCTATCGGGAAAAGCCGGATGGGGCTGGAGGCGCTCGTCCCGGGCAGAAGATGCTCTGGGAATTTGAGACGAACGAATTGGAGGTTCATCTCGCCAAGAATGAGGCCGGGGAGCTTCACCTCTCCAGGATCCAGGCAAAGGATAAGGTCCTGCTCTACAACAGGGCCCTTTCCATCCTGTTGCGCGGGGACGATTTTCTCTACGAACGAGATCAGAACAAGGTGAAGATTTTTTCCCAGGATGGCCGCCGGCAGACGCTTCAGCATTTCAAGGATGGCTTCGAGGCGGCTGGAGCTCTCGGCGGCGAGGGGGCTCGCGACAAGCCCAAGGCGGAGCGTGTNGACACGATCGATGCGCAGGAAATAGAGGCCTACCTGTATGAGGCTCCGGCAGAGGCCGCGGGCGGTCCGTTGAGGCGAATGGTGCTNGTCAGCTTCAGGAGAAACGTTATGGCTAACTTCCATGTGGACGGGAAGTCTGAGCCGCAGGCGCTGCCCGGCACGCTTTCGGGNCAGCACTGGCAGGTCGTCGCCCAGAGGCTGGCATTGCATGTGAACCCCTCGGCCGGTCCCGCAGCCGACCAGCGCCTGCCCTGGGCCACCGCCTCAAACATTATCGGAACAGAGCGCATCGGGGGCAACGTAACGATCAATTCAGGTCCCTACCAGGCCTACGCGGAGCGGGTTGAGTACCATGCGTCACCCAAACAGCTGGTGCTGGTCGGTTCCAGGAGCTCTCCGGCGACGATAGCCGATCGCCGCCCGCAGAAACGCCGCCCCGGTTTTCGGGAACAGGCTCCGGTGATTATCATTCGGAAGCCGAAGGAGGAGATCGAGATAGAATATCTCAACCGCGGCCCTGGCAAAGAGCCCTGGCCCGGGGTGCCGGAGTTCCTGCGCGACTGATCTCCCCCACCGACCGGCTTGCCTGCGCGGCGATATCAAGATAGACTGCCTCGGCAGGAGGCTTCCGCCTCGTTTCCAGCCGCGGGCATGTTCAAGGTGATTAATTAAGATGAAGATGAATGGGTTGTCTACCGCGGCGCTGCTCTTGCCGCTTTCGATTTGCGGGTGCTTTTCTTCCTGGCACGCCTCTCCGTTTAACGGCGGCGAGGGGCTTGAAGGCCAGACGGTGCTGATCGTGCCCTTTCGGGAGTCTCTGGCCGGAGCCGACCTGTGGTACGGCGAGTCNCGCCGCGGACAAACCATAACAAAGGGCNTTCGGATGTGGGCCNCCGGCCAGGATATCGATGCGCGCTTTGTTACCGGGGAGCGCGTTGAGGAGGCACAGAAGACNATTCGAAATTGGGCAAAACCGCGTCTGAGCGACACCGAGTGGGCCCGTATCGGTCGAAATGTCGGAGCTCGCTTCCTCGTTGAGGGGTCGATCGAAAAGCTCCAGCTCAAGGATCCCCGCTCGATAGGCTTTTTCAGTGCCCGGGCGGTTATCAGCTACAGGGTGCTTGANACCGAGAAGGGGCGCGTCGTTCACCAGAGAAAGGGATGGCGGGTTGGCCGCGAGCGGGGCAATGAGGATCAATTCAAGGTAGATCTCGAGTTNGACAATCCCCAGGAGATCGAGCTGCGACTCCTCGCTCTTACGGCAAGGCGCCTCGCAGAGGAATTGTATGGATACTACGATTGAAGTAGTTAGAATGGCCTTGCTTAGTTAGCCTCTGGCCTATGGGCGCGAGAGAAGGAGACCTTGTTCGCGTCTGAAGCCGAAAGCCCAGGGGATTATCGTGAAGCCGAGTGAGCTTTCAGCGGCTCATGGAGGCTGAAAGACGAGGGCGCCGCCTGCGCTGCCCGCTTCGGATGTGAGGTCCTATGCTTACGAACACATACCTGGCTCTTTTAGGTCTACCGGGTGGATCTGAAATCATCATCATCGGGATTATAGCCCTCTTGCTTTTTGGGTCGCGCCTTCCGAAGGTCGCTCGCAGCATGGGCAAGTCCATCGTCGAATTCAAAAAGGGCATCAAGAATGTCCAGGAGGACATTGATGATGCTTCCGACGACCCCTCCCCCCCACTCGACGATGACGACAGCAAAGAATCTCCCCCGCCATCCCCGGAGGCCGGCAAGGCCGAAAGCGGCTCGGGCTATCGCGACAAGGGCGATCTGAGCAATCCCGGCGACAGCTCGTCGAACTGAGCGCGGAATTTCGAGGCTCCACCCCTGCCGGGCGCGGACGGTTCGTTTCTTCGTTTCTGATGGCGCGCCTTGGATCGCTCTATGGCATGAAGTCGTCCTTCATCGGAACTCAGGGCGACCCTGCAGGCAATATGTCTAAAAATACATAATAGTCTAAACAGACAATATTGCTGATGGGTTAATACTTGTATTCTTGTCCCCGCCCCGCGTGTCGGGGGTAAAGTGCCGATGTTGGTGTCGCACCCGGGCTTGTTCCACGTGGAACGGTTTCCGCAAGGCTTCAGCCGCGCCGAAAGCCTCGCCTGATTGATTGGGCCGGGAAACGACCTGGGGGTTCGCAGAGACAACCCCTCGGACGCAGCCCCCCTGCCGACACATTATGGGCCCTGAGGCTGACGAGGAGCCCCCCTGCTGCCGACGCCTGGTCGTGCATGCAGAGAAGCCTCATCTGGGATGTGGGCGACCCTTAGAATCGATTCTCCGGCACCTTCGGCTTTGCCGGCCGGTGTGTTGCCGGTGGTGGCGGGTGTTTTGCGTTTGCCCGGTAGTTTGCCGCTCCTGCGGTTGCTGTGTCGCGGCGTCTTTGGTTTTGTCATTTCCCTCTTTCGGCCTTGCCGGCGGCTTGGTCGGCTCAGCTCCAGGCGAGGAACTCGTTGCTGCCGGCGGTGCGATTTGGACGGATCTTCAGAGGGGCTCCTCCCTCGTCACCCGGCCAGAGGTTGCCTGCGGAGTCCGTGATCTGCGGCCCGCCCAGGTTGGTGGGTCTTGTCGGTGCCGTTCGATCGGAGAAGCGTTCTACGTGGAACTCTTTCGTGGCCCGGGTTTATGGCTGGAGAGAGCCGGTTGGTTTTTCATTCGTATCTCCNNNAAGCTTTCTTGNGGTCNGGTGATGGGCAGCAGGCNGAGTNCCTGAGAGGAGCNTCTTCGCCGTCGNGGTTNTGTCGGCGCTGGCCGGTTGGTTTTGATTCGTATTTCCTGGNAGCTTCCTTGCGGTCCGGCGATGGGCAGCANGCTGAGTTCCAGAGAGGAGCTTTTTCGCCGTCGGGTTTGTGTCGGTACCGGGCGGTTGGTTTTTCATTCGTATCTCCTATNAGCTTTCTNGCGGTCCGGTGATGGGCAGCAGGCTGAGCTCCAGAGNGGAGCTTTTTCGCCGTCGGGTTTGTGTCGGCGCCGGCCGGTTGGTTTCCATTCGTATCGCCCGGAGAGCTTCTTGTGGGCCTCTTTGATGTTTGCTGTCTTTCGCGCAGGGGGTTCTTTGCGGGTTGTTCTACGTGGAACGCTTGGGGGTTTTGTCTGGTGGCGTGTGGTATGCCAGGGCCGGCTCGCAGGGCCTGATGGCTCTGGAGCCTTTTTCGTTTAGCCCTTGAAAGGGGTCTCGTAGAGCACTAAAGTTCTGTCATTGTCTGTTTGACGTATTTGGCCTGCAGGCTTGGTGGAGAGAAGTGACCCGAGCAATTACGGTTGCCAGTCAGAAGGGTGGTGTCGGTAAGACAACCACGGTGATTAACCTCGCCGCGAGTCTCTGTCTCGCTGGCCGCAAGGTCCTGCTGATGGATCTCGATCCCCAGGCCAACGCGACCAGCGGGGTGGGGGTCGAGGTGCCTGCGGCGGACTCCGATGAGTTTCCATACCTGAGCGCCCTCTTGAACGGCGATCCGCTCGAACCATTCATTTGTGAGACGGAGCATGAGAATCTCTGGGTGCTGCCCTCGAGTCCGGAGGCCTCAGACCTTCGGGTGGTGCGAGACCTGGAGGCNGCCGATGCCGATGAGNTGCGCCAGAGGATGCGCGANGCCGCGGAGCCTTTTGACTATGTGNTNCTGGACTGCCCNCCATCGCTGGCCGGGCTTCCAACGCTGGCCCTGGAGCTTAGCGATGGNCTTATCGTGCCNGTNCANTGNGAATACTACGCGATGGAGGGGCTGAGCCAGATATTGCCATTAGTTAAAAAAATAAAGAATAGTACAAATCCAGANNTGGAGATAGANGGNCTGCTTNTGACGATGTTNTCTCNGGANCTGGATCTTTCTCATGATGTNGTTGANCAGATCACTGAGTTNTTTGAAGGCGGAACCTTNTCGTCCGTCATTCCAAGGGANGTNCTTTTGGCTGAGGCGACCAGTCATGGATGTCCGGCCTTTCAATATGATTGTGAATCGAAAGGGGCCTGGGCTTATGTCGAGCTGGCCCGGGAAGTGATGGAAAATGGCTAAACGGAAATTAGGCCGGGGGCTGGAGCTGTTGATCGGAAAGGGTGGGGGGGATGTTCCAACCCGGACGGGTCGAGACAAGAAAAAGTCCGCCAAGAAAAAGTCTCCCCGGAAAAAAGTTGTCACCAGGGACACTGTGGAGCAGCCGGAGCTTGCGCTCCAGGCCCGGTCGGCCGGCGACTCGGCTGAGCAGGGTCCGGTGGTCTTGATGGTCAGTCCCGATGAAATTAGTGAAAATCCTCAACAGCCCCGAAAAGATTTTCCGCTGACGGAGCTGGAGGCGCTGAAGACCTCGGTGGCTCGAGATGGGTTGTTGCAGCCGCTGTTGGCCCGCATCGATGGCAAGGGCTATCAGCTTGTAGCGGGGGAAAGAAGGCTGCGGGCATCGCGAGAGCTTGGGATGGACAAAGTTCCGATAATCCTGGCGGACGTGGCCGATGAAAAGCTCCTTGAGCTGGCTCTTGTTGAAAACCTTCACCGGGATGACCTCAATCCCATTGAGCTCGGAGAGGCCTATCGCAGCTTGCTGGCCATTAAGTCCTGCACCCAGGAACAGCTGGCCGAGCAGCTGGGTTTGAGTCGCTCGGCCGTTAGCAACACCATTCGTCTGCTGGATTTGCCTGAAGACATCAAAAAGGCGCTGGTCCGGGGCCAGATCAGCGCCGGGCATGCGAAGGTGCTTCTTTCCGCCACCAACAAGGCGGATCAACGGCTGCTTTTTGAAAGAATTGCTGAGGAGAACATGTCCGTTCGTGAAACGGAGGCCTTTTTAAAGAACGGCGGAGGCGATTTNGATGACGAACCTGCCGGCAAAGCCGATCGAAAAGGTCGAGCGAAGGCGGACAAGGATCCCAACATACTGAAGCTGGAGGAGGAGATGATGGAGGCCCTCGGCGCGAAGGTTTCNATTCGAGTNAACGGCCGCCGTAAACAGAAAGGCGTTCTCTCGGTCAGCTTTAATTCGCGNGAGGAATTTGATCGCNTGCGGGAACGTCTTCTGGGGCTGATTGAGGCGTGAANAAGGCCAGNGGTCAGGCAAAAGAACCNAATCGAACGNGNCGTGGTTTTTCCGGAAAATGCGGAGGGCCATGNCCTATTTGTCCTTGGCTGGCGGAAGATAAGCGATGTGAATCANTTCCGCCTTCAGGGTTCTCGCTGGCTTCTTGGGCAAATGCGATGCAAACTGTCGGCGCTCGCGAACCCTCTGCGGGCATTTCCTGCCGCGGCTCCCTCACCGCGAGCGGGGCGAAGAGAAGAAGAGACGTTTTAGAGAAAAGACGGAGATGAAGAGAGTGCTTCATATGCAGGAGGTCGCTCGCGGGATGTGGACGAGCGCCGTGCTCACCCTTGTTCTGGCCCTGGCGCCCGGGGGCCTGCGGGCCCAGGAGGGGGCAGTCCCANCTCCTGAGGAGATCGAGCTGAGCATCGAGCAGGCTGTGGAGATGGGTCTCGCGCGCAGTTTCGATGTCCGGATCGCAAGGACCGAGGGAAAAATCCGCGAGCGGGAGATGGTCATCCAGGATGCCGTATTCGATCCNTTTTTTACCCTTAGCGCCAATTACAGCAAGAACCGGNGGCCTTCGGTCAGNTTCCTTGATATCGGCGACGCTGTACTATCCGAGGTCCGNGTTAACCCGTTTGAGTCCTCGAATTATTCGAGCGGGATCCGTCTTCGTACCTTGCTGGGTTCTACTTACTCGCTCACGGTCGGTGAGTCCGGCTTCGATCGGCCACTGGCCAGCAGCCTGTTCAGCTTCAACCCGGTGCAGGAAGCGTCCGTTCGGTTTACAGCGACGCAACCGCTGTTGAAGGGNGCCTGGTATCCNTACAATTACTCGGCNATCCAGGTGGCGGAAAACAACCGCAANCTGGCGATGGACAGCCTGGAGACGACCATTAGCGATCTGATCTTTCGTATCGAAGCCGCCTATTGGCAATTGGTTTTTTCTTCACGGAACTANGCGGCCAATGAGAATTCCCTGAAGGTCGCGACTGAGAATGTTGAGAANGCGCGCAAAGAAGAGGCGGCNGGGACCCAGCCCAAGATTTACGTAACGACAATCGAAGGACAGTTGGCCCGGCGCAAGGTGGAGATGAACGATGCCTTGCTGCAGCTCGAGAACTCGCGCGATAATCTGCTCGACCTCTTGCAGTACAAGGGCGAATCGCTCCGGCAGCTCTGGGAGGCGGGGCAGAAGACCGGCAGTTTTGATGGAATCCGGGTCATACCTCTCAGTGANCCGACTGAACAGGCGACGCTNCCCGAGCGTAATCCTTCCCTGGCGGCGGCGTTTGAGCGCAGGGCCGACTACAGGCAATTCGCNGCGCTTCTGGACAATCAGAAAACCCTGGTCGATATGAGGGCCAACGAACGCCTGCCCCAGCTTGATCTTACCGGGGCCTGGGCGCAATTCGGGTTGGCGGACTCCTTTGG
Source organism: Planctomycetota bacterium (assembly GCA_002708465.1). The sequence goes on from PAOC01000058.1 coordinate 26,375, forward strand.
CGANTCTTTNTCTTCTCTCGGGTCGGGAGATTTTTATGGCTGGACTGTCGGCCTTCAATTGGCGATGCCGCTTTCGAACAGGGGGCTCAAGAGCAGCTACGATCGTGCCAGGGACCGCTACCAGCAATTGAAATGGCAACGGCTNCAGACGGAAAACCGCATCATCATGGAGGTGGACCAGAGCATCCGTCGTNTGAGGTCGANGGCGCGTAAGCTGGTATATCTCGATGATCTTGTCAGGCTGAAGGNGACCGANCTCGAGGCCGAACGACGNAAACTGGCCGCGGGAGCCTCGATTCCCTTTACGGTCAACACGATTGAGAATGACCTCCTTGAGCTTCAGACCCAGGCTCTCCAGGCCAAGACCAACCTGGAGGCCGCCCGNTCGGATTACATCAGGGCAACCGGCGGTCTGCTGGAGCGTTACGGGGTTCAGCTCGGNCGGTAGGGGGTNTTCAACGCGCCTTGAGCAGGACCGTCATCTTGACGGCTTTCTTGTCCCGCATCACCTCGATCTCAACCTTGTCGCCGGGCTTGTGTCCGCCCAGCAGTTCGGTCCAATGCTGCACATCGCGCACTTCTTTGCCAGCCCAGCGCACCAGAACATCTCCCGGCTTGACGCCGGCGGCCGCGGCGGGGGTGGCTGGCCGTATGTCTTCAAAGCGNACACCCTTTTCATCATAGGCGTAATCGGGTACCGAGCCAAAGCTGACGCGAAAGCCTCCCTGGCGGGTGGGAAACTCGACCTCGGCATTCTTTTCGGAGCCCTCACGGATCACCTTGAGCTTGATCTTTCCCTGCGGACGGTCTTCGAGAGCCTTCTGCAGGTCGGTAAGCGCTTTCACCCGCGTGTCTCCGAAAGCGACAATGATATCACCGACCTTGAGCTTGCCTTTTTCAGCGACCGAATCTTCGACCACCTCGTTGATCTTGACGCCGTCGCCTTCATGGTTGGGGTCGATGATGATTCCCAGCATGGGACGGTCCGGGTTGGCGGATGAGCCGCCGGCGGCGCCCTGGGCGAAGGCCGGGCGCCCTTCGGCGGATGCCAGCTTCAGCGATGTTTTCCACGCCATGTCGACGATGCGGGCCTCGAAGGGAACATTGACGGTGCCAATGTCATCCTCGGGGGTGTTGTATTGTCCATGCATGCCGGTGAAGAAGAACACGACCGGGATCTTCTTCCTGACGAAGTTCGCATGGTCGGAGCCGCCGCCGCCGAGCCCCTTGTTCAATTTGATGGGGAGCGCGATATTTTTCGATATTTCTTCCAGCAGGGGAGGGAAGGCGGCGGATGAATNGGCGCCAAGTACCGTTACCGGGCCGCCGTCTTTGCCGCGGCCAATCATGTCGAGGTTGATCATGGCGATCACCGAATGCAGAGGGGCGGGACCTTCGATCTGCTTCAGGTCGGTTGTTTTCACCCAGCCGCTCTCGCCGTCGAGGGTTTTTACCTGGAAGTGGCCCCCCTGGAAGCTGCCGGTGGCCTTGAGCAGGGTGCCTGNCTCCCAGAGCAGAGAGNCNCCCTTGTTGCCGCCGTGGGGGTTGGGNGCGCTCTCGAGCGCGGTGGTCGCCTCTGTCGTGGTGAAATAACGGGTCGCGTTCACCCAATGCCNGCTGCCGAAGAGGCCGATTTCTTCTCCGGAGAAGGCGACGAAGACAANGGAGCGCTNAGGTCTCTTGCCGCTGGAGAGCAGTCGAGCGAGCTCGATGATCCCGGCGGTGCCGCTGGCATTGTCGTCGGCTCCGTTGTGAATCTGGCCGAGGTTTTTCTCTGCGACCTGGTTGCCGAAGCGCCCGATGTGGTCNTAGTGTCCGCCGATGACGATCGTCTCGGCGGCCAGCTTNGGNTCCGAGCCGGGCAGCTTGCCGGCGACGTTGCGAAGCAGCAGGTGCCGCCTCGCGGTCGCGAAGCGAATCTTTGCGCCCTTGAGCTCAAAGCTCGCGGGCTTCAGGCCCTCGTCGATCTTTTTTACCAGTCGTCCGACGGTNTCGCCNGAGCCTCGGAGGAGATGGTCGATGCTGGCCCGCCGGGCGTAGAGCGCCGGCATGGTGGGCTGGCGCGGCGCCGCGCGGTGGGCCACGCCGTAGCAGTCCTGGTCCGGCTGGCCGGTGGGGGTGACGAAGACCACGCCCACGGCGCCGTGCTCGCGCGCGTTGGCGATCTTGGCGTTGAAGGGGGCGTGCCGGCTCCTGCGGCCGCCGAAGGGGTTCTCGGAGGAGGAGTAGCGCGGCGTGTACCGCAGGATGATCACCACCTTGCCTTTCACGTCGATTCCGTTGAAGTCGTCGTAGTCCAGGCCGCGGTTTTTCTCCCTGTCGTTGGTCGTGATGCCGTAGCCGACGAAGGCCAACGGAGCATCGATCGGCTTTCCATCTGTGAAGCCAAAGGCCGCGACCTCGCTGCCGGGGGTCAAGGAGATCGTCTCTCCATCTTTGAATTCGATGACCGCCCCGGCGTCCTGAACGAAGCAGGCGCCCTGGGGAATGGTGAAATGTTGAAAGTAGGAGCCGTTGTCTCCAGCCGGCTCGAGGCCGTATTCAGCGTAGAAACGCGCGATGTACTCCGCCGCAATCTCAAGCCCGGGCTCGCCGCTGTCGCGGCCTCCGAGCTCGTCGCTCGACAGATAGGTAACGTGGCTGTGAATTTTTCCGGCATCAGGGGCGAGCTCTTCGGCCGAGGCCGTCTGCGGGTTCGAGCCGGCGAGAGTGGAAGCCAGGATGGCTGCAGCGAAGAA
>PAOC01000100.1 GCA_002708465.1 Planctomycetota bacterium
AGCTCCGTAAGCATATTGAGAAGATGGACAAGCTGTCTGAGAAGCTGGAGGCTCCCGATTTTCCCAAGGGCAAGGAATGGTTCAATTCTCCCTCCCTCTCCCTGAAGAGGGAACTGCGCGGCAAGATTGTCGTGCTGGATTTCTGGACCTATTGCTGCATCAATTGCATCCATGTCTTGCCGGACCTCGCCTGGCTCGAGCATCGTTTCGCCGGCTACCCGGTGGCCTTCGTAGGAGTCCACTCGGCCAAGTTCGACAACGAGAAGGTACCGGAGAACATCCGCCAGGCGGTGCTGCGCTACGAGATAGCCCATCCGGTGGTGAACGACGACGAGATGAAGATTTGGAGTAATTGGAGGGTGAGCGGTTGGCCGAGTATTGGGTTGATCAGTCCCCGAGGCAATAAAATACTATTGGTTTCAGGCGAAGGCAATAGGGATGTTATCGAGGCGGCGATCGCCGCCTCGCTGGAGTTCTACCCGGCCGATGCCTTTCGGCATGATCCTCTGCCGATCCGGCTCGAAAGCGAAAAGAACCCGCCGAAATCACCGTTGCGTTTCCCCGGCAAGCTGGCGATTGATGCGCCAGGCAAGCGGCTCTTCATCAGCGATTCCAACAACCATCGAATCGTGGTGACAGATCTCCAGGGCAGGTTTACCGAGGTGATCGGCAGCGGCCGTATCGGGTTGCGTGATGGCGGCTACGATGCGGCCAGGTTCAACAGGCTCCAGGGCTTGGCCATCGATGGCGAGCTCTTGTATGTCGCCGACAGCGAGAACCACGCCCTGCGGGTCGTCGATCTCAAGTCGAAGACGGTCTCCACTCTCGCCGGTGACGGGGTGCAGGGTAGGGACTACACCGGCGGCGGCAAGGGACCGCAGCAGCGGCTCAGCACGCCCTGGGATGTCGCGGTCGACAGCGGAAAGGTCTACATCGCCATGGCTGGAACACACCAGATCTGGACCTACGATAAGAAGAAGGGGATCTTCAATAACTTCAGCGGGACGGGGCGTGAGCAGAACAGCAACTCCCCGGATCGCCTCCTGGCCGCCTGGGCTCAGCCATCGGGCCTGAGCATTGGAAACGGCAAGCTCTTCATCGCCGACAGCGAGAGCAGCACGGTCCGGACAATCGACCTGAAAAGCGGCGNCACCGCCACCCTTGTCGGTGGCGAGGATGCCGCGCCGAGGAACCTCTTCGCCTTCGGTGACGCCGATGGGATTGGCGAGAAGGCCCGCCTGCAGCATGACCTCGGCGTNCTCTGGCTCGNGGCCAGCGCCCGGGTGGCTGTGGCCGACACCTACAATCACCGGCTCAAGCTTCTTGACCCCGCAAAAAAAGAGGTTGTTCGATNGATCGGCTCGGGTAAGCCCGGCCTGCGTGACGGAAAGGGGCTCGAGGCGCAGTTCTCCGAGCCCTCTGGCTTCGCACTGGCTCCCGGAGGGGACAGGATCTACATTGCCGACACCAACAATCACCAGGTCCGGATTGCTGATCTCAAGACCCTCGAGGTGACCACCCTCAAGCTACAGGGTGTCCCCAGGGCGCTCCCACCCGTTGCTCCGCGGAGCGCTCGCCTGGCTGATCTGCCCGGGACCGTTGAGGTGAAGAGCGGGGAGCTGAAGATCAGGACAGGCGGAAGCGGCAAGCTGATGCTGAAGCTGGCTCTTCCCGCGAAACACTATTATTCCAAATCGGCTCCCAGCCGCTGGCAGGTATTGACGGCCGACTCCTCTCCTGTGCTGCTGGATGAGGCCTCCGCGCAGGGAGTGCTCGGCGCGGGAGGGATCATCGAGATTCCTGTCGAGGGCGTGGTTTCCGAGGCCCGGGGAGAGCTGGTTGTCGAGGCCCTGGCCTATTACTGCGATGAAGCCGGCGCCTGCAAGGTCGCCGGAGTGGTCTTCAAGGTTCCGGTGTCGGTAGGGTCCGGAGGCGCCGCGGAGGTGGCGCTGGAGCACACCTTCGGCCGCAAGGCGCCCGATTTTGGAGCGGCCTTCAAGCCTGCGGAGAAGTGAGGCCGGCACGGCCTGATTCGGGGCTGTGAGAAGCCTGCTCCTGCGGGGTAAACTTTCCGGAGAGTTTCATTTTTCACCGCGCATGATTCTTTGCGGAGGCGCATGCCGTCCAATCCAGACCTTACCAGCTTGAGCTTTACCTTCCTCGGAACAGGAACATCCGCGGGGGTGCCGGTCATCGGCTGCCAGTGCGAGGTCTGCACCTCTGCTGATCCGCGCGACCGGCGTCGACGGGCAAGCGTATGCCTGCGCTTTACCGATGGAGAAGGACACGAGCGGGTCATTCTGATCGATACCTCGCCGGATTTACGCCAGCAGGCTCTCGAACTTGGCCTGGAAAGATGCGATGCGATCCTCTTTACCCATGATCATGTCGATCATACTTTCGGGCTGGACGAGGTGCGGAGATTCAACGCGGTTATGGGCTCGGCGATCGATATCTACGCGGAGCAGGAGACGCTCGATTTTCTTCACAGGGTCTACCGGCATATCTTCGAGGCAGAGAAAAACATCAACAGATCCTTTGTAGCGCGTCTGCTGGAGAACGAGCTGCGGGTGGGCGAGGCCCTCGACCTCTTCGGTCTTCGTTTTACCCCGCTGCGGTTGCTTCACGGCCGCCAGCCCGTGCTCGGGTTCAGGGTCGAGGCCCTCGACGACTCCGGCGAGGTGGCGGAGTCGCAGCCCGGACAGCTGCCGCTGGCCTACTGTACGGATGTTTCAGAGATTCCCGATGAGAGCTGGGGGCAGCTTGGCGGACTGAAAACCCTGGTGCTCGATATGCTGCGCCCCCAAAGCCATCCAACCCATTTTTCTACGGAGGAGGCGGTCTCAGCGGCTGAAAAGATCGCCGCGGAACAGACCTTCTTCACCCATATGACCCACGACATCTCCCATGCCGCCCTGGAGCTTCCCGCCGGGATGGCGCTCGCTTACGATGGTCTCGTGTTGTCCTGACGGCCTGTGTTTCTACCTGCGTTTGATTTTTTTCTGAGCGTGTATAGCTCAAAGAGGACGAGGATCGCAAGCAGGATCAAGCAGCCGGGCCCGATGATCCAGCCGCCCTTGACAAAGCAGGTACCACCAGGCTGCTGGTCGAGTAGAGGAACGGAACTGACCGTCGCCCAGGTCTGGTTGCGCGGGGCGGTCACCTTGCGGGTTCCTGTATGGTTTACGATGGAGGAGCTTCCGGCGCTGGTTGCCCTGCAGATGGAGATCCCGGTTTCCAGGGCGCGAAAGGCGTGGAGACGATTGCGCTGCAGGTCATATTTCAGTTCATCATGAGCGCTATCGCCAGCCACCAGGAACAGCCGCGCTCCGCCGGCAGCAAGGCGGTTCAGCCGGCAGGCGGAGTGGCTTACGCGGTCAGAGACAGCGAGGATGGATTGATCCTCCTTTGTGAGGATCTCCAGGGTTTCTGAATGTACAAGTTCTCCAGGCCATCCGCCGCTGGCGATGTACAGCAGGGCCAGACTCTTCTTGCTCTTGCCGTCAGGATCCAGGCTCATGCCAGCGACGAGCATCACCTCTTCTTCGCGCGCGAAGACCTCCAGCTCGGCCGGGATCGAGGACTTGCCCGGGGCGGGCATGAAGGCGTTACCGGGGAAGAAAATCAGCTGGGGCTCAGAATTCAGGAGCTGCCGAGCCAGCTTGAGATGTTCGCTGTTGCCGCCGCCGCCGGTTTGAACCAGGCCGATTCGCAGGGTCTCGCGGGGCGGCTGCTCGAGGCGCTGGGCTCTGGATCCAACGAGTCCTCCGGAAATCAGCAGACCCACCACCGCCCCGGTTCCAGCCAGCGCTGCGAAGAATTGAACGCGCCNTCGGCGCTCTCGCAGGGTCAGGAAGAAGGCTCCATTGACCAGGCAGATTGCAAAGCCGAGTCCCGCGAGTCCGATGACCGCGGCGAATTGCCCCTCAGGGTTTTCAGGCTTCAAGGTCTGTCCGAGCTGCATCCAGGGGACGGATGCCGGGATACATTCGCTGCGCAGGAATTCGAGCCCAGTCCAGAGTATCGCGAGTCCGGGCACAACGGTGAGCCGGGATGGATAGCGGAGCAGGGCTCCTCCAGCGGCGCAGAACAGCATCCAGGNCCCCATCATGAGCAGGCTGGTCCACACGGCCGCCAGGTTGGCGGGTTCGTTCCAGGATACCAGTGGCCAGCAATACAGAATCAGTCCGAAAAACAGGCCGTGCACCAGCCGCCACTTCAGGTTGCGGCGGTGACGGTCCAGGCTGATGAAGAGCGGGATCAGGCTGAACCATGGGATGGTTCTCTCCAGGATTCCATCGTGCTCGAGAAAGCACAGGGAGAGCAGCATGGCCGAGAGCGGTCCGCCCAGGAAAACACCGCCCCCGGGTTTTTTCCGTTCATCAGGCTGGTCGCCCGTGACGGGCATTGAGATCGGCACCTGCGAGCTCCCGGTCATTTTTCTGGACGGCTCCGAAGGGGCGTCAATCTTTGATTCCGTTGAGTCCCCGCGCTCCATCGCTTCACTCATTCGGCGATGGGACGGACAGAGTATGTGTCAAAGGGAGTTCGGGAGCCAGCAAATCCCCAGCCGGCTTCTCCTGCATGATGGATTCAATTGAGACCGCCGCCGTCTGCCCGTAGACTGATAGGAGATTCAGCCCCGCTGTTCAGCATCTTTGTCCCGNAAGGAAAGTAAACNNCNAGAAATGATGCGCGATACCTGTCTTGCCGATCCAACCCTGGTNCTGAATAAAAACTGGCTGCCCATNCAGGTCTGCTCGGTGAGANGGGCNGTCACCATGCTCTTTAAGGGGCTGGCCCGGGTTGTCGANCCCGAGGNTTATTCGCTCTATGATTTNGAGAGNTGGTCCGANCTNGTCATTTCCAACGGCGAACCCTATCTCCAGGGAGTGAGCCGGCGGATTCGAATTCCNGAGGTCATCGTATTGCATGGCTGCGATCGGTTCCACCGGCCGCAGGTCGTTTTCACGCGCCGTAACCTCTTTCGCAGGGATGGCAATAGCTGTCAGTATTGCGGCCGTCAATTCTCGACCGAGAACCTGTCGATTGACCATGTCGTTCCCAGGTGCGCTGGNGGGGTCAGCAGCTGGAGCAATTGCGTTGTAGCCTGTCTCTCCTGCAATGCCCGCAAGGGCGGCCGAAGTACCAGGGAGGCGGGGATGCGCCTGCTGCGTGAACCGGTTGAGCCGCCCTCCCAGTCGGCCTTCACTCTTCACGTCACGCGCCGCAAGGCCAGCTGGGATCATTTCGTCAGCGAGGCCTATTGGAATACCGAGCTCAAGCCTTGAGATGGCGCCGTCAGCCCGGGCATTCGTCTNGGCTTGACTAGTCAGACCGGGAAGCCCATCATGGNNCTCTTCCTTTTCACGGGTAAGGCTGAGCCCGTNTCATCAACGATTCAATCCTATGGATAACGACATGCCATTTTCCCTTGATGGTCGCGTGGCGCTTGTAACTGGCAGCTCGACAGGACTCGGCAAGGCGGTTGCATTCGGGCTGGCTCGCTCAGGAGCCAGGGTNGCCCTGAATTACTTCAACAACGAGGAGCGCGCAGCTCAGACCTTCAGCGAGTTCGAGGCGGAAGGTTTCGAGGGTGTTATGCTTCGCGGCGATGTGTCCGATGAGGATTCCGTCAACGCCCTGTGCGCGGCGGCGGCTGAAAAGCTTGGCGCCATCGACATTCTCGTCGTCAACGCGACGCCGGATCAGCCCCAGATGCCCATCGAGGAGTTCACCTGGGATCACTACCAGGCGATGATCGATTTCTTCATCAAGAGCCCCTACCTTCTTACGCGCGCCGTTCTGCCGCATATGAAAGAGAGCCGGTGGGGCAGGATCATCAACATAACCAGCGAGGTGTTTCAACGCAGCATCGGCAACTTCAGCGCCTATGTGTCAGCCAAGGGCGGCCAGATCGGCTTCACTCGAAGCATGGCGACGGAATTGGCTCCGTTCAACATCACGGTCAACCTCGTGGCGCCGGGCTGGATTCCCGTTGAGCGGCATGAGAACGATCCGCAGGAACAGAAAGATGGCTACAGGGAGCTGATCCCGATGGATCGCTGGGGCGTTCCGGATGATATCGCCGGGGCCGTTACCTACTACGCCAGCGACGAAGCCGGTTTTGTTACCGGTCAGACCATCTGTGTCAACGGCGGGATGAGCCCCTGGTAAGAGCCGGTCCGGACCGGTCTCTCATTCTGCGATTTTTGCCGGAGAATTGAAGATTTATGTCACGCCTTGGAGAACTGGCGTTGCTCTGTCTCAAGCTGGGCTTCCTTGGTTTTGGCGGTCCNGCGGCGCATATCGCCATGCTCGAAGACGAGGTGGTTAAGCGTCGAGCCTGGATCAGTCCGGAGCGTTTTCTCGATATGCTGGGGGCGACCAACCTGATTCCGGGGCCGAACTCTACGGAGATGGTGCTTCACGTTGGCTTCATCCGGGCGGGGTTTACAGGCCTGCTGGTGGCGGGGANCTGCTTTGTTTTGCCTGCGGTGGCGATTGTCACGGCTCTCGCGGCGCTCTATGCGAGCTACGGGGAGCTTCCGGATGTGATCCCTTTTTTCAAGGGGATCCAGGCGACGATTCCCGCCCTGATCGGCCTGGCTGTCTGGAGGCTCGGCAGAACCGCTTTCAAGAGCTCCTTGCTGGCAGTCATCGGCCTTTCCGTTACGGCGGCGGTGTTGCTGGAGACGGATCCCATTATCGCCCTGGCCGCCGGAGGCTTTTTCGGTCTGCTGGCGGGCGGGATCTCCCGCGGCTCCCCTCCGGATAAGGNCGCCGCTGTTGCGCTTGGCTGCGGCGGCGGCTGGCTCGGTGTCGGTGGAGGTACGCTTGCTGCTGCCGGGGCGGCGGGAGTGGTGAAAGCGACCCTGGCGGAGCTGGGGTTCGTTTTTCTCAAGATTGGTTCGGTATTGTTCGGTACTGGCTATGTTCTCGTGGCCTACCTTGAGCGTGAGCTGGTAAACGATCCTAGATTTGGAATCACCATTGAGCAGCTGCTCGACGCGGTCGCGGCTGGAAACGTTACGCCCGGGCCGATCCTCTCGACCGCAGCGTTTCTGGGCTACCTTCTGCACGGGGTTCCCGGCGCGGCCATCGCCTCGGCGGGTATCTTTCTGCCGTCCTTCATTTTTGTCGTTCTCCTGGCAAAGGTACTCTGGAGGCTGCGTGCATCGCAGAGAATGGGGGACTTTCTCGACGCCGTGAATGCCAGCTCTGTGGGCCTGATGGCGGCGGTGACGGTCACCCTTGCGCAAAATACTCTTTATCCCAGCGGACGAAGCCGGTTTGCAATGGCAGAGCGCGGCCCTGGCGGTGTTGGCCACGGTTCTGCTTGTCGTCCTCAAATGGAGCCCCCTCTGGCTTATTCCCTGCTCATCTGTAGCGGGCTGGTTGCTTTTTCAGCTTTGAGAAGACCTGCAATTTGCCTGTTTCTTTTACCGGCAACGAGAAAAGGTTAAGATATACTTCCACCAATTGATCATCCGGAAGGTTTGGTGTTGGAAGTTCTTGTGGCGACAAACTTTGACAATCGGACTCTTGTCGTGTTCCAGCGCTGATCTTACCTTAGGGAGACTATGGCCAGACTAACTATTGAATCAGGTTCTCAGCGGGGAAAGCAATTCAAGCTACCCGAATCAGGCGCCTTCACGATCGGGCGGGATGAGAAGTGTAATATCTGTATCGATGACAAGATGGCCTCCCGGGTTCATTGCGTGGTGCGTTGCGAGCAGAGGAAATGGGTCATCGATGACGACAAGAGCACCAATGGCATCCGGGTCAATGATGTCCCTGTAAATCAGCACACGCTCATTCCCGGAGACACGATCGAGATCGGTGACACCCTGATTTCCCTCGCGACCGACGATGAGGATCCGCTCATCGGAAGCACCCTGGCCGGCTATGAAATCGATAGGCGTCTTGGCCGTGGCGCCATGGGAACAGTCTACCTGGCACGCCAGCTTTCGTTGGATCGGCCGGTCGCCCTGAAGATCCTGGCTCCGAGGTTCTCCAAGGATGAGGATTTCATTAAGAGCTTCCTCGAGGAGGCCCGGGCCGCCGGGCGCCTGAATCATCCGAATGTCGTCCAGGTCTACGATGCTGGAAACGAAGGTGACCATCACTATATGTCGATGGAGTATCTCGAGGGCGGCAGTCTTGAAGAGCTGCTTGAGCGGGAAGGCCAACTCGATATTATTCGGGCGGTGGACGCTGCCAGGGATGCTGCCCAGGCGCTTCAGTTTGCCCAGCAGAACCAGATAGTTCATCGTGACATCAAGCCTGCGAACCTGATGCTCACGCTGGATGGAACGGTAAAGGTTGGAGATCTCGGCATTGCCGCAGATCTCAGCCAGACTGGTACAGCTGGGGGAGGCGGCAATACTCCCGCGGCCGGCTCTCCACGCTACATGGCGCCGGAGCAGGCTCAAGGCGAGGCGCTTGATCACCGCGCGGATATTTACGCTCTTGGCGCAACGCTCTACAGGATGATAGCCGGGGTCGCCCCTTTCGATGGGGCCAGCGTGAAGGAAATCATCCGGGCCAAGCTGGACAATGACCCGACACCGCTTCGCCGCCTGGTACCGGAAATCCCCGGGGGACTCTCCGCCGTCGTGCAGAAGATGCTGGCGCGCAACCCTGACAGTCGTTACGACAATGCGGACCAGGTCTTTTCCGCCTTGGATCCGTCTCAGTACAGAAAAGGTATCTCGGCAAAGGGCAAGGCGCGCGCCGCAAGGGCCGCCTCTGTGAGCCAGGGTGCGCGTCCTGCCGGTGGCCGCAGCGCAGCCATAAGACAGCGCCGTCCGGCGCAGGGCTCGCAGTCCAACCTGGTTGTAGGCTCGGTGATAGGAATCGTCGCGCTGGTTCTCATCCTGGTTCTGGTCTCAAAGTCGATGAACGACGAAGATGATGGGGCCGGCAGGTCGAAAACGGCCGAGCCGCGCACGACGCAAAAGAAGCCCGTGGAGAGCAAGAAGCCCGCTCCCGGGCTTGAGCGGGATGCCTCAAAGATTGCTCTCAAGGAGCTCAAGAGCATTGAGGCTCTCTACTCAAAAGGAGAGCTGGAGGCGTCGGCCGCTCTTCTGCGCCTGGAAAATCTGCTGGGGGACAATCCGCGGATCACGGCTCCCGCCGAGCAGCTCCTGACGAAGCTGCGTTCCGAGGCGGAGCTTGCCAGGAAGGCGGACATCGCGAAGCGGAAGGAGGCCTCCTCCGCCGAGCTGGTTGCCATCGATGTTCTGCTGGGGAAGAAGGAGCTGCGTAAGGCTGACGAGGCGCTNACCGGCTTCCTTGCCAGGAACTCCGAGCTCGGGGNCGAGCTGGNCTCAGCCCCGCGAGCGAAGCTCGGCAAGCTGGTCCGCGCCGCTATGGATGNCGCGGGCAAGCAGGTGACAGAGATGGTGACAAACGGNGATTTNGAAAAAGCCCGTACGGAAATTGTTACGCTCAGGGTACGGATGCCTTCCAGTGAAGAATCCCGTCTCCAGTCGATGGCGGCGGAGGTTAGCCTGGCCGAGAGCCGTATGGCGAATAGCCTGAAATTTGTCGAGGACAACCGGGACGGCGTTTTCGAGTTNCTGGCCGACCTTGATTTTTCCGGAGCCAAGAAGCATCTCGATGACATCATCGGCAAGTTTGGAGGCCTCGATAAGATAGCAAATAAAGAGGCCAAGGCTCTCCTCGCCATGTTAGGCAGGCAGGTCGATTTGAGCAGGAAGGTATGGGAGGAGCTCCAGGCGATCTTTTCCGAGTCCGTAAAGTCCAGGTCATTGGTGAAGATCAGGGTTCTGCCGGCGGCTAAGGATGNCAAGGAGCAGAAGTACAAGGTGCTCGGGGTCGAGGGACCTGCGGTGAGGGTTCAGGAGTCCGGGTCCAAGGCGGTTCCGGCGGCTCATCGTACTCTCGGGCTTGATGCGAANAGCATNGTCGCGCTGATGGGGAAGCCGGGACGCGCGGGTCTGGAGAAGGCGGATATTATACAGGGCCTTGGTATGCTGCTGTTGTTGAGGGATGGGCCTGGCCGGGGGCGCGAGCTGCTCCTGGGGGAAAAGCCCGCCGAGGGCGATGCCTACAGGAAGGAAAACGAGCGACTGCTTGCCAAGTACGCTGATTCCTGGCGGGAGACGCGCCTGTTCTCGCTGCAAAAGCTCGAGAGCAAGCTCTCNGCNGNCAAGAAGCCGGTGCCGGCGGACCTGTGGAATTTCATCGCCACCGATGCAGGAGTTCTGATCAGGGCCTGGAAAAGCAGGGCCGATTACGCAAAGGTGCGTTCTTCGTTGCATGAGCTGTTCCTGCGTGCCCGCATCGCGGCTCTGGCGGGCGCCTCGGTAGAGGCTGCCTTCAATGCCAAGACCGTCAAGGANGGCAAGAATGGCCTCACGACCCTGNCCTANGATTTCTCCTCGCTGGAGCAGCTGCAGGACTTTTACCCCGTCGGCGGGGGAGGAACGACTATCGACTGGGTCGAGAAGAAGCGNTTCTTCAAGCTCAAGGGAGANGTTCGTTTTCTCGCGGCCAATCCCTTTGAATCGAGGATTGCGATCAACGGCGTGGTACCTACCGGCGGCTACAATGCGGCCGCGCCGAATGTCAATGTGGCTCTCTGGACCGAAGAGAACGACCGGGTGACNGCGCCCCGGNCTTTTAATTACAATGCCTGGCGTGAAAGTNACGAGACCGGCGAGCCTCCGGCGGATTATTTCGCATTGGGGATGGGCTACAAGNCCGAGGTCTCCCTCGGTGGCATCCTGGGCGAGGGNCGNCTGGNANGNCTGGCGAGNACTGNNCNCCNNTTTTCTTCCCGGGTATCTCAGGGAATCGTCCTTCGCGCTTNTGGCGGGAGAGCATGGCNTCGGGCTGCATAGCCGCAGGGATGAGAAGATCTGGTCCCAGCCGGTTGGCTCCCTGCTCCGTCCGGGAACGATTCGTTTTTCGATCTCGATGGAAAACAGCGCCCTGAAATGGAAGGTGAACAGCAAGTCCCTCGGCTACAGAAACAGCCTGGCCCTTGCGCGCCTCGCGGAAAAGATTCCGCATGCGGGCTCCTTCAACATCTTTACCAATAACAGCACCGTCTATTTTTCTTCTCTCGAGATCACTGGCCAGATCTCCAAGGAGTGGGCTGCCGGCCTGGCGAAGAGCATCGCGGCGAGAGAACTGAAGAAGCTCGATTCCTCTTTTGGAAGAGGTGCAGACGGCAAAGCTGATGGCGCCAAATCAGATACATCTTCGGGTGCCGGAACCACGCCAGGGCCGGGTTCGAACCAAGGCGGCGCCTCCTCTGGCGGGCTGAAGGGCGTGATGGAGAGATTTGACAAGAATGGCGATGGCAAATTGGACGAAAATGAGCGCAAGGCTTTTCAGGATCTGCTTCGGGAGGGTCTTGGTTCCGAACCTGATTCCTCTCCGGAGAAAAAAGAGCCGGCCGGCTCTGCTGGCCAGGGATCATCTTCCTGATTGGAGTCTTCAGGGCGGGCAGATCGGATGGTTGTGAATCAAGCGGGGCGTGATCCTGGAAGTTCTTGTCCGATGCCGCGGCGAAGCAGGGGCGGCAGNGCTATGGTTCTGTTTACCCTNCTGGCTTCGCTCTTCCTGGGCATGGATGCGGCCTGGAGCGAGTCGCTTACTTTGCGCTGTGGGGCTGTCGCTTCACGCAAGCTCGAGGGTGAAGACAAGGGCTTGCCGGACCTCCCCTTCAGTGTCAATCGCGGCTACGGCTATATCGGAGGAACCTCCGGAGCTCTCGAGGCTGGCACCGTAAGGGGCTGGCCGTCCGGCGCACCGGTCTCGTGGCGAACAGGGGATAGCAAGTATGTCTTCAAGCTCGAGGGGGGCGACTACCTGGTGACTCTCGACCTGGTGGAGACCGAGGTCGCCGCCGCGGGCCTTCGAGTCTTCGATGTCGAGGCGGAGGGGAAGGTCGCGGTCGAGGGCCTGGATATTTTCGATGAGGCCGGGGATTTCAACCTTCTCCAGAGGGTCTTTCGAGTAGGTGTCTTTGATGGCTGGCTTGACCTGCGCTTCGCGGGGATCACCGGGGACCGGGGACCGCGGGTTTCAAAGATCAGGGTCGAGCCCGCTCCTGCGAGAGCTGCAGCGGAGCTTTCTCTGGTAAAGCCGGTTCTCTCGGGCAGCTCGGGGCTCTTTCACAGCACCCTCGCCTGGCAGCCGCTGGGTGGCAGCGATTGGGGCACAGCTCCCCTTGCCGGTTTCAATGTCTATCGAGGAGAGGATGCGTCTGGTCCCTTCGCTCCATTGAATGACCGGCTCCTGAGAACTCCCTATCTTATTGACCGTGTCCTGGTACCGGGTGAGACCTATTACTACCGGGTAGAGAGCCAGGATATCAGTGGGACCAGGGGGCCTCTTTCCGAGCCCCTCGCTCTCACGGCGGCCGTTTACCGCGAGGGCGATCCGAAGATCTATGATTTTCGTATCAGCCAGGAAAATCTACGGCACATGGCGACTCCCGAGGGCTCCGCGGGACGGGTCTCCGCTGAGCTTCTGTATATGAAGGGGCGCTTCCCGGTCGAGCTGGGGTTTGACGTTCGACCGGGCAGGTGGCTGGCGCATAAGAGCCTGGTGGTGGATATGGCCCGCGACAGCTTCCGGGTCTTTCGCAAGCGGGATGTTCTATTGCTCAGCGCCGAGGAACCTGATTTTACCCGGATGCGTCAATGTCTCACCTCCCTGGCCGCTGAATCGATCGGGCTCGCGGCTGGGCTTACGGAACCTGTGATCGTATTGATCAACGGCAGGTTTTTTGGCCTGCGCTACGACATCGAAAGGATTGACAGTAAATTTCGAAAGCGCGTCCTGCTTGACAAGACAGGTCCGTTGAGCCGTCTCAATGGTGATGACCATTGGCGTTCGAGCTGGGATTTGCGAGCGGACCGGATCGGTAAGAGCGGCGATCTCCTGTCGGTAAATGCACTCGTCAGGCAGGTCAACAGGCTCCACCCGGGAGAGATGGAGAGTTTCTTCAGGAGCCGCTTTTATCTGCAGAGATTCATAGACCGGCTGGCCTTCTCGGCGATCCGGGGAGAGCTTGATCCCGATCCGAAGGATTTTTTCCTGCTGAAAGATTCGCGCAATGGAAAGTGGGAGCTCTTCAGAGAGGGTTACCGCCACGGCGACTGGGGGATTCGTGATCTGGAAAAAGAGCTTCGGGATCTTACTCCCGGAGAGCTTGAGCGGGCACTCTTCCCTCTCTGCCAGCGGCCCGGAGCTCGGAAGCGCGCCGCGTGGCTGGTACTCTTTACCCGTTTCTTCAAGGTGCCGTCTCTGCGAGAGCTCTATCTCCAGCGTGTGGAGTCGATGTTGCGGGAGGAGCTGTCCCCCGCTCGATTCGATGCATTGGTCGACAAGGCCGCAGCCAGGGTTGCTGCCTCGCTCGAGGATTGGCGGGCGATCTGGCCCTATGATGAGGCCGCCACGCTGGAGCGCTCGGTTCGGCAGCTCAAGTCCGGGCATCGCAGGCGAGTCAAAGCTCTTGGCGCGATGGTCAGGCGGGTCAGGAAAGTCGCCGAGGAGCCCGTTTTCTTTTCGGGTTGGTCGCTCAATCCATCTGCGGGCGCTCCCTGGATTGAGCTGAGCAACCGCTCGAGCCTGCCGGTAGAGCTCGCGGGCTACAGGTTCTCTGAGGGCTTCTCCCTGAGCCCCGGTCTCCTTGGGAAGCAGAAGGAGCTTGCCCCTGGTGGAAGTCTCAGGCTCGAGCTATCCAAAATGGCTGCAGGAAAGAGCCGTACGGCAGGAGGGTCGCTGGCGCTCTGGAGACGTGTTCCGGACCGGGGGTTGCTGGTCGCGGATTTCGTTTTCAATGGGTACCAGGGTCGTGACATCCTGCAGAAAAAAGAGCGTGAGGCCGCTGGCGGCTGGGTTTTCGTGTCCGGGGGGGAGAGCAAGGGCGAGTGCCCGAGCCCCTATTTTTCCCACGCGGTTATCCGCCAGAACAACAAGGACCTGTTGATCACCTTCAGGTTTCAGAATCCGGCTGCATCGTCCAAGGGAAAACGCCCGGAACTCGAGCTGATGTACCGACCAGTGACCGAAGAGGACTATCGCTCCGTCGCGATGTCCTGGGATCCGGAGAGGCATCGTTACCTGCTGACCCTGGAGAACAAGGAGGATCGTCCGCGGACCGAGTATTATTTTCGGGCAAGCTCGGAGAATGGCCTGGAGCGTTCCTACCCTCTTGGAGCACCGGACCTGACGCTGGCGCTGCCGGTCCTCCCGAAGCTGTTTATCAACGAGATCTGTCCACGGCCCGGAGGCGCGGCTGATGGTCCGGGCGAGTTCATAGAAATATTTAACGAATCTGACAGCGACCTCTCTCTCAAAGGACTCTATCTCTCCGATGAGAGACGAAGGAAGGCGAAGTGGCTTATCAGGGACGATATTATTATCAAGCCCGGCGGCTACGAGGTCTTCTATTGCGATGGCCTGAACCGCGATCGGCATACGAGCTTCAAGCTGTCGAATTCCGGTGAATTCGTCGGCCTCTATACCGCGCCCCAGGAGGGGAGTCTGCTTGTTCATGGGTGTGCGTTCAGGGGGGTTCCGCTGGGAAGCTCCTGGGGAAGAAAGCAGGACGGAAGCCGATCTTTCAGGGCCTGGAAAGATCCATCCCCCGGCAAGCGGAACCTTCCGAAGATACCGGAGGGCTTTCTCGAGAAGCTGCGGGCGAAGGAACGGGAGAGCCGTGGGGGCAAGAAAGAGGAGTAGCGGCCCGTGTTGAGTTGTAAGCCCTAGATCTCCTCATCTTCAAAGAGCCGGCCGAGCTTTTTCATGAAGGCGGGAAAGCCGGGATCTTTTCTCAGCTCCAGCAGATCACCATCCTTGCTGATATTGCCGTAGTGCTCGGGGTTCCCCTGGACAGCCTTCAGCAGGTATTTCCTGGCGCGCTCAAGGGTCCCATTCAGGGAATTGGAGCAGGCGGCATTGTAATAGTGGAGGTTGAGCNGTTCCTTCCGCGCATCCAGGAGTTCCTTCGGGATGCCGGCCTGGCTCTCGGCTTTGAATATTCTTTCGGAAAGCTCGATGATCTTCTCGTAGGCCTCGACGGCTTTTTCGTAGTCGCGGATCCGGTAGTAGATATTGGAGAGCTGGATATTGGCGCTCAGCCTGACCAGGCTCCGCTGGTGATTGGCAAATTGCGCGTACCTGCCCAGCTCTTTTTCGACCGACTGGGTGTCGCCGAATATCGCGAGGATGATGCCCAGCTCTTCGCGAAGCCGGGAGTCCAGGAGCAGATCCCAATAGAGCTGGCGAAGCCGGGGAAGGATGCTCTTGTCGCTGATGTCCGCCAGCGCCCGACAGCTCGTGAGACGGATCGTCAGGGGGCTTGATTCGTCGTTGAGGAGGTAGAAGAGCGCNTCGATGTTTTCGGCCCTGTTCTTCCCGAGCTCATGATACTGGCCATCAAAGGAGAGCTGTGACGCGAGGCCTTTTCTGAGAGCGGTTGACACCTGCCCGGCGACAATGCTGTTGCGGGCCTGTTCAAGGAACCTTGTGACAGGCGNTGGGCCCGTCCTGATCTTTTCCCTGATCGTATCAAGGGCTCCCGGTCCGAGCTCCGCAAGCTCTCGGGTCAGGCGGGCGGTATCGCCTCCTTTCTCCAGCTCCGCGATAATCGCGGCAGGCTCTTTTTCAGCCGCCCAGNCCGGCGTCGAGAAGGCGAGAAGAAGGAGCGCTCGAGGTAGGAGTGGATATTTCATCAGCAGGATCTTATTTTCGATTGGCGAAAGCCTTCCCTGCGAGGCAGGCTGGAGATCTATCCGAAGAATATACCGAGGAGGCGGGGGGGTGGATATAGAAAAGATGTTCGAGGAACAGCCCTCTTGCATTCTTGCCAGCGGGGGCCTGTCTGTAGAGAATGATCTNTCCCGGCGATCGTCCCGAGAGCCGGAGCGGCATTTTATTTCAAGCGCTTGAAGGGATCAGCATGGCAGAGAAGACCATCGGGGNGGGCANCATTGGCTCGGGTTTTGTGGCCGACATCCAGGCAGCGAGCTTCGCGCAGGTCCAGGGGGCGCGGCTTGCGGCGGTGGCCTCATCGCGGNTGGAAAACGCTGAGGCCTTTTATGGAGGCCCCTGGCCGGCCAGTGATTTCCGGTTGATTGGATCAGAAGATGACAGGTGAAAAAGAAAACAAGCCGGCTGCCGGGGACATCCTGTCCACCGCCCAGGAGGATTATATCGAGACCATCTTCAATCTTTCCGGGGAGCTGGATAAGGTGAGGGTTACCGATATAGCCGAGCGGCTCGGGGTGAGGATGCCGGCGGTAACCAGGGCGGTGCAGGGACTCGAGAAGCTTCACATGATCGAGCGGGATGATGGTCGAGGTATCTGCCTGACGCCGCTGGCCCGGAAACTTGCCGGCGCCCTGGTGCATCGCCACACCGACCTGGTCACGTTTCTTACAGAGGTCCTGGGCGTGGACGAGAGGATCGCTGAGGCGGACACCTGCCAGATGGAGCACGGCATCTCGCCTGAGACAGCCCAGAGCCTGCACGAGTTCCTGAAGGAATATGCCCGGCTGGATGAAAAGACACGGGAGCAGCTGCGCTCGAGCAGGACAGAGTCCGAGTTCAGGTTTCTTCCCGATGGGAAGGGCTCGGGCTGGCGAGCCTGAAGCGGCGGCCTGCCATCTCAGCCGCCCAGCAGGGTCTTCGCCTGGGCGGCAACGTTTTCAGCGGTAAAGCCGAAGTTTTCAGAGAGCTCCTTGATCGGAGCCGAAGCTCCAAAGCGGTTCATGCCGATGACGACTCCGTCCTGGCCCGTATACCGCTCCCAGCCGAAGGGACAGCCGGCCTCAACGGCCACTCGCGCGGTAACCGCCCGGGGAAGAACCGATTCCCGGTAGTCCTTGTCCTGTTCCTCGAAAACTTCCCAGCAGGGCATGCTGACCACCCGCGCCGCGACTCCCNGCTCCTTGAGCAGNCCAGCCGCCTCGCGGGCGGTAGCTACCTCCGAGCCGGAGGCGAGGAGAATTACAGCGGGCCCATCGTCTCCCTCTTCCCGGTCGAGGACGTAGGCGCCTCGCTCAGAGCCCTGGCCGAGCCTGGTGTCGTCGTAGATGGGCAGNCCCTGTCTCGACAGGAGGATGGCGCTCGGTCCGGAGCCGTGTTCCAGCGAGAGAGCCCAGGCCATCGNGGTCTCGTTAGCATCAGCCGGGCGGAAGACCCGGAGGTTCGGTATCGCGCGCAGGGCGGCGAGATGTTCGACCGGCTGGTGGGTGGGGCCATCCTCTCCGAGGAAGATGCTGTCATGGGTCCAGATGTAGATCACAGGCTGCTTCATCANGGCGGCCAGCCTGACGCTGGGCCTCATGTAGTCGCTGAAGACCAGGAAGGTTCCGCCATAGGGGCGTATGCCTCCATGCAAGGCCATTCCGTTCATCATCGCGCCCATGGCATGCTCGCGGATGCCGAAGTGCATATTGCGCGCNTCCATCCGGTCGCCCTGGATGGAGCCCTGGTCCTTAACCATGGTGTTGTTCGATGGGGCGAGGTCCGCGGATCCGCCAATCAGCTCGGGGATCACATCGGCAATCGCGTTGATGACCTTTCCGGAGGCCGCCCGGGTCGCGATGCTGCCCTCGGAGCTTTCGAAGACGGGAAGGCTCTCGCGCAGATCAGCCGGGAGGTCGCCCGCCTGCATCCGGTCCCAATCAGCGGCCTTCTCAGGATTCTTTTCACGGTAATCAGCGAAGAGCTCGTTCCAGGCCGAGTGTTTCTCGGCTCCGGCGGTTCCCGGTTCGAGGAAAAGCTCCCGGACCTCGTCGGGTACGGTACACTCGGGGTGGTTCCAGCCGAGAGCTTCCCGGGTCAGTCCGCATTCTTCATCTCCAAGGGGGGATCCATGTACGCCCGAGGTGCCGGATTTATTGGGGCTGCCAAAGCCGATCGTCGTTTTCGCTATGATNATGCTGGGCCTGGCGGTTTCCGCCCGGGCCGACTCGAGAGCGGCCGCGATGGCCTGCCGATCATGCCCGTCGATTTTCTGGACCTGCCAGCCATAGCTCTCAAAACGCCCGGCCGTATCCTCGCTGCTGGCGAGTTCGGTCTCGCCTTCGATCGTGATGGCATTATCGTCATATAAGTAGACAAGTTTCCCGAGACCGAGATGTCCGGCAAGCGAGGCGGCCTCGTGCGAGATGCCCTCCATCAGGTCGCCATCGCTGACCAGCGCGTAGGTGAAATGGTCAACCAGCTTGTGTTCGGGAGTGTTAAACCGGGCTGCCAGGAGGCTCTCGGCAAGCGCGAGTCCAACCGCGTTCGCGGTTCCCTGCCCAAGCGGGCCGGTCGTCGTTTCGATGCCTGGAGTATCGCCGTATTCAGGGTGGCCGGGAGTCATCGAGCCCCACTGTCTGAAATTTTTCAGTTCTTCCAACGGCAGGTCGTAGCCGCAGAGATGCAGCATGGAGTAGATGAGCATGGAGCCATGCCCAGCTGAGAGCACAAAACGGTCTCTATCGGGCCATCCAGGGGCCTTCGGGTCAAATTTGAGCGAGTCGGTGAAGAGTGTGTAGGCGAGATCTGCGCAGCCCATTGGCAGGCCGGGATGGCCTGAATTCGCCCTCTGTACACATTCAAAGGAAAGAACTCTGATGGTATTGACAGCGAGCTCTTCGAGAGCCGCAGTATCGGTAGCGTTGGTCTCTGACATGAATGTCTTTCGGAATAATCTATGCTTGGTGGAAACGGCGCATCCTAAGCAGTGCTGGATACTTCTATCAATAGAAAACCAAGAGGCGCGAAAACCGGATTATCGTCCAGCAGGCGCTATTTTCCTCCGGGTGGGCATGAAGGTTGCTTTGTTTTCGTTGGTAGCTTAGCTGTCGTCTTGATTTACAAGTCCCCTAAGAACCGATAAAATGAAATATCAACGACTAGCGAGGAATCTTCTATCGGTGGAGTCTACCGGGCTTTCACCCTTATTTGCCTGAATATCAGTGACCTATATTTCAAGCGCTCTGCGTAGCGTGATTTCATTTCTACGCAATAGATTGCGCAAAAACACAATACTGACGAAATTCTGGCCGGTGTCCGCTGGCACTGGACCGAACTTCGTTCTCCACTGCGCCTTCGTCCTGGCGGTCAGCTTACTGCTGGGCCCGGTCCTGAACGCGGCTGACCTAGCGATCACCGCGGCGACTGTGCATATCGGCAATGGCGAGGTTCTCGAAGGGGCCACCGTCCTGGTCTCCGATGGCAAGATCGCCGCGTTGGGAAAGGATGGCGGTGTGCAGATTCCCGCCGGAGCCGAGCGGATCGATGCGAGCGGGCTTCACCTGATGCCGGGAATGATCGATCTGCGGAGNCTCGAGCTGGTGCCGGAGTCCTCAAAGGCCTTTGGNGNCGATGCGANGATANCCGTGGCCGATGGACTCGATTCCTTCGAGGATTGGAGTTTTGCCCGCGAGGAGGGGGTCACAACGGTGGCGGTCAGCGGGGCGGGTGGAAGCAATCAGAGCAGTCTTGGAGCGATTTTAAAGCTTCGCTGTCGGAGGGGGGCAGCTGGGTCGCTTGCCGAGCTGCTTCTGAGCAGGGAGTCTCATATCGTCCTTTCCCTCGGCGTTGCGGGCTCAACCTCGACCAGCGCCCAGCGGCTCGAGCAATATTACGCTCTCAGGAGACAGCTTGTCGCAGCCCGTGATTACAGCGAAGCCTGGGACAACTATTGGAAGGAAGTTGAGAAATACAATAAGGCGGCCGGGAAATACAACGCCGAGCTGAAGACGAAAAAATCCAAGGCGGAGGCCGGTAAGAAAAAGGACGAGAAGAAGCCGGACGAGAAGAAGCCGGACGAGAAGAAGCCGGAGCCGGAGAAGAAGGAGNCCAAGGAGCCTGCCAAGCCGGAGAAGAAAGAGCCGGAGAAGAAGGAGTCCAAGGAGTCTGCCAAGCCGGAGAAGAAAGCTGCGCCGGCGAAGCCTCCAGCTTCAAAGGGCCCCAAGGCTCCCAAGGTGCCAAAGCTCAACATTGCCCTCGAGGCTCTCAGCCGGGCCTTGAAGGGTGAGCTCACCGTCTTTGTCGAGGCTCATCGCGAGGATGGTGTTCGCTATGCTCTGCGCCTGCAGAAAGAGTTTAAGCTTGAGTTGACCCTTCTCGGCGCCGGCCGCGCGCTGGCGGCTTCCGCGGAGCTGGCCGCATCAGGTGTGACCGTGGCGGTCGGGCCGGTTCTTCACGGATCCCTGGACCTGCGCCGCAGCGCGCAGAGTGAGCGTCTTGCGGGTGTCTTTGCGAAGGCTGGAATCCCACTGGCTATCAGCTCCGGCGCCTCCTCCGGGGTCGGTTCGAGGTACCTTCGCCTCCAGGCCTGCGCCGCGGTACGGGGCGGACTCGATTCCTCCATGGCGCTCCAGGCGATCACCATGCAGCCGGCCAAATGCCTGGGATTGGAAAAGAAGATCGGCTCCATCGAGAAGGGGAAAGACGCGGACCTGGTTCTGCTCGATGGCCCTCCGCTTGATGTTCGAAGCAGGGTTGTCTCTGTCATAGTCGAGGGGAGGACTGATTCTAAGCGCCGGGCGGCGGCTGAAAAAGCCGGCCAGGGACCGGCGGCGGGGTTGAGCTTTGATGCGATCAAGAAAAACGAAAATTCGTGGATTCCCGGCGGTCCAACGATCCTGAAGAACGCGGTTGTGATGAGGGCGGCGGGCGGGGGCCTCGAGGTGATAGAGAAAGCGACAGTGATGATCCGCAAAGGCAAGATCGAGAAGGTAACGACCGATCCTGTCAAGGAGGATGCCAGCTGCGCCGTTTTCGATCTTGCCGGCCGCTTTCTTCTGCCCGGTTTTATCGATGCTCATTCGCATATAACCCTGAAGGGAGATGTAGATGATCTCTCTGAGGCTGTTAATGATGGGTTGCGTGTTCTCGACAGCTTTGATCCCTGGGATGATGATATCGCGGCCTTCCTGGGCCGCGGGGTGACGACCGTCGCCTTGAGCCCGGGACGGAATAATGTNGTCGGAGGCGCGGTNAGTCTCGTTAAGCTGCTTCATGGCGGGGTTCCCCTGNGGGTNCTGCGTAAAGATGCCGCGGTGAAGACCTCCCTGGCGCCCAACCTGAACCTGGCGCGCTATCCCACCGCCCACAGCGGCGCCGGTGATGCTTTCGGCGGCTGGCTGAAGAGTCGCTACGGAAAAGATTCAAAACGTCCCCGTGTACCCGTGGTCGCCTATTTCGAGAATATTACCCAGGCGGAGCGCGCCTTCGCCCTGGCGAGTGGGCATGGCGTTCCAATCGCCTTTCTGGAGGGGGTCGGTACGGATGGTGGAATCTTCGGACAGCTCCCTCGAGGCTCTCGGGCGATTCTCGGACCCTATTCCATCGAGGAGCCTGAACGGGTCCTGCGCGCTCCTGCGATCCTGGAAGAGCAGGGCATTCCCTTTTCCTGGGCNACGGGTGGAACCCTGGTGGATCCCCTCAGCTCGGTCGCCCTGGCGATNATGTACGGTTTGAGCGAGGCCGAGGGGCTTCGATCNTTAACAATCCATCCCGCCGCCATTTATGGAGTGTCGGAGCGGATCGGAAAGATCGAGAAGGGAGCCGATGCCGACCTCGTTGTCTGGGATGGCAACCCGCTGACCCTGACCGCGCCAGTCAACCTGGTCTTTATCGATGGCGAGCTCGTCTACCAGGACGGACAGTCTATCGAGGCGCNCGTCAAATTGTCCGGGATAGCTGAAGATGCAGGNCCCCCGGCGGCGCCNGCGGCNCTGGAGGAGATAAAANGNCCGNNGGCTCTNGAGCGGNCCTCGAGCCCGACCATCCTGGTCAGGGCGAGGAAGGTGNANACGGTTTCAGGTGAACCCCTCGAGCCNGGNCAGGTCCTGATTCGCGCCGGCAAGATCGTCCAGCTCGGCAAGAGAATAGANATCGANAAGGCGACTCCCGGTCTNCTGGTCATCGATGTTCCCGGCACCATCTGTCCNGGGTTGATCGATGCGGGCTCCGGCCTGGGGGTGAGCGGAAGACGCGCTGACGAATTTCGGGAGCTGACGCCGGGTCTGCCGGCGCTGCTCGGAAGTGACCTGGGCAACAGCGACCGCAGGGCTGCCTTGCGCGCTGGAGTGACCGTGGCGGCTGTTACGCCCGGCGATCGCAATGTCATCGGCGGNCTTGGCGGAGTGATCAAGACGCATGGAGCCGGCCTTGCGGAATCGGTTCTCAAGGAGNCCTCCTTCGTNGCCATGAGCCTGACGGAGATGGCCTCCTCCGGCAACAGGAACCTCCGCTCGGGACGGCCC
>PAOC01000133.1 GCA_002708465.1 Planctomycetota bacterium
ATCCCGACAATCAGCAACGGCTCGAGCAGACTCGACATTCCCTCTACGGCAACGTCGACATCGGCCTCGTAGTTGTCGGCGATCTTCATGAGCATCTTGTCGAGCTCGCCAGTCTCTTCCCCTACGTCGATCATGTTGACCAGAAGCTCGTCGAAAATTCCCGAGGCCCGCAGAGGGTCAGCGATGGTGTCGCCCTCGCGAATACTNCCGTGTACGTCTTCGATAGCATTGGNGATGATGACATTGCCNACGGCATCCTTGACGATCCGCAGAGCCTCCAGGATCGGCACNCCCGAAGCGATCAGGGTACCGAGGGTACGACAGAACCTGGCTACAGAAGATTTCTTGATNATATTTCCAAANACCGGCATCCGGAGCTTGAANGNATCGANCNNCNTNTCACCCGCCTCGGTCCGGGCGATCANCTTCATGATGNNCATCAGNAATATGGGAATCAGGGGNATCAGGTACCAGTAGGTCTGGATCGCCTGGCTCGTGNTCAGCAGCAGCTGGGTGGGAGCGGGCAGCGCCTGNCCGATATCCGCGAACATTTTCTCAAACGCGGGGACNACGAAAAGCATGATGACCACGAGGATGAGAATGGCTACGGTGATAACCGCGGCCGGATAGATCAGNGCGCCCTTGACCTGTTTACGCAGTTTCTGGGACTTCTCCATGAAGCCGGCCAGGCGCCTGAGGATGACGTCGAGNACTCCACCAGCCTCGCCGGCCTTCACCATACTGATGTAGAGCTTGTCAAAGCTCTTGGGATACTTGGCCATGGCCTCGGAGAGGGTGCTNCCCTGNTCGACCTCGCTGGANACCTCCTCAAGCTGGTCCTTGAACCGNCCNGGCTTCTGCTGCTCTTCGA
This sequence comes from Planctomycetota bacterium, assembly GCA_002708465.1. The sequence continues at coordinate 872 of PAOC01000133.1, forward strand.
GGATCTTGAGACTTCGAACGATCGGCAGACCCGCATCCTGCAGGGTCGAGAGCTGGGTGGTGAAGGTAACGATGTCCTTCGATGACACCCCGCCCATGAACAGCCCGCCCTTTTTTTTGGCTGGAGCCTTCTCGACGCCGGGAACGGACCGGCTCTTGGACTCTTCCTTCTGGGCCTTGATCCTTGTCGGACGAAGACCCTGATCCTGGATCTTCCTGATCGCCTCGTCCTTGGATCCCGCAGTCACCTCGGACTTGACCTTCTGGCCATCGTCTTTTATTGCTTCAAACGCGAAAACGGGCATAAGCCCTCCTGTACCCCACCATACTCACTTGATTGTCTTACTTATTTCTTACGNATAACGACCCGGCAAAACGGCAACCCGAANTTGNGATNNACCAAAAAGCCAGGGANCGGAATGCTTTTATCGCTTNCCGNACGTGCAATGATAACCAAAAAATCTGAAAACACCAAAATCAGAAAGCTGATCGATTCAGACAATCTGAAGACGGAAGCAAAACCGAACGCACACCTCACAGTCGCTGAGCAGGCCTCAGACCGTTGAAATGGTCTCCTTGACGATCTCCTCGATAGTGGAAATGCCATCGTAAATGTGCAGCAATCCGCTATCCCTCAGGGTCCTCATGCCATCTTCCCTGGCAGCCGCGCGCAATTCGGCGGTCGAGGCGGCGTTCATAATCAGATCCCTGAGACGATCGTTCACCAGCATCATCTCAAAGAGAGCGACGCGCCCCCTGTAGCCGGTTCCATTGCAGGCCTTGCAACCCTTGCCGAAAAAGAACTCCCGGCCCTGGGTTTCGGTCACCGTCAACTCCAGCTCGTAAAGCTCCTGCTCAGTCGGATCGTAGGGAGTCTTACACTGAACACAGGTCCTGCGCGCCAGCCGCTGGGCGATAACACCCTCCATCGTGGCGGCGATGAGGAAGGGCTCCAGGCCAAGGTCCAGGATCCTGGTCACGGAGGAAGGAGCATCGTTGGTATGCATCGTACTGTAGACAATATGCCCGGTCAGGGCGGACTCGACCGCGATCTGGGCGGTCTCGATGTCACGAATCTCACCCACGAGAATCTTGTCGGGATCCTGGCGCAGAATACTGCGAAGGCAATCGGCGAAGGTCAACCCGATCTCCTCCTGGACCTGGACCTGGACAACGCCTTCAAGGTCGTATTCGACAGGATCCTCGGTCGTAATAATCTTCACGTCGACCGAATTCGCCTCCATGAGGACCGAATAAAGTGTCGTCGTCTTTCCAGAGCCGGTCGGACCGGTAACCAGGATAATCCCGTTTGGCTTCGCCACCAGGTCCCTGAAGGCTCCGAGCTCATCAGGGCGAAATCCCAGCTTCTCGAGATCAAGGGCCAGGTTGGTCCGGTCAAGAATACGCATGACGACGCTCTCGCCGTACATCGTGGGCAGGGTGGAGACACGAAGGTCGATCGGGTTACCGCCGACATTGAGCTCGATACGTCCATCCTGGGGCAGCCGGGTCTCGGCAATGTCGAGATTCGCCATAACCTTCACACGGGAAATCACCGAACGCGCCAGGTGAATCGGCGGCGGCATCATCTCGTAGAGGACGCCATCGACGCGATAGCGAACCTTGAACTCATGCTCAAAAGGCTCGAGGTGGATATCCGCGGCGCGATCACGAATCGCCTGCAGGAGGATCATGTTCAAAAGCTTGACGACCGGTCCGGCATTGGCATCGGCCTCCAACTGGGCAAGGTCATTCGATTCACCACCCTCCATGGTGGCCGTGCCGACACCCGCGAGCAGCTCATCCATATTGCTGCCGCCGTCCTGGTAGTAGACCTCGATAGCCTTCTTGACCTGGTCCTCGTTCGCCACCTTGGCCTTGAAGTTGGACACCTCCGGCAGGCTGAAGCGAAGATCATCCAGGACGCTGAGATTGTCCGGACGGCTGACGGCTACCACCAGGGTGCTTCCATCAAACTCCACCGGCATGATCTGGAAGGTGTCGACCGTGGCATGATCGACCAGCTCGATCACCTCGGGAGGGATCTCGACCTTTTCCAGGTCAATGAACTCGAGCCCCGCCTGCTCGGCGAGGGCGCGGCTGAGATCGACCTCGGTAACCTGTCCCGTACCCACCAGGATCTGCCCGATCGCCTCGCCTGTTTCCTTCTGCTTGGCAAGAGCCTGCTGGATATCGTACTCGGTCACCAGACCCATCTCCTTGAAGATCTGGCCAATCATCTTTCCGTCCACTGTTTCTCTCCGATTTGTCTGTTTGCGGCTGTCAAGACGGGTCCGAGCCCGCCGAGCCCCTGTTAATTTTCGCGATGAGTGATTCTCATGACCTCGTTAACGGTCGTCACTCCAGCGAGCACCTTCCTTACGGCGTCCTCCTGGAGGGTCACCATTCCCTCACTCCTGGCCTTCGCGCGCAGCTCGAGCGTTGGCTTGCACTGAAAGGCCATCTCCCTGATGTCATTGGACATCTCCATCAACTCGTAAACTCCCTGGCGCCCCTTGTAGCCCGAGCTGCTGCAAACCGGGCAACCGACGGCATCATAGACCGTCGCCTCGGCCAGGCGCTGCNGCGTAAGACCAATGGCTCTCAGCTCCGTCTCCGACACCTCTGCCTCCTGCCGGCACTCGAGACAGAGTCGCCTGATGAGGCGCTGCGCCATGATGGCCATGACCGCTGAGGCAACAAGGAAGGGCTTGACGCCCATATCGATCAGACGAGTCAGGGCGGAGGGGGCATCATTGGTATGCAGGGTGCTGAAGACAAGGTGACCGGTGAGGGCCGCCTGGATGGCGATCTCCGCCGTCTCATGGTCACGAATCTCACCCACCAGGATAATGTTCGGCGCCTGTCGCATCATGGCGCGAAGAATGCGCTGGAAGGTCAGGCCGATCTCATGGCGCACCTCAGCCTGGTTGATACCCGTCAGGTTGTACTCAATCGGGTTCTCGGCGGTGATGATCTTCACATCCGGCTGGTTGAGATTCTTCAGCGCCGCGTAGAGCGTTGTCGTCTTTCCGGATCCGGTCGGCCCCGTCACCAGGAAGATGCCGTTGGGACGCTTGATGATCTTATTGAAGCGCTCGTATTCCGATTCGTGGAAGCCNAGCTCCTCNAGGTCCACCAGGCCCTTCTCCTTGTCGAGGATACGCATGACGATGCTCTCGCCATGGCGGGCGGGCAGCGAACTGACACGAAGATCGATCGCCCGGCCGTGCAACTTGATCTGGATACGACCATCCTGCGTCCTGCGTTTCTCAGCCATATCCATACGCGACATGATCTTGATACGCGAGAGGATCGGTCCCTGCAGACGCTTGGGCGGATTTTCTTTCTCAATACAGACACCGTCAATACGATAACGAATCCGCACGCGCTTCTCGAAGGGCTCGATATGAATATCACTGGCCCGCTCCTTGAGAGCGTTCGAGATCAGCTGGGTGACATACTTGATAACCGGCGCATCGTCGGAATCTCCATCTTCACCGGCGTACTCGCCGCGACCAACCTGTACGCCATCATCTCCCTCTCCAATGACGTCGCCAAGATCCCCGGTGAGCCGGTAATAGTGATCAATCGATTCATCGATGTCCTTGGGTGTCGAGATCGCCGCCTCAACCTGCTGGTTGAGCAGGAAGCGCAGGTTGTCGAGAACCATCAGGTCCATCGACTCCATCGCCACGATCAGGGTCCCGTTCTTGCGAGTGACGGGAACGATGTTGTTCTCGATCGCCACATCCTTGGGTACCAGCGAGATGATCTCTTTCTTGATCTCGGCCGTGGCGAGATTCGCATAGGGCAACCCCCAATGAGAAGCCAGCGCGCGGCTGACGTCCTCCTGGGAGCAGGCCTCGGTCTTCACGAGAGCCTCTCCAATCCGACAGCTTTCGTTCTTGGCGTACTCGACCGCCTTATNAATTTGAGCGTCGTTGACGACCCCTTTTGCCTTGAGGATCTGGCCGACAGACTTCTTGTTCAAGGGTAGCTCCCGGTAATTAACTTGCCTGAAATCCGCCGGAGGTTTCGGCTCCGCGAATCCCGGCTAACTTCACTTCTGATTGATTTTTCTTACGTTTCAANCCCACACAGAGACCACCTGGCCGAAGGGCCAGGCAATGGAACGCGGGTAAAACGGGTCTTCCTCGTTTGAACGGCAGACCCGCTATTGAAGCCTCCGAGGAGGCTCACTCAAAGTAATTTAAAAAGTTTTTACCTCGTGAAACGGCCACCAGCGAACGACGACTTTGCCCTTCAGACTTTCCTCGGACACGCTGCCGAAACGCCTTGAGTCATGGCTGTCATCACGATTGTCACCAAGGACATAGAGCTGACCCAACCCAACCTCTTCATCGATCTCCGCATCGTAGAGGCCGTAATCCTTATCCTCGAGGTAACCTTCCTTAAGTACTTTTCCGTTTATTCTGACAATACCTTTCCTGATCTGAATCCGCTCTCCCGGCAAAGCGATGACTCTCTTAATGAGGTCCTTGCCAGGGTCATCCTGCGAGGAAAAGATAACAATATCGCCGCGCTGGATATCGCTGAACAGCTTCAGAACGACAACGCGCTGGCCATCATCAAAGGTCGGAACCATGCTCCGTCCCTTGATTTCATAGGCCTCGACAACATAGGTCTTGGTCGTCATGGCCAGGGTAAACGCCAGCAGGACGAGCACCACAATCTCTGCGACCGCGCTCCTGTAGCATCTCTCCAGGAGGCCTCTTTTTCTCACGGGATCGGCTGGCGGAGTCTTTGCGTCCACATCCGCTGCGTCCACATCCTCTGCCTCAACCGGTTCCGTGTATTCACTCCCATTCCCGAACTTGTTTACAGACTCCGTACCTTTGATGTATCGGGTGTCCGTCCCGTCTCCTTCACCAGAAGGTTCGGGCTTGCCGTCGGGACGATCAGTGTTATCGGGGAGCTGATTACCGGGATTCATGCCTGGTTTCACTCTTCGAGTGCCTCAATTCAGCCGAGAAACGGCTTCCAACTGCTTTGCGGAGGAGAGCCGCATTTAGCTGCCTGGGACAGGTAGCTAAAGCTGCAACGCCGATCTCCGTGAATTTCGATATTACCAGACCAGCAAAGTATTTACAACCCGGGGCAAACAACGCTAGAGAGACCTCAGGATAAATACGGTAAAGAAACCGGAAGACGCCTGGTGAACTGTAAAAAATCTGGACACCCCCTCATCCCTGCTCTGGAGAGTCCACATCCGTATTGTCCCTCAGATCGAGAAGGAGCCGGACGACATCATTCTGCTGATCACCGAGGCTCGCCATCAGAAGCGCGAGCTCAGCGAGATATTTAAGCAGGAGAAAAAGAACCCCTCCCACCAGGATCCAACCAATCAGGACAATACTGAGAATGACAATGGAGCTGATCACGCCGGCAAACTTGAGATAGACCGTCAGGCCAAGACCCGCGAGAGCCAGCATCAGAACCGCGTAGGCGCCGATCAGAAGAAGATCCGCAAGGTACCTGAGATTCAAAAACCCGGGACCGGAACGCGGATCGTAATTGCGCACGGGCCTGGTTCCTGTCTGGAACTTCTCGTAGTACGGCATCGACGCGCGGCGATCACGGTGCTTACGCTCCTCGCGCTCGATCAGCTCGATCCTCCGGCGGTCCTCCAGCTGCCGCAGCTTCTCAGCCTCGAGGTCAGCGGCCTCCTGGAGAGCCTGCTCCCGCGTCTTCAGGACGAAACGATGATCACACTTGGGGCAATTGACTTTCTTGCCCGCGTAATCCTCGGGAGCAGAAAACGGCTTACCGCAACAGGGACAGGAAGTCTTGAGNGCCAAGGCTTAATCAAATATCGCCATCGAGGTCGAGGTCGTCGCTGCCGGGGTCCTCAGCGGGAGCATCNTCTNCGGCTNCCGCNTCAGTCGCCTCGGTTTCCTCTGCCTCTTCGGCTNCTCCGCCAGCGGAGGCCTNGCTCTGGATCAACGCGAGATGGTCTTCCGCGCTCGCGCCCGAACGCCCNAAGGCNATCCAGGCAGCCTGGCGAATGGCCGAATCGTTCTCAGNGCAACCCTTCTTGATGATCAGCAACACATCGTCNGTGGCTTTCTGAGAAACGGAGAGCGCCTTGCCTATGGCAAGCATGGCNGCCNTGCGAACCGNCGNTGAATTATCCAGGTTAGCAAAGACCTGGCCAATCTGNNCCAGGAGNCCGGTCACTCTCATGTTACCGAGAGCCTCCAGGCAGGGAATCCTGACGCTGTCAGGCCGGTTGGTAAGCACCTGGCCAAGCGCGTTGGAGGCCTGGGAGACGGGCATATCCGTACGTACCGAAGAAAGGTACGAAAGCGCCTGGGCGGATTCTGAAGCGAGTCGNGTCGCGAGGGTCTTGGAATCATCTTTGCCTTCGAAGATCGGCTCAACAACCGCCTTCTGAAGCGCGACGGCTCCAATGTTGGAAACGACGACCCAGACCTTCCGCTCGTCGCTCTCATAGGACTCCTTGGCCTTCTCCTCTCGGCCGGGCTCGACGACCACGACCACCGGCACATCGACGGTTCTGTAGTCCTTCCGCAGCTCGTTGACGATCGTGTTGATAGGAGAGGTGGCGCGCTCAACGGTGGCGTAGCCNATCTCCTCATCAACGAGAACGAGATCCGGGGGAGACTTCCTGAGAGTGTGAAGAAGCTCTTCAACATTCGTCTCGTGAAGATAGCTCTCCATATTGAGCTTGCTGCGCAGAAGCGCATCGAAGCGATTGGCCAGGGGCTTGTTGCCCATGCCCTTGACCACAGTCCTGATACCACTCTGGACGACCGCGTTCGAAAGAATCGAGATCACCTGCTCGCCGGCGTCNAAGCCGGATTCGGGNTTCCAATAGGCCAGNGTGATCGCGGCGGCGATCCGTACAAGGCGAGAGTTCTCGTCCTCGAGAGCCTCAACCAGGGCGGCCGGAACTTCCTCGCGGAAGCCGATCGTATGGGCNGAGCGAATCAACTTGCGAGCGACCTCGCCGCGNCCATCAAGGGCCGCCTGCCTGATCGCGGCATAGAGAACCGGCGCNGGGGAGGAGAGCAGACGGTTTCTCACCACCTGGTCGTTATAAGNCTTCTGGCCCGAGAGAACAGTCTTGATNTCTTCAAAGCCCTCCTGGGCGGAATACCAGCCGGCATTCTCATCNTATTCGACAATCCTGGCCGCATCGTTACAGAGATTGAGAACGCGGGCNGCCGTATAGTTTGGATCAAGCTTGATCGACTCGAGCAGGCACTGCGAGGCCATCTGNTCACTCACCTGGAAACCGACGANCTTGGTGCCGACAACCTGGCCACCCACAAGCTCATAGACCATGGGCGAATACTTCCGGCTGTCGAAAGGATTGCGGTAGGGCTTGAGATAGAAATCTCGTGCGGTCTGGAGNAAATAGGCCTTGGCATCATCAACCGTTCCGGACCCATCGAGNTCGGCNAGTATGGCGTTCAGCGAGGAGGNGGCCTCGTCGCGAACTTCCTTGAGCTCATCGGTCTCGACCAGGGCTTTGAGATACCCGAGTGAATAGGGGTGCCTCAGCGACCTGGCGCCCAGCAGAGCGGCGACATTGGTTCGAACTCTTCCATCCGGATGCCTCCAGGCAGCCACCAGCGGAGGCAGTGCATCCATACCGATGCGAGCGATCCAGTTCATCACCAGGGCGCGAACCTCGATCTCTCCATCGCCCAGATAGGGAATCAGGAGGGGTACGAGGTTGCGGCCAAGCTGGTAGGCGTACTGGATCCTGTACCTGAGCTGCTGTTCATTCTCACTCTGCAGGACCGTGTCGACCGCGGTCTTGAGGACCTCGCTGTCCTCGCCGCGCTGAGAGATCACCAGGGTGGAGATCCTCAGGAGCTCGACTCCGATACCCGACACGCGGGGGTTCTCGCTGCGGACCATGCGATAGATCTTGGCAACCGAGGCCTTCTCAACAAAATCGGCGACCTGGTCATTGGTCGGATTCTCCGCGAAAGCTTTCTCAAATTCGGAGATGGCGGCATCGATGTCGCCTTCCTGGAACTTGGAGAAACCCTGCTTCAACAGGCCATCCTCATCCTGGGCGATCGCGCCGGAGAGAGGAGCAAGTAGCAGTGCGGTGATGAACAGGCTTCTTACAGCCACCGGAACCTTAGGCCCCCAAGAGTTCAGCTTCTTACACGACATAGCCGTGAAAACCTTTCTTCTTCTGCCAATGAGAGGTTGAAGATCCCTGCCGGGAGCTTCGTGTGAGTTCTCGTACCAGAACCATCACCTCTCGATAATCGACATACCAATTCAATAGAGAAAAATGATCCAGCGACAAACCAGTNAACAAAACCACTTGAAAGTAATCATTNNCGATCATNCGAAGACCGACAGGCCAACNCCTGGCTCAGATCATTTCTACTTCGAGAACCCAATCAGCACGTCTCGAAGCTTTCNCAGTGAGGTCGCTTAAATCANGGATACAAGGTAGAGACTCNCGTATTATTACCGGAATCTCAACCTATGATTATAGACATCCATTTCCAACAGTGTCAAGGCTNCACAAGCCGAGACCTGTGACCCTAACAATACATATAACAAAAACTTAATCGNCCTGGACCCATCGGCGCCANGAGCGCCGTCAGCAGGCTCCAGCAACCCTCAAACCCNCCCATACAAGAGTATACTTCAGCTTGAGAAAGNGCGCCAAGCGGATACATTCATAACAGGAAATAAACGNCTTACNGATCCCTGATNAATTCCCGGCANCTGCCAAATGACTANAATCGCCTATTTTCAACCTTTCAGCGGCTGCAGCGGCGACATGACCCTTGGNGCCCTTGTCGACGCGGGACTCGACATCGAAGAGCTCCGCGAAACCCTCCGGCTGCTTCCGCTCGAGGGCTACTCGGTTGAGCGCGAGACCGTTCTTAGAGGAGCCTTTCAATGCACCCGGCTGAAAATCGTTCTCTCCGAAGATCATCTCTCCAGCGACCATGAACCTGGAACCGGTCATTCCCATGAGCACTCCCACGCAAGCGCCCACGCTCGCGGCCATGAACATTCGCACGCGCACACCGCCGCAACACAGCCCTCGCCGGGGAAACCCCACCGAGCCCTGAGCTCGATCCTCGAATTGATCGACTCCAGCGAACTCCCCCTGAAAACCCGCGAAAACGCGAAGGCCGTGTTCAAAAGGCTTGGAGAGGCCGAGGCGCGGGTCCATGGCGTCGACATTGAAGAAATCCATTTCCACGAGGTGGGAGCGGTCGATTCCATCGTGGACATCGTCGGCAGCTGCCTGGCCCTTGAATTGCTCGGTATCGAGGAGGTCTATTGCGCGCCGGTAACAGTGGGGACCGGCTTCGTGGAAGGCGCGCATGGCCGAATGCCCCTGCCCGCGCCGGCCACCGCGGAGCTCCTGAAGGGCTTCCCGGTCCAACAGCTCGACAGCGGCGCGGAGCTCACGACTCCCACCGGAGCGGCCCTGATGACGACGCTGGCAAAGGCTTTTGGCCCGATGCCGACAGCGAACCTTACCGCGATAGGATTGGGCGCCGGCGATGAGCGGCCCGGAACGACCCCGAACGCGCTGCGCGTCTTCCTCGCCGAGAGGATCGAGGGAGAAGCCGGAAGAGACCGGGTCCTGCTCCTCGAAACCAACATAGACGACATGAGCTCGGAGTGGATCGGCCACCTCATGGACCGTCTCTTCGAGGCCGGCGCCCTCGATGTATACGTAACCCCGATCCTCATGAAGAAAACCCGGCCGGCTCACAAGATCTCGATTCTCGGCCCCCTTGACCTGGAGAAGGAANTCGCCGACGTCCTCTTCACCGAGAGCACCACCATCGGGGTGAGAAGAACCGAGATCGAGCGGATCGTGCTCGAGAGAGAGACCACGGAGATCGAGTCTCCATGGGGAACCGTACGNATCAAGATTGCCCGACACGAAGGCGAGGAGGTCGGAGCATCACCGGAATATGAGGATCTCAAGCGCGCCGCCGGCAAGGCGGAGCTCCCGATCAAGGAGATNCACCGGCAGGTGATGGAGCTCTATCACCGCGGANAAAAGGGCTGAGCTGAAGCTGNTACCGGGAAACCAGGAGCNTTGGCAGGACNNNCCCCAGATGNNACCTGANCTGGAGAAGGATCCGGGANTGAAGCNGGCAGACCCTCGACTCGGGNAGATCGAGAGCCTCGCCGATTTCCCGCATGGTCAACTCTTCGCCGCAGGACAGGATAATGATCAGCCGNTCCTNNCGGNTGAGCCNNCGCGTGANGAACTCGCGAACTTCCTTCTTTTTGAACGCGGCCTCGTAATCAAACCCGTACTTNTCATTAAGAGTNAAGGAGACCTAAGAGCCGGNAGCTGAATTGTCGGTGCATCTTAGCCAGCATTCTTTCGGCAATGAAACCTAGCTTGAGCATCGATTTGGACCCATCGTTTCCCCGGGTATCGATCGTCAGATCAGNTGCCTAGGACATCAGCTCGGTCTGGAACTTCTGCATCTGGCTCTTCAACCGGAGGATGATCCGGGAGTGAAGCTGGCAGACCCTCGACTCGGAGAGATCGAGAGCCTCGCCGATTTCCCGCATGGTCAACTCTTCGTAATAGTAAAGAAGAATGATCAGGCGCTCCTTGCGGCTGAGGCCCCGCGTGAGGAACTCGGTAACCTCCTTCTTCTTCAACTCCACCTCGGGGTTGAGACCCTTTTTATCCTCGAGGAGGTCAAGCTTCCGCATCGACTTGGAGCCATCATCGTCCTTCGTCTCCGACGTGAGGCTGGTCATGGTGACGGCGCTGGCCTCGCGAGCCATCGCCTCGTACTCCACATCGGTGATGTCGAGCTGAACAGCCATTTCTTCGTCAGATGGATTACGCCCATACCTNGTCTCCAGGGCTTTCCANGCNCTGTCAATCTTATTGGCCTTGCTGCGAACAATCCTGGGAACCCAGTCGAGNGNTCGNAGNTCATCAAGGATNGACCCNCGNATTCTCGTGGAACAATAGGTCTCNAACTTNACNCCCCGCTCGGGGTCAAAGCCGCGCACGGCATCAAGGAGACCTAGAACCCCNGCGCTCTGAAGNNNCTCTACGTNGATATTCTGGGGAAGCTTAGNCAGCATTCTTTCGGCAATGTACCGCACCAGGGGCAGGTACTTCTCGAGCAGCTGATTGCGGAGGATTACATCTTCGGTACGCTTGTACTCCCTCCACATTTGNATCGTAGCTGGATCAACCTTCTTTCGCATCGGCATCAACCTTCACTTCTAGCGTGACTTGCTCACGNGCAGAATCACCTGTCGGTNGCTATAGTCACCATGAACTTTTATCGGNCGGTCTCGGCCCGAACTTTAGGCCGGAAATCAGATCTGATCTCCCCNNGACCTTCGCCCGCCTCGACCATGGCAACCTCACCAGAAACTCTAACCTGCCAAACCGTCCTCTCAAGGCGGTATAGNCAACAATNCGANATTCCAATCCATCTNTCACTCCNCCTCCGTNGCGGCGGCNAATTTATCAATAAATTTTGATNCTCCAGCTTTACCGGCCTCCTGGANCAGCTTCCGGGCGAGCCTCCTGATACAGNCGCTGGCCTNACANTCGGGATACNGCAGAAGGAATGGCTTGCGCTCACGCACCGCCCTCCTNACCTTCTCGTCCCANAGNACGGTNCCCAACTGCTCGACCCTTAATCCNTNGAGNTGNTNCTNGGCGACCCNGCTGATCCTCCCNCCGACTCGCTCNCCCTCAGCCAGAGTCTCGGCATTGTTGCAAACCAGGCTGATTCGCCCATGACCCTTCTCCCTGTGGACGGTCTTGATGGTTGCGTAGGCATCCAGCTTCGCGGAGGGCTCGGGGGTCGTCACCACAATGAGCTCGTCGGCGGTCGCCGCGAAGTGAATCACGTTCCCCGTAATTCCCGCGCCGGTATCGATGATGATGAAGTNGGCGAGGGCGGTCAGTCTCCTGTAACACCGGACGAGAAATCTTCTCTTGCTCGCATCCAGATCGGAGACCGTCTCGACACCCTGCGTCCCCGCCAGCAGCTNGATCCCTCCCGGAGCGGGAGTGAGGGCGTCCTCCACCTCGCAATCTCCGACCAGGACATCTTTCAGATCGCCGCGGGGCTTCACTCCGAGAATCACATCGGCATTTGCCAGCCCGATGTCNACATCNACCACGATAACNTTNTNGNCGAGNTCGCTGAGGGCGATGGCAAGATTNACGCTGATGTTGNTCTTNCCNACNCCNCCCTTGCCGCTGGAGACGGCGATGACCCGGTCGCAGTCTTCCGACCGCNCNACCATCTNTCTCAGCTCGTNGGCCTGGTCTCTTGGCTTTTCTGCGCTCATGCCTGCTGCTTATTCATCACAAAGTCGACAAGTCTCTCCGGATCCGCCGGGAAGATATCCTTGGGAACATTCTGTCCATCCGTCACATACGAAACCGGCTTCCCTATATCCAGGAGGCACCCTACAAGCGAGCCCAGGGCCACACTCTCATCGAGCTTGGTCAGGATCACCCGGTCGAAAGACATCGGGGCGAACCGCTCGGCGATGTTCGCGATCGTCTGGGGCTGGGTCGTTGTGCTCAACACCAGGTGGATCTCCGCCTCCGGCAGGACATCGATGAATTTCTTGAGCTCAGACATCTTTGGTTCGTCCCTGGGGCTGCGGCCGGCCGAGTCGATATATATGATTTCATCTCCCGCCGTCGAACACTTCTCAACCATCTCGACAAGCTCGGAAGACCGCTCAACGACGTGAACGGGAACCTTGAAGATATCCGCGTACTGCTTCAGCTGGTCGACGGCTCCGATACGGAAGGTGTCGAGCGTAATCAGGCCGACCTTTCTTCGCTGGTTCACCTTGGCTCGAGAGGCGAGCTTGGCGATCGTCGTCGTCTTTCCCACCCCGGTCGGGCCGATGAGAAAAATGATCCGCGGCCCATCCCCTGAAGCCATGGGAGGATTGGGCTCGAAAAGCCTGGCCAGGTGAGACCGGACAATCAGGTCCACGCTGTCCTTGGCAGGAAAGCCGCTTGGAAGCTTCTGCTCCTCGATCTGCGTGACAATCGCCTCGGCGATCCTCGACTCGATCTCGTAGCTCACCAGCAGATCGTAACACTCTCGCAAAAAAGGATGCGCTCTGGAGCAGCCCTCGCCCGGGCGCATCAGAACTTCGTTCAGCTTGCTATGGACCCTGCCGAGATCAGCCTGCAGCTTCTCCAGCTGTCCCTGTTCACGTATGGGAGGCCGGCTGATCAAGGTCTCATCCACTTCCCGGGCAGGCTCCGGAGAGCGCACGGAAGTGGAAAAGGCCCAGCTGCCGGATTTCAGGCTTTCAACCTGGACCGTGGTGTCAGCCACATAGACCTCCACCATCTCCCTGCCGCCAAAGCCGAGAAATCCGCCTGTGCGGAATTTACGGGATCCCATGATCATGGCCTCGTGGCCAAACTTCCTGCGGATATTCTCCAGCACTTCACCCATGGTGCGTCCCTGGAAGCGCTCGAATTGTTCACTCATTCCACTCACTCCTGAAGAGCTGCCGAACTCACCGGAACAGTGCCTATGTTCACGCTACGATGAATCTCGATCTTTATATCTTCACCGACTTCTTCATACGCAAGCACCGANAGCCTCGCTACCCGCGTTCCCAATAATTNCCACAGATGNCTTCGAATNTTCGAACTGCATACCAGNATGGGCTTGTGACCCTCGGACCTCAGCTCGACAAGCTTCTCGTAGGTCCGCANGCGAATCTGTTCACGAGCCTCGGTNCCNAGGTCGAGCACCTCCCCATCAACGGTTTCCGTAACNCAGTTTTCAATCAGTCTCTCGAGNTCGGGATCGAGCTTGATGGCATGAAGCTTTCCGTTGATATCCAGCTTGGANGTGGCGAGNGCNCTCGCGAGGCTTCTCCTCACCTCGCAGAGCACCTGCTCATGCCGAAGNTNCTCCGCAANGCTGCTTCCGATCCTCTCAAGAATAGTCTCTGTGTCCCTGATGGANACTCCCTCCAGNAGCAGGTCCTGGAGAACCTTCTGGAGCTGTCCGATCTTTACCGTTTGCGGCACGAACTCGTCAACCAGCGNGGGCGACTTCTCCTTGAGGTCCGCCAGTATCTGCGANACCCTCTCGTAGGTCAGCAGCTCGGCCGCGTGCGCNGTAATACAGTCCTCCAGGTGGAGAGCGATGGCGGTGGANGGGCTCACCAGCTGGCAACCCGCCTCATGGGCCTGTTCCTCCATGGAGTCCGNAATCCAGAAACCCGANCCATCGGCGAGGTCAATGGAGGACTCAAAATCAAAGGGCAGCTCNCCTGAGACGGCCGGACGCTCCTCATCCTTCTGCAGNGCGAGNCTNCCTCCGGGAATGATCCTCCAGGTTCCAAGCCTGGTTCCNCGAAGCCTGAAACAGTATTCCCGNGAGCCGATCTCTTTTGAATCCGACACCTTCACCGACGGCACATGCAGCCCAAGCTCCAGCGCGAGCTTCTGGCGCATCGAGGCGAGANGCTCCAGCAGGTCACCGCCGCGGTCNCGATCCTGGAGGCTGACCAGGTGAAAGCCGATCAGCAGCTCNAGCGTCTCGACCTTCATCAATGTTTTCACATCAACCACGGGCACACGCGCCTGGTCCAGCTCCTCGCTCTGNAGCACGGTNCGTTCCCTGGCCTCCTTCTCTATCCGTTCCCTGCGNAGAATGAANCCGCAGCAACCGCAAGCCGCNGAGGTCATCAGCAGCATCGGNACCGGAAGACCGGAAGGAAGCAGCAACCAGAGNAAGNNCGCCGCGGTNAAGAGGATCCAGTCACTCGAAAAGACCTGCCNGCCGAGNTCGNTGCTGAGCTGCTCGCTGGCGGCGCTTCGNGTCACCAGGAGCGCCGCCGCGATNGAGACCATCAGGGCGGGNACCTGGCTCACCAGNCCGTCGCCAATGGTCAACCGNCCGAAGACCTCGAGGGCGCCGGCGGCGCTCATGCCGTGATAGATCATACCGATCCCGAGACCGCCGATGATGTTCACCAGCATGATGACGATTCCGGCCACCGCGTCTCCACGAACGAACTTACTGGCNCCGTCCATCGAACCGTAGAAATCNGCCTCGCGNCCGACCTCCTGCCTGCGCTCACTGGCCGATTCCTGGTCGATGAGACCGGCGGCAAGATCTCCATCGATGCTCATCTGTTTCCCGGGCATGGCATCGAGCTGGAANCGNGCCGCCACCTCCGAAACCCTCGTCGCTCCNCGGGTAATNACAACAAACTGGACCAGCACGATGACTGTAAAAATNACGAANCCGACCACCAGGTTGTCACCGCCGACAAAGCTGCCGAAGGTCTGAACCACCNTGCCCGCCGCCAGCGGACCCTCGGCGGCATTGCCGAGAATCAGNCGGGTGGTCGCGATATTCAGCGACAGGCGGGCAAACGTCACCACCAGCAACAGAGANGGAAAGACGCTGAAATCCAGNGGNCGNGTGACGGAGGCGGCCCTCATCAGGACCAGCAGTGATATCGTGATATTGATNATCAACAGCGAATCGACGAGNACCGGGGCCAGCGGCACCAGGATGANCATGAGAATACNGATCAGGATCACGCCAAANAAGAGATCGGGCTGCGACTTGATTCGCCCCCAGATACTGTAGGCGCCTGAANTCCTCAGAACATCCTTCGTACTCATTCAACACCCCCTCGACCCGCGGCTGCCGCGGCCACCAGGCGCTTCGCCAGGCCGCGACGNTTCNGGCGTATGATCTCGGGNGTCTCCTGCCGGGCGAGCTCTTCCTTGAGCTCTTCCTTCGTCATCATCAGCTCTCGTTCGAGCCTCCACCACCGGTAGAACCAGTCGAGAGCTCCAAGCGCGATGAGTCCGGCAACAAGGACGGCCGCGGAACTGAGAAGATACTCCGATCCGAGCCGCACGCCGGCGACACCCGGACTGCTCATCAGGATTTGCGGGCTGACGGCGCCCCTGCCGGCAAGCAGAGGGGCGACCGCCCAATAGAGTCCGCCGGCAAGCCAGGCGCACTTCGCCAGCGCGAAGAAACCCGAGGCTAAGGAACTCGAAGAGAAAAATCTTCCCCAGCCGGCGGCCGGAGACAGGCGCCCGAGGTCGGGAGAGACCGCGGTGGGCCTGAAAACCCAGCCGCTCTGAACGAGACTCGAGATCAGCACCAGCGCGATCATCGCCAAGAGCGCCGGCACCAGGAAGCCCGCCGCCTCCAGCAGGATGTCGCGGAGAAAGGGAGGCGCGGTAAGCGAGGTGAGCTTCTGCGCGACAAAGGCTTCCCGCAGCAGCTCACCGACCCTGGTCGTGGCGCGCTCAAGAAACGGACCTCCGAGCTGGCGAAACGCCAGGAGAATCCAGAGCAGGGAAAAGGCCGCAACGAGGTCACGGCTTACCGAGACGCGTCCCTGCTCCCGGGCCAGACGGCGCCTTGCCTCGGTAGGCTTCTCAGTTTTCTGGTCCCAATGCGACGACATCTTTTTTATCCATTACCTCCGGAAACCATCAGCCGCTCCAGCTCGAAAGAAAACCTTCTCCATCCCTCACTGCCGAACGCAGCATCCCGCCCACATACCTTACCGAGACCGGCAGCGACGCGTAGAGCGCCGCCATTCCGACCAGCAGCCTTACCGGCAAGCCCAGGGTAAACAGCTCGGCCTGGGGAAGCGCCCTTCCCAGTGCAGCCTGGGCCAACGTTACCAGGGCGAGAGAAAGGAGGATGGGCAGGGCAAGCACCAGGGCCGCCAGGAAGAGCTCTCCACCAACCTCGAGCCCCAGGCGTCCCAGGACGATTGGCACCGAGGCCGCCGTGAGGGAACCCGGCGGAACCCAGGAAAAGCTCTCCAGCACAGACCTGATCAGGCTGTGATGGAGATTCAAGGCCAGCAGGAGATAGACGGCCAGTCCATGATAGAAAATTCCCAATGGAGAGCCTCCTCCCCCGGACTGGGGGTCGGCGATGAGCCTCGCCGTAAGCCCGGCCTGCTGCGAGATCAGGTCGGCCGCGCCCTGGGCACAGGCCAGCACCACGAGCACGCTCCAGCCAAGGGCTACGCCGACGAGCATCTCTCCAGCCAGGATCAGCCAGCATCGCGACGGATCCCGCAGGCTCTCGAGTACGCCCTCTTCCACTCCACCCAGGCTCTCCCGCAGCACAGGCGAGACTACGACGCCCAGGCTCAGCACGGCCACCACGGCGATCTTCAATCGCCAGGGCAGCATTCCGCTGCGAAAAAACGGAGCTGGAATGAACAGTCCCACCAGGCGGCAGCCGACGAGAATCGCCGCCGGGGGCGGGGACTCGAACACCCATTGCTCTATCGTCACCTCTTGCATTTATCTCAATCACTTCTTATTCCGGGATTCGCTTGCGGGCATCATCTCAGGGGAAAAACCCATCTCCCAGCTGTTCAAAAACGGTCCGGGTATAACCTTCCATCACCTTGAGAAACCAGGGCAGCAGCAATAGGATCACCGCCACCATGGCCAGGATCTTCGGGATAAAAGACAGGGTCTGGTCATGCACCTGAGTCATCGCCTGGAACACGCTTACGATCACCCCAACCGCCAGGCCCACCACCATCACCGGCAGGGCAAGCTCGATGGCCGTTGAGAGGGCGCCGCGTGAGAGTTCGATAGCTGTCTCCATCAGTCCTCCTCTCCCGGGGAGCCCGGAAGACTCCGGCCCGTCGCAACCATCACCTTGTTCTTCATCACGGATTGCATCTCCTGTTATCCCCTAACCGCCCTGGATACCGGCGAGCAGTTGACCCACCACCAGGCTCCATCCATCCACCAGCACGAAGACCAGGATCTTCAGAGGCAGCGAAACGAGGGTGGGAGGCAGCATGATCATTCCCATCGATACGAGCACCGCGGAAACCACCAGATCGACCAGTAGAAATGGAAGAAAGAGCAGGAAGCCCAGCTGGAAGGCCGTCTTCAGCTCGCTCAATACTAAGGCGGGAAGGATCGTGAAAAAACTGAGCTCCTCCAGCTGCTGGCTGACGGAGCCCTCCGA
>PAOC01000073.1 GCA_002708465.1 Planctomycetota bacterium
TTCCTCGGCGGGAGCTTCCTCGGCGGGAGCTTCCTCGGCGGGAGCTTCCTCAGCGGGAGCTTCCTCGGCGGGAGCTTCCTCAGCGGGAGCTTCCTCAGCGGGAGCTTCCTCNGCGGGAGCTTCCTCAGCGGGAGCTTCCTCNGCGGGAGCTTCCTCGGCGGGAGCCTCGTCTACCTGGCTCTCAGCCGCCTCGTTCTGGGTCTCGAGGACTTCCTCTTCAACCTCGGGAGCCTCATCCGCCTCAGCTTCAGGAACTTCTTCCTTGGGCGCTGGAGGCGGCTGCTTGTTCAGCCCCTTCTGCTTTCTTTTTCTTTTACGCGCCANCCGTTCATCTCGAGCAGCCCGCTTCTCAGCATTCAGAGTCCGCTTCGGCCGGCTCTTGGTCTTCTTTGTCGGTACGAGTCCCGCAACTTCCGCTTTACGCAAAAAGTTCATGACCGTGTCCGAAGCCGTCGCTCCGACACTGAGCCAGTACTCCGCCCGCTCCTTATCGAGGTGAAACTTTTCGGAATCATCCTCAATAAACGGNTCGTAGTAACCAATGCTCTCGATATATTTCGCATCGCGGGCACGACCCCGCTCAATGGCGCAAATTCTGTAAAAAGGTCGATGGGTTTTTCCCATTCGCCTCAGGCGAAGCCTGACCGACATCCAGCTACCTCCGGTTGCACACTGTTCACCAGGGCCTAAAAGCCCGGCAAGAAAACCTTAACTCATTCTGAATAAATACTTTAATGCCCTTCAGAGAGTCCCCTGAAAGGTGGAAAAGATGGACAATTATCCCAAATTTAACCCTAAGGTCAAGGTATTTAAGAAGTTCCGATTCGAATGGAATCGAATCCTGGAAAACCGCCCGGGTAAGGTGCTTTTGANGGGTTGAATACCCGAGTTCAACGTCGACGGCTCTTGCGGCGGTTCTTCCTTTCACGTTTACGCTTGGCTTTNAGCTCAGCCTTCGAGGTCTTCCGGTTCTGGGCCGACCCGCCGCGGGATTTCTTCTGCTTTGGATCCTCTCCTGCCCCCATCTGCTGCGACATCTGGTGCATCATCTGGTGGGGATCATTCATCATCTTTTTTGCCTGGGCCATTGCCTTGATCTTCCCGAGAGGCCCCTTGCTGGAGGCTCCNGTCATCTGATCCATCATCTTCTTCATACCGTTGAACTGCTTGAGCAGGTCATCGACGTCCATTCGGGTGCGCCCACTACCCCGAGCAATACGGTCGCGGCGCGATGAATTCAGAATCTCCGGACGACGCCGCTCCTTCAGCGTCATCGACCGGACGACTCCCTCGATATGACCGAGGTCCTCGTCGCTGATATCCATGTCGCCAAGCTGGGCCCCCATCCCCGGCACCATCTCCAGCAGCTTGCGGATATTTCCCCCAGCCATTTTTTTTACGGACTGGAGCTGGTCAAGGAAATGCTCCAGGGTGAAGGTGCCCTCGAGCAGCTCCTTCTGCATCTGGGCCGCGTCGTCGGCATCGACAACCTCCTGCGCCTTGGCAACGATCCCACGCACATCTCCAAAACCGAANATGCGCTCCGCCATGCCTTCNGGNCGAAACTCCTCGAGCGTTCCTTCAAGCTTCTCTCCCGTACCGACAAACTTGATGGGNTTGCCCGTNACCGTTTTGACGGACAGGGCGGCTCCACCCCGGGCATCTCCGTCAAGCTTCGTCAGGATGACCCCGGTCAGTTCCAGGCGCTCGTTGAATTCCCTCGCGCTCTTGACAGCGTCCTGGCCAACCATCGCATCACAGACCAGGAAGATCTCGTGAGGGCTGGTGACCCGGGCGATCTCGCAGACCTCGCCCATCATCTCCTCATCGATATGGAGACGCCCGGCGGTATCAAGAATGACGGTGTCGCAGCCCAGGCGGCTGGCCTCATTGAGGCTCTCGGCGCAGATTCCCGGGGGCTTTTCTCCCGGCTGAGAGAAAACCGGCACCTTGATCTGTTCACCAAGCGTTCGCAACTGGTCGACGGCGGCGGGACGCTGTATGTCGGCCGCCACCAGGAGCGGCCGGCGCTTGTGCTGCTTGCGCAGCATGATNGCCAGCTTGCCGCAGGTCGTCGTCTTGCCGCTACCCTGGAGGCCCGCCATCAGTATGACGGTCGGCCCCTTCGACTGGAAATTGATGGCCGGATCAACCGGCCCCATGAGCTCCACGAGATGCTGAAATACAATCTGGATGAACTGTTGCCCGGGCTCGACACCCCCGAGGACCTTCTCCCCCAGGGCCTCTTTCTCTATTTTCTGGAGGAACTCCTTGATGACCTCCAGGGCGACATCCGCCTCCAGGAGCGCGACCCGTATCTCGCGAAGCGTCTCGCGGATATTCTTCTCGGAAATCTTCTTCCCGGCAAGATTGCCGAGGATCCCGGAAAAACGCTTGGTGATGCCTTCAAACATGCCTTGGAGCCTCCAGCGGACAAACGGGCGCTTAAAAGTGCGCCGCTCGAATTCAGGGCGGTATGTTAACACCGCCGCAACTGCGCTGCCAGCAACCAAAAGCCGCTCGGGCAGGCCCCAGCGCTCTTGCTCTGCCGCCGCGGTGGTGGTAAACCTGCTCCTCGGCCAGCTCGCGCAACCTCATCAGTTGCCGGCCATTTACAAGGCACGCCCCCGGCCCGGGGGCAGCTTCGAGGAAAAAACAGCGTGACCCGACCCAAGGCGATTATCTGTCTGACCGGCTCCGAGCTCACCCGGGGAGAGACCCGCGATACGAATGGCTCGTTCCTCGCTACGGAGTTGACCATGCTTGGCATCCACGTTGAAGAGCTGCGGCTGCTTCCCGACGACGAGAGGCGGCTCGAGGAGGCCTTCAGCGAGCTGTGCGAGCGCGCGGAGCTGGTCATCATCAGCGGGGGACTAGGGCCGACCGCGGATGATCTCACCATCGGAACGCTCGCCCGCGCCCTCGGACGCGGCGTCACAAGAGATGAAACCGCGCGCGAGAACATGCGGCAGAAGGCGCTGAAACGCGTCGCCTCGGAAGCGGAAATCCCCGGTAATTTCTACAAACAGGCCGAGGTGGTCGAAGGAGCCCTGGTTCTGCAGAACCCCGTCGGGCTGGCGCCGGCGAGCGTCGTGAAGACCGAACGGGGCCTGGTCGCGGCCCTGCCGGGTGTTCCGTTCGAGCTCCGGGCCATCTTCTCTGAAAGCCTCGCGGAGGAGCTCACTGGTCAATTCAACCTCTCTGCACCCCGCATTCTCCGGGCAAAGATCATGGGACGGCCGGAGAGCTGGGTCGAGGATCGAATCCAGCAGCTCGCTATCGACAGGGAAAAGCTCGAGTACGGCATCAGCGCGCGTCCCGGCGAGCTCCTGCTCAAGTTCATCTCGCACCAGGAGGACCAGCACTCCCTGCTTGACGATGCCAGGCGGCTGCTGGAGAGCGAGTTTAAAAATGACATCTTCTTTCTGCCCGAAGGCCTGAAGGAAGCTTCCGGAGGACCTCTCGACATTTCACTCGCGGGCCGTGTCCATGCGCTCCTGGTCTCAAGCGGGGCGAGCGTCGCCACGGCCGAGTCCTGCACCGGGGGATTGATCGCCAAGCGGCTGACCGATCGAGCCGGATCCTCGGAATATTTCATCGGCTCCGTGGTCGCCTACCAGGACACCATCAAGTCTTCCATGCTGGATGTCGATGCACGGCTCATCGAACGCGAAGGAGCCGTCTCGCCCCAGGTCTGCAGGGAGATGGCCCTGGCTGTGAGAAAACGCTTTGCCTCGACCTACGCAATCTCCGTAACTGGAATCGCGGGCCCCGGCGGAGGCAGCAAAGAGAAGCCCGTCGGGCTTGTCTATCTCGGGCTGGCCGGACCCGATGACGAAACCGTCCACGTTGAGAAAAAAATCTTCTCCGGACAGCGGGATCTGGTTAGAACGCAAACCGCCACCCGGGCCTTGGACCTGCTGCGGCGCAGTCTCGAGGGCTGTCCAGCCGGGGGTGCCTGAGAGCTCCTGCCGTCACGTTGAACAATCTGGATGCCGGCGCCTCCGCGTTGGCCTTATCATGGCTGCTGTGGATATCCCTATCGAAACCGAGTTCGACAGACCCTTCACGGTTGAAAACGTCCTGGAGGGCTACAGCCAGGGCATCTTCCCTATGGGAGATGACGAGGATGACCTGATCTACTGGTTCAGCCCTGACCCAAGGGCGATCCTGCCGCTGTCTGAATTCCACATCTCCCGCTCCCTGCGGCGCGCCATCAGGCACGGGGGCTTCGAGGTCACGGCCAACCGGGCCTTCGCCGAGGTGATGGTCGGCTGTGGAGAGGGGCGGCCGGTCTGGATTACCGACCGCGTTCATGAACTCTACAACCAGCTGCACGAGCTCAACAGGGCTCATTCCATCGAGGTGTGGCTGGAAGGCCGCCTCGTCGGCGGCCTCTACGGAGTACAGGCCGGCGGAGCTTTCATGGCGGAATCAAAATTTCACCGTGTCACCAACGCTTCGAAGGTCGCCCTGGCCGCGCTTGTCGAACACCTCAAGCGCCACGACTTTTTGCTGCTCGATGTTCAGTACATGACCGACCACCTCAGCCGGTTCGGCGCGCGGGAGATCTCCAACGCGGACTACCTCCGTGAGTTGAAGCGCGCCAGCGAGATCGATTGCCGATTCTAGCGCGGGCCTGTTTTTTTACCGAACGCGAGTAATCTCGAGTGGGTTCGTACATAGAGCACACCATCGGAAATCGCGGGGGTGGCATAGACGCGGTCCCGCATTTCATTGGTCGCGAGCAACTTCGGCTTTGGCCCAAGCGTCAGCACCGAGATTCGTCCATCTCCGGCAATCGTGAAAAGATGGCCCCCGGCAATGAGCGGGGAGGCGTAGTGGGTGCCGCGGCCCTGGGTTCGCATTCGATACACCCGCCTGCCCGTCTTGAGCTCGAGGCAGGTGAGCACGCCCCCGTTCTTGACAAAATAGACGTAGCGCCCATCGCAAAGCGGAGAGGGCACCTCGGGGATCCCCTGTGTCTCAAGCGTACGAATCTCGTTCACCTCAACCTCCCCCTTGCTGTCGAGGGGGATTGCCAGCATGCCGTGGGTTTTGTACCGGGCGCGGAACTTCTCAAGGCCCTGAAGCTGGGTGGACCACTCAGCCGCATCAATCTCGCGGTTGTTGTTCTTGTCAACTCGCTCAAAACGGATGGTGGCGCCGTTCTGAGGCGCCTCCGCGCCCTCGGGGCGATGGAAGATCCACAACGTCGGCAGCTCATCGCGACTGATCAGCTTGTCCCCATCCTTGTCATGATCGGTAATTAATTTTTTAAAGTCGGGAAATTCAGGGCGGAGAGCCGGCTCTCCCATCTTGTTCCAGGCGGCGACGATCACCTCCTTGCCGGCAAGAATCGGCGTGCTGGTCGCGGTTGTCGCGCAGACGGCCACCCAGAGCTGCTTGCCGCTGGAAATTTCAAAGGCCTGCATGGAACGCGCGGTGTGCACCAGCAATTTGTCGCCTGCGACAATCGGGCAGGCCGTACAGGCCATCTCACCGGAAAACGGCTCGCGCTGCGGAACCTTCCACAGCTCCTTGCCGGTGACCTTGTCAACCGCCAGCAGGAAGTGATCAACGTAATTGCCGCGGTAGAGAACAACCCTGTCCCCGACAATCGCGGGCGAGGTCGCATTGCCGCCGAACGTCCTGGTCAGCGGCATCTTCCGCTGCCAGAGTTTTTTCCCTTCCAGGTCGAAGCAGATCAGGCCAAACGAACCGAAGTAGGCGACCACCCGCTGGCCATCGGANGCCGGCGTNCTGCTGGCCGGATTAAACGATGCGTGCCCTTTTTCGATCCGGTCTGCCGGTACAACCCTTTCCCACCGAGTCTCGCCGCTGGCTCGAGAGATGCAGACAACCGCGAGCTTCTTCCGGCTCTTGTCATAGGTAGTCAGGAAGATAACTTCGCCAACAACAACCGGGGAGCTGTGACCTGCCCCCATCGGTACGTTCCAGAGTTCATTTTTCCCGGGACCAAATTCAACGGGAGGCGAGGCACCTGAAGCTATGCCAGAGGAATTGGGCCCTCGAAACTGCTGCCAATCGGCTACCCCTGCAGCTGTCATGAAGAGCAGGATGCCCGCGGAAAAGACCCACGATTGCAGATTAAACAACATCGGAAACCCTTACATTGCACTATCAGAAAGCCCGGCGCCCGCAATCAGTCGGAACAGGCGACCTCGATAGAAGGCCGGTATTATATACCCTGCACAGGCCGGACTGAATACGCACTAGCTCAAAGCGGTATTAATGGGGAAAAAGGCGTTGCATACCTTGGGCGTTGCATGGACACTCGATACTTGGTCCCATTTGTAAAATTCCGTCCGGGAGATGGGGTATTTAATGCACTTTGCGGTATTCTTGGAACTCCCACTCGGATCAATTATTAACTAAATTCTTTTAAGTAGGCGTATTTCCATGATGGAAAAAAATTGCCGCCGAGATTCGTCGAATCTGTCAATCTCTGGCTTCTCATTGTCAGTTTTAACGATTGTGGGATTCTGTCTTTCGCTGAGTTCGGTTGCCAATGCCTGGCAAATCGAGCCGCCCCTTGTGGACATCTGCTCGCCGGATTGTATCTTTGAAGATCTCCCCTGCGGGGCGCCGTTTACGGCTGATTTCCCCAAGAGTGCCTGCCAGCTGGAACGCGGATCGCCCGTCGATTTCTACACCCTCGAAGTAGTCGAGGGGAGCGAGCAGGTCACGCTTAACCTGACCGCGGCTTACGACACCTATCTCGCCCTCTATGACATGGAGTGCAATCTCATCCAGCTGGACGACGATGGCGGTAACGGGCTCAATTCCCGCATCACCCAGCAGCTGGCCCCCGGCTCCTACCTTGTTGGTACCAGCAGCTATTCGGTCTTAGGCGCCGGAAACTTCACCCTGACCGCAAGCTGCAGAGAACCTTTTGACCAGGCGGCCCTGTGCAATGACTGCGTGATCTCCGAGGCCGAGTGTGGAGCCGAAACGACGGGGACCTTTCCCGAGAGCGGCTGCCCGCGCGAAACCGGAGAAGATGTCGACCTCTACATGATTGACCTCCCGCCTGAAGGAGGCCGGCTTATTCTTGCCCTGCAATCCCCGGACTTTCCGCCCTATCTTGCGGTCTACGACGCGGGCTGCGTGACCATAGCCGCCGCCGGTACCGCCAGCGACACCGCGCGCCTGAGCGTCGAGAGCTTTGGTGGCCCCNTCTTTGTCGGAGTCAGCAGCACGGTCATCGGAAGCGCCGGCTCCTTCACCCTCTCGGTAGAGTGCCGTGAAGCGATCCTGCCGGAAAACGTCTGCCCCGACTGCCAGGTGGGAGAGCTCGCCTGCGGAGAAAACACCGAGGGAGTCTTCCCCGAGACCGGCTGCCTGCGTCCNAACAGNAACGGCCAGGAGGTCGACATCTACCAGATCGAGCTCGAGGACTCGCAGGAGCTCACGATCGANCTCAACTCACCTGATTTCGACACCTGGATCGAGCTCTACGATGCCGACTGCAACCGTATCGCCTTCAACGACGATGGCGGCGCGGGCNTCAACTCCCTCCTCCTCCAGAANCTTGATGCCGGAACCTATTTCATCGGCGTCAGCTCCTNTGGAGCCGGTGTGGCCGGAACCTACTTCCTCTCGACCAGCTGCAGAGAGGCTATTGAGCTCTGNGGCGGAGACTGCGAGGTCGCCCTGATGAGCTGCGGCATTCCGGAAGAGGGCATCTTCCCGATGACCGAATGCCGGAGGGGCAGCGGACAGATGCTCGACCTCTACAGCATCGTCGTCGCCGGCGGCGATGTGACCATCGACCTCACCGGGGACTATGACACGTACATGCAGCTCTACGATGAGAACTGCCAGCTCATTGCCCAGGACGACGATGGCGGCGACGGACTCAACTCCCGGCTGACCATGGTCGNCCTGCCCGGCGGCATCTACTACATCGGCGTCAGCAGCTACGCCACCGGAGCTGCCGGCGGCTTTGCCCTGAATGCCGTCTGTGAGAGTGGNGACAACTTCTGTGTCCAATGCCGTGTCGACACCATCTCCCCCCAGCAGACCCTCAATGGAACACTCGGCATCAGCGAGTGCNCCCTGCCGCCCTTTGAACAGTTGATCGAGGTCTACGCCTTCCGNGTGGATGAATTCTTCGAGGGCCGCATNTCGGTCGCCTCGGAGAACTTTGACCCGAGCGTCGCCCTCTTTAACGATCTTTGTGACGAGGTCTCGTTCAACGACAACTGCGGAGCGGGCACCGAGTCTGCCTGCTTGAACGTCAGCCTCGATGCGGGCAGCTACTCCATCGTTGTCAGCAGTGAAGAGCCTCGCGCGGCCGGCGGCTTCTCCCTGACGCTTGCCAGCACCGACGAGACGGATGTCTTCTCCCGCGGAGACGGAAACGGTGACGGCTCCCTTGAGCTCACCGATGGGATTATCGTTCTGAACTATCTCTTCACAGGAGGAGACGCTCCTGGCTGTATGGAAGCCGCCGATTCTGACAATGATGGCCAGATCAGCCTGACCGATGCCGTCCTGATCCTGAGCTATCTCTTCCAGGGAGGCAACGCCCCCGCCCTTCCCGGACCTCCGGGAGTCAACACCGGCTGCGGACCCGACACCGATGTCCCGGGCAGTCCTGGAGACCTTGGCTGCGANAGTTANGCCGGCTGTAATTAAGACCAAGCCGTTGCGTGCTGCCGGGCTGCCCGGCAGCAGGGGGCCGTGAAGGTGATCCCTGGGGATTGCTTCCACGGCCCCTTTCGCATNAATTGAGCGGCCAACGACCCATAGATGGGTCGTCAAAAACGCNCCGGGAAGCTATGATCATCGGCATCAGGGGCCTCGGNNCCCTGCCTCCGCATGCGATGCAATAAGNGCGCCGNGAGAANACATGGCAAAGCCTCCTNAATTCTATCTGCAGATGAAGAAAGACCACCCCGAGNTGGTGNGCGCCTATGAGTCCCTCGGCAAGGCNGCCCGAGNNGCGGGCCCCCTNGATGACGCAGNNCCAGGCCCTCGTCANGCTGGGCCTCAGCATAGGCNGCGGCATGGAAGGCTCCACCCATTCGAGCACACGGAAAGCCCTGGACGNCGGCTGCNGCGAAGANCAGATCCGCCATGCGGTATTNCTCGCCGTCACCACGCTTGGCTTCCCTTCGATGATGCGNGCNCGCGCCTGGGTAGAGGACGTNCTGTCAAAAANCGCCTNGGCNAAAAACGACNAATCTTAGCCCCCCCGCCCGCGGCGCGGATGAAGGANCCCTCATGAGCTCAAGAGGNAGAACATCANCCAGGCTCGAACACCTGTCCGAAAGCTGGATCAGGGAGATGACCCGGGTCGCCCTGGANTGCGGAGCGNTCAATCTCTCCCAGGGATANCCCGACTTTGACCCNCCNCNCGAGGTGCGCGAGGCNGCCGCAAAGGCGGTACTCGAGGGCCCNAACCAATACGCGGTCACCTGGGGACTCGCGGAGCTGAGGGAGGCCATCGCCGAGAACCTCAAGCGCCGCTACGCGCCCGCCTTTGACTGGCTCGATCCGGATCTTCACATCACCATTACCTGTGGAGTCACCGAGGGTATCGTGGCCGCGCTGATGGCGATCGCCGAGCCNGGNGATGAGGTCATCATCATTGAGCCGGCCCATGAGAATTACACTCCCGCGGTTCGCTTCGCCGGCGCCGAGCCGGTCTATATGCCATTGCTGCCGCCGCNNTACGANCTCGACATCGAACGCCTCAGAGCCGCGGTAACNCCTCGCAGNAAGGCGGTCATCCTCAACACCCCNCACAANCCCAGCGGACGAGTTCTGAACCGCGAAGAGCTCCTTGGCGTCGCNGAGNTCTGCATCGAACATGACCTCGTCGCCGTCACCGANGAGATCTACGACCGGATCCTCTACGATGGCCGCGAACACATTCCCCTCGCCACGCTGCCNGGGATGGATGANCGCACCATCACCGTTGGAGGNCTGTCGAAGACCTTCGCCATCACCGGCTGGCGCCTGGGCTTCTTCGCCGCCCGGGAGCCCTGGGCGACCGGCACGCGAACGGTTCATGATTTCACGACCATCTGCGCCCCCACTCCGTTGCAGGCCGCGGGCGCGGCCGCCTATTCGCTGGGCGAGGACTTCTACGCCCGGCAATTGGAAGACTACCACGCCCGGCGCGACCTGATGATGGAGATCCTCGCGGAGACTGGCTTCACCACGGGCGGGACTCCGGAGGGAGCCTATTACATCATGGCGGGATACGAGGATTGGAATCACCCGGGAGAATCCAATGATTTCGCCCTCTGGCTCGCCAGAGAGGTCGGGGTGGCTGTAGTCGGAGGCTCTCACTTCTACAATACTCCCGGACTCGGCGAGCGCCAGGTGCGCTTCGCCTTCGCCAAGAAGCTCGAGACCCTGGAGGGGGCTCGGGAGCGGCTCCTGGCGGGAATCAAAANCCGNGGCTGAACCTCCGTCCGGCTACCCCAGCTCTCCGGTGATCTTCTCGATCTCACCCTGGGCATCGAGCCATTGGAGCTCCAGCTCCGCCAGCTCCACCTGGAGCTCTTTTTCCCGTGCCTGCTTCCCGGGAGAATACTCCAGGGGGTTCTCCTCGTACTGGAGGTGGATCTTCCCGAGCTCCGCCTCGAGCGCCTTCATCTTGCGCTCGATCTTACCGCAGCGCGACTTGAGCCGGGTAAGCGTTGACCGCAGCTGCTTTCGCAGCNGGTAGTCCAGGCCTCCCGCTCCCGGCTCTATACGCGAGCGGGACCTCTTTGCCCGGACACGCTCCTCCTCCTCGCGTCCGGCCGCCTCGCGCTCCATCCTGTAGACATAGGACTCGTAGCCATCGGGAAAGAGAACCACCCGGCCGCCGCCCACGTCGACGATATTCGTAGCTACGAGGCTCACGAAGGTGCGATCGTGGCTGACAAAGAAGACTGTGCCGGCATATTCGCTGAGCGCCTGCGCCAGCGCCTCGACCGTCTCGAAGTCCAGGTGGTTGGTCGGCTCATCGAGGAGCAGCACCGGCCGACGGCTCAGCAGCATTCCGGCGAGACAGACCCGCGCCCGCTCCCCTCCGCTGAGAACCCCGATCTTCTTCTCGACTTCATCNCCGCTGAAGAGAAAGCTCCCGGCGACTGTCAGGATCTCCTGCCTCTCCACGCCGGCTGCCGCGGATCGATCGAGGTGGGTATAGATATCGAGGGCGGGATCGAGAGCTCCGTAGACATGCTGGGCATAATAGGANACCTCAAGCTCATGGCCCCAGGAATACGCCCCCCCCAGCACGCCCAGGTCATCGGCTATGGTCCGCAGGAAGGTGGTCTTTCCCTCCCCGTTGTCGCCCAGGACAGCCACCTTCTCTCCACGCTGGATCTCGAAGCGAATCGCC
Organism: Planctomycetota bacterium; assembly: GCA_002708465.1. The sequence continues at coordinate 11,372 of PAOC01000073.1, forward strand.
GAAGCGACCTCCGCCTCTTCGTAGCCGATCGCGAGGTCATCGCAACGCAGGGCGAGACCCTTGCGGACCTCCACCGCCGGAATCCTGATGCTCGCCGTCCTGATGGGGTGCTCCACCTCTATCTTTTGCAACTTCGCNAGCTGCTTGATTTTTGACTGCGCCCGGGAAGCCGTCGAGGCGCGCACCTTGTTGCGGGCAATAAAGTCCTGCATCTGCTTGCGGCGAGCATCCACGTTCCTGTTCTGCCGCGCCTTCTCCTGCTGTCTCTCAGCCTTGAAGGCAAGAAACTGCTCGATACCTCCGGGGAAGAAATTCAGCTCTCCCCGGTCGATCTCGAGAGTTGACCGGCAGGTCTTCTTCAGAAATTCCCGGTCATGGGAAACGATGAGAAAGCCGCCGCTGAAATCAGCAAGGAAGGCTTCCAGCAGAATCAGGGTCTTCAGATCGAGATAGTTCGTCGGCTCATCCAGGATGAGAAAGTTGGGGTCTCCAAGAAGCATCGCGGCCAGCTTGACCCTGGTCTGGTAGCCCCCCGGAAGATCGCTGATCTTCGCCTCGAGCAGCTCGTTCTTCAGCTGGAAGCGCCCTGCGATCTTTCCGCAACGCCATCCCTCCCTGCCGCTGTCGCGCTCGAGGAACTCGAGCACCTTCTCATCCGGGCCGTAAGAGTCCGCCTGTTGCAGGTAGCCCAGGCGCAGAGCCGAGCTCTTCTTTAACCTGCCGCTGTCCAGCTCCTCGTCGCCAAGCAGGAGCTTGCAGAGCGTGCTCTTGCCCGAGCCGTTGCAGCCTATGAGGCCGACCTTGTCAGAGGTCGACAGCTGAACGCTCACATCATCGAGAAGCGGCTGCTTGCCGTATCCCTTGCACGCCTCGCTGAGTTGAATCAATACCGCCATGAGCCTGAGAGATCCTCTTCCACAAAAGGCACAGAGTAACGGTCAGACCCGCGTGTTCCAAGCCTTCCTCTGCAACCGGCGGGTACTGGCAAGCCCGACAAGCCTGAGTTAATGTGGCCGACATGAACACCTACGATCCCGATACGCTCCTGGAGTTCTCAGCCAACCTGATCGAGGCGATGGGCAGTCCGCGCGAGGATGCCCTCATTGTCGCCCGGCACCTTGTCGAGGCCCAGCTGGCGGGACATGACTCGCACGGGGTCATCAGGTTGCCCCAATACCATTCCCACGTCCGCGAGGGCAAGGTGAAGCCCGGGGCGAGGGTCGAGATCGTCAGGGAGTCGCCCACCACCGCCCTGCTTGACGGACACTATACCTGGGGACAGGTGACCGCCATGAAAGCCATCGAGCTCGGCATAGCAAAGGCCGAAGAAAACGGGATCGCCGCGCTGAGCCTTCGCAACTGCTACCACGTCGGGCGCGTCGGGGTCTATCCCCTCGCGGCGGCCGAGCGAGGCCTCATCGCCCAGGTACACTGCAACGGTCACGGCGTCTGCCGGGTGGCCCCCTGGGGAGGTACCGAGCCGCGCCTGGCAACGAATCCCGTAGCTGTCGCCATCCCCACGAGAGCCGAGCCGCTGCTTGTCGACATCACCACCAGCGTCGTGGCCGAGGGCAAGGTCCGGGTCAGCCGAAACGCCAATCGGGAAATTCCCGACGGCTGGGTGCTCGACAGCGAGGGNCGCCCCACCACGAACCCGGCCGACCTCTACGAAGGCGGCAGCCTGCTCCCNCTCGGAGGGCGGGAGGGCCACAAAGGCTACGGTCTCTCCATCATCGTCGACCTGCTCGGCGGCGCGCTCTCAGGNGCGGGCTGCGGAACCATGACGGAGGAGGTCGGCAACGGTCTCTTCATCCAGCTGACTGACCCCGCGTGTTTCTGCGAGCGAGAGGAGTTCCTGGATCATGTCGAGCGCTTCACCGAATACCTGAAGAGCTCCCCGCTGAAGGAGGGGGTCGAGGAGATCCTCCTGCCGGGCGAGCCGGAACAACGCACCGCCGCTCTTCGGCGCGAGCAGGGCCTTGAGATTGACGACGGCACCTGGGGCCAGCTCCTCGAGCTGTCGAAGGAGCTCGGGGTCGAGGCGCCCGGAGACTCCTGAAACCAACCGTTCAATCCTTCCCGGCAGGTTTCAGCTCAGGTCCCACTCCAGGCTTCACCTTCGGGTCATAGGCCGGCGCGGGCTTCCTGGCCGCCAGCACATCGGGCAGCAACGCCAGCAGNTCGGAGGTCTTGCCGCTGTAGGTTCGGCGCAGGTAGAGCTCGCAGCACCTGAAGGCGCAGACCGCAGGGCCCCGGCTGGCCGGGTCCTTCGCGGGAACACTCTTGGATCCCATCGAGAACCACGTCCCATCGGTATAGCCAAGGAAGAAAAAATCGCCGCGAACCCTGGTGGCGAAGATCACCACCGGATGACCATCGCGCACTCTCTTCAGAAGAAGGCCGGGGTGCTCCTTCTTCGGACTCACCTTGAGGTTGAGATTCAGCCTGGAGAACGGCGAAACGCCCTTGAGCTCTCGCGCCACNTCGACGANAAATCGTTGCTTCTGCAGGTCGACGGCCTTGACCCTCCCCTCAAAAACATACTGCGACTGCTTGAGCACCTCCTTCATGGGGTACTTCCGCACGATCATCGCATCGAGNGGATCNACCCCNAGAAGCAGGAGGAGCCCTGCNAGCGCNNNGANGCGCGAAGANAACCTCATCTGCGTTCTCCTTCCACGGANGAGGGNTCGGCGGTCAANNCCGCGCGCAGAACCTGGCCCAGGATATTGCCCGGGGTCCCCCCGGGAGCGGGAGCCCTGGGCTGCGGCGCCAGCTCCATCCACCCGCCGGACGCTCGCTGGTCGCCGCCTTCCAGGGGAACATAGGGAAGCGGCTTC
>PAOC01000019.1 GCA_002708465.1 Planctomycetota bacterium
AGAGAGACCACGGAGATCGAATCTCCATGGGGAACCGTACGAATCAAGATTGCCCGACACGAAGGCGAGGAGGTCGGAGCATCACCGGAATATGAGGATCTCAAGCGCGCCGCCGGCAAGGCGGAGCTCCCTATCAAGGAGATTCACCGGCAGGTGATGGAGCTCTATCACCGCGGAGAAAAGGGCTGAGCTGAAGCTGATACCGGGAAACCAGGCGCTTTGGCAGGACCTTCTCCAGATGAAACCTGAGCTGTAAAAGGATTCTATAGTGAAGCTGGCAGGCCCTCGACTCGGAGAGATCGAGAGCCTCGCCGATTTCCCGCATGGTCAACTCTTCGCCGCAGGACAGGATAATGATCAGCCGGTACTGGTGGTTGAGCCTTCGCGTGATGAACTCGCGAACTTCCTTCTTTTTGAACGCGACCTCGTAATCAAACCCGTACTTGTCATCAAGAGCAAGGAGACCTAAGAGCCGGCAGCTGAATTGTCGGTGCATCTCAGCCAGCATTCTTTCGGCAATGAAACCTAGCTTGAGCATCGATTTGGACCCATCGTTTCCCCGGGTATCGATCGTCAGATCATCTGCTTAGGACATCAGCTCGGTCTGGAACTTCTGCATCTGGCTCTTCAACCGGAGGATGATCCGGGAGTGAAGCTGGCAGACCCTCGACTCGGAGAGATCGAGAGCTTCGCCGATTTCCCGCATGGTCAACTCTTCGTAATAGTAAAGAAGAATGATCAGGCGCTCCTTGCGGCTGAGGCCCCGCGTGAGGAACTCGGTAACCTCCTTCTTCTTCAACTCCACCTCGGGGTTGAGACCCTTTTTATCCTCGAGGAGGTGGAGCTTGCTCATCGATTTGGAGCCATTATCGTCCTTCGTCTCCGTCGTGAGGCTGGTCATGGTGACGGCGCTGGCCTCGCGAGCCATCGCCTCGTACTCCACATCGGTGATGTCGAGCTGAACAGCCATTTCTTCGTCAGATGGATTACGCCCATACCTGGTCTCCAGGGCTTTCCAGGCTCTGTCAATCTTATTGGCCTTGCTGCGAACAATCCTGGGAACCCAGTCGAGTGCTCGCAGCTCATCAAGAATGGACCCCCGGATTCTCGTGGAACAATAGGTCTCAAACTTGACCCCCCGCTCGGGGTCAAAGCCGCGCACGGCATCAAGGAGACCTAGAACCCCGGCGCTCTGAAGATCCTCTACGTTGATATTCTGGGGAAGCTTAGCCAGCATTCTTTCGGCAATGTACCGCACCAGGGGCAGGTACTTCTCGAGCAGCTGATTGCGAAGGATTACATCTTCGGTACGCTTGTACTCCCTCCACATTTGAATCGTAGCTGGATCAACCTTCTTTCGCATCGGCATCAACCTTCACTTCTAGCGTGACTTGCTCACGCGCAGAATCACCTGTCGGTGGCTATAGTCACCATGAACTTTTATCGGCCGGTCTCGGCCCGAACTTTAGGCCGGAAATCAGATCTGATCTCCCCCTGACCTTCGCCCGGCGCGACCATGGCAACCTCACCAGAAACTCTAACCTGCCAAACCGTCCTCTCAAGGCGGTATAGACAACAATCCGTATTCCAATCCATCTCTCACTCCACCTCCGTGGCGGCGGCAAATTTATCAATAAATTTTGATTCTCCAGCTTTACCGGCCTCCTGGACCAGCTTCCGGGCGAGCCTCCTGATACAGACGCTGGCCTCACAATCGGGATACTGCAGAAGGAATGGCTTGCGCTCACGCACCGCCCTCCTGACCTTCTCGTCCCAGAGAACGGTTCCCAACTGCTCGACCCTTAATCCCTGGAGATGCTTCTTGGCGACCCCGCTGATCCTCCCTCCGACTCGCTCACCCTCAGCCAGAGTCTCGGCATTGTTGCAAACCAGGCTGATTCGCCCATGACCCTTCTCCCTGTGGACGGTCTTGATGGTTGCGTAGGCATCCAGCTTCGCGGAGGGCTCGGGGGTCGTCACCACAATGAGCTCGTCGGCGGTCGCCGCGAAGTGAATCACGTTCCCCGTAATTCCCGCGCCGGTATCGATGATGATGAAGTCGGCGAGGGCGGTCAGTCTCTTGTAACACCGGACGAGAAATCTTCTCTTGCTCGCATCCAGATCGGAGACCGTCTCGACACCCTGCGTCCCCGCCAGCAGCTCGATCCCTCCCGGAGCGGGAGTGAGGGCGTCCTCCACCTCGCAATCTCCGACCAGGACATCTTTCAGATCGCCGCGGGGCTTCACTCCGAGAATCACATCGGCATTTGCCAGCCCGATGTCCACATCAACCACGATAACGTTATAGGCGAGTTCGCTGAGGGCGATGGCAAGATTGACGCTGATGTTGGTCTTGCCCACACCACCCTTGCCGCTGGAGACGGCGATGACCCGGTCGCAGTCTTCCGACCGCGCGACCATCTCTCTCAGCTCGTGGGCCTGGTCTCTTGGCTTTTCTGCGCTCATGCCTGCTGCTTATTCATCACAAAGTCGACAAGTCTCTCCGGATCCGCCGGGAAGATATCCTTGGGAACATTCTGTCCATCCGTCACATACGAAACCGGCTTCCCTATATCCAGGAGGCACCCTACAAGCGAGCCCAGGGCCACACTCTCATCGAGCTTGGTCAGGATCACCCGGTCGAAAGACATCGGTGCGAACCGCTCGGCGATGTTCGCGATCGTCTGGGGCTGGGTCGTTGTGCTCAACACCAGGTGGATCTCCGCCTCCGGCAGGACATCGATGAATTCCCTGAGCTCAGACATCTTTGGTTCGTCCCTGGGGCTGCGGCCGGCCGAGTCGATATATATGATTTCATCTCCCGCCGTCGAACACTTCTCAACCATCTCGACAAGCTCGGAAGACCGCTCAACGACGTGAACGGGAACCTTGAAGATATCCGCGTACTGCTTCAGCTGGTCGACGGCTCCGATACGGAAGGTGTCGAGCGTAATCAGGCCGACCTTTCTTCGCTGGTTCACCTTGGCTCGAGAGGCGAGCTTGGCGATCGTCGTCGTCTTTCCCACCCCGGTCGGGCCGATGAGAAAAATGATCCGCGGCCCATCCCCTGAAGCCATGGGAGGATTGGGCTCGAAAAGCCTGGCCAGGTGAGACCGGACAATCAGGTCCACGCTGTCCTTGGCAGGAAAGCCGCTTGGAAGCTTCTGCTCCTCGATCTGCGTGACAATCGCCTCGGCGATCCTCGACTCGATCTCGTAGCTCACCAGCAGATCGTAACACTCTCGCAAAAAAGGATGCGCTCTGGAGCAGCCCTCGCCCGGGCGCATCAGAACTTCGTTCAGCTTGCTATGGACCCTGCCGAGATCAGCCTGCAGCTTCTCCAGCTGTCCCTGTTCACGTATGGGAGGCCGGCTGATCAAGGTCTCATCCACTTCCCGGGCAGGCTCCGGAGAGCGCACGGAAGTGGAAAAGGCCCCGCTGCCGGATTTCAGGCTTTCAACCTGGACCGTGGTGTCGGCCACATAGACCTCCACCATCTCCCTGCCGCCAAAGCCGAGAAATCCGCCTGTGCGGAATTTACGGGATCCCATGATCATGGCCTCGTGGCCAAACTTCCTGCGGATATTCTCCAGCACTTCACCCATGGTGCGTCCCTGGAAGCGCTCGAATTGTTCACTCATTCCACTCACTCCTGAAGAGCTGCCGAACTCACCGGAACAGTGCCTATGTTCACGCTACGATGAATCTCGATCTTTATATCTTCACCGACTTCTTCATACGCAAGCACCGAGAGCCTCGCTACCCGCGTTCCCAATAATTCCCACAGATGCCTTCGAATCTTCGAACTGCATACCAGAATGGGCTTGTGACCCTCGGACCTCAGCTCGACAAGCTTCTCGTAGGTCCGCATGCGAATCTGTTCACGAGCCTCGGTGCCGAGGTCGAGCACCTCCCCATCAACGGTTTCCGTAACGCAGTTTTCAATCAGTCTCTCGAGATCGGGATCGAGCTTGATGGCATGAAGCTTTCCGTTGATATCCAGCTTGGAGGTGGCGAGTGCCCTCGCGAGGCTTCTCCTCACCTCGCAGAGCACCTGCTCATGCCGAAGGTTCTCCGCAAAGCTGCTTCCGATCCTCTCAAGAATAGTCTCTGTGTCCCTGATGGAGACTCCCTCCAGGAGCAGGTCCTGGAGAACCTTCTGGAGCTGTCCGATCTTTACCGTTTGCGGCACGAACTCGTCAACCAGCGAGGGCGACTTCTCCTTGAGGTCCGCCAGTATCTGCGAGACCCTCTCGTAGGTCAGCAGCTCGGCCGCGTGCGCCGTAATACAGTCCTCCAGGTGGAGAGCGATGGCGGTGGACGGGCTCACCAGCTGGCAACCCGCCTCATGGGCCTGTTCCTCCATGGAGTCCGGAATCCAGAAACCCGAACCATCGGCAAGGTCAATGGAGGACTCAAAATCAAAGGGCAGCTCCCCTGAGACGGCCGGACGCTCCTCATCCTTCTGCAGCGCGAGGCTGCCTCCGGGAATGATCCTCCAGGTTCCAAGCCTGGTTCCACGAAGCCTGAAACAGTATTCCCGGGAGCCGATCTCTTTTGAATCCGACACCTTCACCGACGGCACATGCAGCCCAAGCTCCAGCGCGAGCTTCTGACGCATCGAGGCGAGACGCTCCAGCAGGTCACCGCCGCGGTCGCGATCCTGGAGGCTGACCAGGTGAAAGCCGATCAGCAGCTCAAGCGTCTCGACCTTCATCAATGTTTTCACATCAACCACGGGCACACGCGCCTGGTCCAGCTCCTCGCTCTGAAGCACGGTACGTTCCCTGGCCTCCTTCTCTATCCGTTCCCTGCGAAGAATGAAGCCGCAGCAACCGCAAGCCGCGGAGGTCAGCAGCAGCATCGGGACCGGGAGACCGGAAGGAAGCAGCAACCAGAGGAAGATCGCCGCGGTGAAGAGGATCCAGTCACTCGAAAAGACCTGCCGGCCGAGATCGATGCTGAGCTGCTCGCTGGCGGCGCTTCGTGTCACCAGGAGCGCCGCCGCGATAGAGACCATCAGGGCGGGGACCTGGCTCACCAGACCGTCGCCAATGGTCAACCGGCCGAAGACCTCGAGGGCGCCGGCGGCGCTCATGCCGTGATAGATCATACCGATCCCGAGACCGCCGATGATGTTCACCAGCATGATGACGATTCCGGCCACCGCGTCTCCACGAACGAACTTACTGGCGCCGTCCATCGAACCGTAGAAATCAGCCTCGCGACCGACCTCCTGCCTGCGCTCACTGGCCGATTCCTGGTCGATGAGACCGGCGGCAAGATCTCCATCGATGCTCATCTGTTTCCCGGGCATGGCATCGAGCTGGAAGCGGGCCGCCACCTCCGAAACCCTCGTCGCTCCCCGGGTAATGACAACAAACTGGACCAGCACGATGACTGTAAAAATTACGAAACCGACCACCAGGTTGTCACCGCCGACAAAGCTGCCGAAGGTCTGAACCACCTTGCCCGCCGCCAACGGACCCTCGGCGGCATTGCCGAGAATCAGACGGGTGGTCGCGATATTCAGCGACAGGCGGGCAAACGTCACCACCAGCAACAGAGATGGAAAGACGCTGAAATCCAGCGGACGTGTGACGGAGGCGGCCCTCATCAGGACCAGCAGTGATATCGTGATATTGATAATCAACAGCGAATCGACGAGCACCGGGGCCAGCGGCACCAGGATGACCATGAGAATACAGATCAGGATCACGCCAAAGAAGAGATCGGGCTGCGACTTGATTCGCCCCCAGATACTGTAGGCGCCTGAATTCCTCAGAACATCCTTCGTACTCATTCAACACCCCCTCGACCCGCGGCTGCCGCGGCCACCAGGCGCTTCGCCAGGCCGCGACGCTTCCGGCGTATGATCTCGGGCGTCTCCTGCCGGGCGAGCTCTTCCTTGAGCTCTTCCTTCGTCATCATCAGCTCTCGTTCGAGCCTCCACCACCGGTAGAACCAGTCGAGAACTCCAAGCGCGATGAGTCCGGCAACAAGGACGGCCGCGGAACTGAGAAGATACTCCGATCCGAGCCGCACGCCGGCGACACCCGGACTGCTCATCAGGATTTGCGGGCTGACGGCGCCCCTGCCGGCAAGCAGAGGGGCGACCGCCCAATAGAGTCCGCCGGCAAGCCAGGCGCACTTCGCCAGCGCGAAGAAACCCGAGGCTAAGGAACTCGAAGAGAAAAATCTTCCCCAGCCGGCGGCCGGAGACAGGCGCCCGAGGTCGGGAGAGACCGCGGTGGGCCTGAAAACCCAGCCGCTCTGAACGAGACTCGAGATCAGCACCAGCGCGATCATCGCCAAGAGCGCCGGCACCAGGAAGCCCGCCGCCTCCAGCAGGATGTCGCGGAGAAAGGGAGGCGCGGTAAGCGAGGTGAGCTTCTGCGCGACAAAGGCTTCCCGCAGCAGCTCACCGACCCTGGTCGTGGCGCGCTCAAGAAACGGACCTCCGAGCTGGCGAAACGCCAGGAGAATCCAGAGCAGGGAAAAGGCCGCAACGAGGTCGCGGCTTACCGCGACACGTCCCTGCTCCCGGGCCAGACGGCGCCTTGCCTCGGTAGGCTTCTCAGTTTTCTGGTCCCAATGCGACGACATCTTTTTTATCCATTACCTCCGGAAACCATCAGCCGCTCCAGCTCGAAAGAAAACCTTCTCCATCCCTCACTGCCGAACGCAGCATCCCGCCCACATACCTTACCGAGACCGGCAGCGACGCGTAGAGCGCCGCCATTCCGACCAGCAGCCTTACCGGCAAGCCCAGGGTAAACAGCTCGGCCTGGGGAAGCGCCCTTCCCAGNGCNGCCTGGGCCANCGTTACCAGGGCGAGAGAAAGGANGATGGGCANNGCAAGCACCAGGGCCGCCAGGAAGAGCTCNCCACCAACCTCGAGCCCCAGGCGTCCCAGGACGATTGGCACCGAGGCCGCCGTGAGGGANCCCGGCGGAACCCAGGAAAAGCTCTCCAGCACAGACCTGATCAGGCTGTGATGGAGATTCAAGGCCAGCAGGAGATAGACGGCCAGTCCATGATAGAAAATTCCCAATGGAGAGCCTCCTCCCCCGGACTGGGGGTCGGCGATGAGCCTCGCCGTAAGCCCGGCCTGCTGCGAGATCAGGTCGGCCGCGCCCTGGGCACAGGCCAGCACCACGAGCACGCTCCAGCCAAGGGCTACGCCGACGAGCAGCTCTCCAGCCAGNATCAGCCAGCANCGCGACGGATCCCGCAGGCTCTCGAGTACGCCCTCTTCCACTCCANCCAGGCTCTCCCGCAGCACAGGCGANACTACGACGCCCAGGCTCAGCACGGCCACCACGGCGATCTTCAANCGCCAGGGNAGCATTCCGCTGCGAAAAAACGGAGCNGGAATGAACAGNCCCACCAGGCGGCAGCCGACGAGAATCGCCGCCGGGGGCAGGGACTCGAACACCCATTGCTCTATCGTCACCTCTTGCATTTATCTCAATCACTTCTTATTCCGGGATTCGCTTGCGGGCATCATCTCAGGGGAAAAACCCATCTCCCAGCTGTTCAAAAACGGTCCGGGTATAACCTTCCATCACCTTGAGAAACCAGGGCAGCAGCAANAGNATCACCGCCACCATGGCCAGGATCTTCGGGATAAAAGACAGGGTCTGGTCATGCACCTGNGTCATCGCCTGGAANACGCTTACGATCACCCCAACCGCCAGGCCCACCACCATCACCGGCANGGCAAGCTCGATGGCCGTTGAGAGGGCGCCGCGTGAGAGTTCGATAGCTGTCTCCATCAGTCCTCCTCTCCCGGGGAGCCNGGAAGACTCCNGCCCGNCNCAACCATCACCTTGTTCTTCATCNCNGATTGCATCTCCTGTTTTNTCCNCTAACCGCCCTGGATACCGGCGAGCAGTTGACCCACCACCAGGCTCCATCCATCCACCAGCACGAAGACCAGGATCTTCAGAGGCAGCGAAACGAGGGTGGGAGGNAGCATGATCATTCCCATCGATACGAGCACCGCGGANACCACCAGNTCNACCAGNAGAAATGGAAGAAAGAGCAGGAAGCCCAGNTGNAAGGCCGTCTTCANCTCGCTCAATACGAAGGCGGGAAGNATCGTGAAAAAACTGAGCTCCTCCAGCTGCTGGCTGACGGAGCCCTCCGACTTCTTTACGGAGAGCTCTCCGGCGGCGGCCGATGGAAAGGCCGGCTTCCCCGCTCCCTGGGAGGAGACTCCGAGCATCAGCCTGAGGTCATCCCGCAGGGTGTGCCGAAGCATAAATCTCTTCACCGGCAGCTCTGCCCTCTGAAGGGCCAGCTCCGCGTTGATCTCCTTTGTTTCCACCAGAGGCACATAGGCCTCCTGATGGATCTCCTGCCAGGTGGGAAACATCACGGCTCCCGTCAACAGGAAGGAGAGTCCAAAAACGAGCATATTGGGCGGCAGGTCCTGGGTGCCGAGAGCCTTCCTGAGAAAAAAGAGCACCACCAGGATTCGCGGGAAACAGGTCGTCAGCAGAACGATCGAGGGAACGACACCGAAAACCGTGACCAGCGCCAGGGCTCGGAGGGGAACGCCAAGATTTTCGCTATCGAGCCCGGTAAGAGCCTTGAGAGTATCACCCGCGCCTGCGGCCTCGGCCTCCTCAGCGACAGCCTCCTCAGCGAAGAGTCCAGCTCCGATTGCCGGCAGCCCGCAGCTCAACAGGCCGCAGCACAGGATCTTCAGCAATCTGGATCTCTCTCGAATCATTGCCCCGCCTTGGTCTGCTTTGAAGAATCTGTCGGCTCGGAAGAAGCAAAGACGCGGCCGGAGCCGGCATCGATGTCCCCCGGAGCGACCCCTCCACCCTCCGGCGCGGAACTGGCAGCGGTACCGGCCGCTGTGCCCTCTTCGTCGAGCCACGGAGCCCGCGCAGAGGATGGCTCCTGCTCGCCCAGCACCCTGCCGATCTCATCCTCTCCTTCAATCGTACACAGGGGACTCATGGCATCGCCGCACAGGGCGACGACGAGAAGCCTGTCGGGGCCCACCTTGAGCAGGCAGGCGGTATGCTTCGGTGAAAGCGGGGCCCGGCTAATGACCTCGAGGGATGCACGCCCGCCGCGGGTAGCCCCGGAGGAGGGGCGCTGACGCTGCCAGGAAAGCAGCAACAGGACCCCGAGGCCGGCCCCCAGTATCAAGACCCCGGTGGTTCTCCACAGGCTCTCGCTGGCGGGTGAAACAACCGCTGTCTCCGGCGGAGCTGAACCGCTCAACAATTCGCCGACAGTCTCATCCGGCTGAACATGCGTTCCGTCCTGCGCTAGCAGGAAGCCGAAAGCCGAGCTACTGAGGACGCTAAGATACGCGATGACGAAAAAGACCGGAAGCCGGCGCGGCCCGATTCGCCCATTCTTTCTCATCTCGGCTCTCTCCATTTTCTTTCCTTGCCCCCGCTGGAGGCCTCACGCCGCCGGCACCCTCAGGTGACGACATCTTCGAGGTCTTTCTCCTCGAGATCCGCGAGGGCGAGGGTCTCCTCACCATCCGCCTTCGCGTCTTCGGCTTCAGCCTGCGCCTCACCAGCGCCCTCGCCGGATCCATCTTCGTCACCCTCTCCGTCTACCTGCCCGGACACCTCGGCCTGGCGCTGCGAGGCATCTCCTTGCGAGGCGGTATCGAATCCCGGATCAACCCCGTTCTGGCTGCCGAGAACGAGGGCCAGCCGGCGCGCCTCGCCCTTGTGAAGAAACTTTTCACCAACTGAGATCGCTCCATCGACTCCACCTTCGCGGTAGGCCTTGTGTATCCCGCAGAGCACATCGAACTCCCTGAGAACATCGGTCACCATATCCGCTTCGAGGACGCCCATGGAATCGAGCTCCTCCTTGATCCTGACCTGCTCCATGCTNTTGAGAGACCCCAACAGGGTCCGGGCGGAGGCCTCGTCCTGCAGTGCCAGCGAACGAAACAAAACCGCGACCTTCCTCAAGCCCGAAAGCCTCGAAAAGGTCAGNATCTCGGAATCGCTCNCGGACTCGGNGCCGCNTCCCANCTCNAGGGTGACNGGAATACTCATGAATCTAACCNGATCTCTTTCTCTTNATTTCCCGCCGCAGACAGCTTGCGTCAGTTCCNGGCCNCGGTTCCCGCCGGATTTGACATTTCAACTACCGGGTCCAGNCCCTCGCTCAACCACATCTTCACCACNGCCGAAGAGACCTCCGGAGTGTTCCTGGCAAGCCTTCCGGCTTTTTCTACCGCGTCCAGGGTCTCCCGGCATGCATCGGTGCGNTTCGAAGCCGCCAGCTCCAGCTCAAGGCCTCGTTTCCTTCTCGCCCTTATCNTGAAGAGGCNGTAGGCCAGCAAGGTCATGACAAACCCGCCTCCGGCNTAGATNGATGCATCTGAAAGCGNCCCGAGCTNCCAATCCTTCTCAAAGAGGNCNGCGATAAATGAGGGCGCCCCGGCTTCCTTTGTTTCCGTCCTGAAAAAAGCTTCTGTCTTTACTGTCACCCGGGCGTTGTCCAGCGGCAACTGACGAGCCAGGAACTCCTCCTGCTCACGCNCGAAGGCCTTGAGGCGNCCCGCAAAGCCATNCGCGGAGGCNGGCTTGTCCTCGCTCTCAAGGAGTTGGTCGCGCCGAGCCAGGACCTCCTTGACCGCGCCGATATCAAGAACGAGNCTCACCGTAGCGCGATACTTCAGNTTCAGGTTGGCGNTACCGGGNCGAGACTCACCAGCCGCCTCGCCAGCTCCGCCCGCCCCGACAACCNCGCCGGANGCTTCCGCTTCCGNGGCAGGAACAGACGCCCCGGTCTTCGGNCNATCTACGGCGATGTCATCAATNATGACCCCCAGGCGAAACTGTTCNTTTGCGAAGACGCCAAGGTAGAGCCCCTCGATGACTTCGCTGATGTCTTTCTGCACCTCGGCCCGCAGGTCCCGGGCCATGACCTCGGCAAGGNCATCTGNGCCGCCGGGGTAATCCCGCATATTGCTGTCGACAATCTGGATCCTCTCGACCTCGATGGCNAACGCGCTGCTNACCANCTTGCGGATCNTCTCCGCCTCTCTCGTCACCAGGCGNNNGGTTGAATCNNTCATCCGNAGGAGAACGACNGCCGTATCGGGAGTGTCNCGATCGGTTGCNAACCTGCCGGACTNNCCATGCTTGATCACCAGGTCGACAAAGGAGATCCCGGGGTGNNAGCGAATGGCCTTCTCCACCTTGCGAATCTTTACCTGCTCCAGCCTCAGGCGNNCCCTCTCCGGAGTATCAGTCAGTCCGCCGCCGAAGANNCCCTGGNCCTCCGAGTCCNCCTCCTCNTCGANCAGGCCGTTTTCAGCGGCCAGCAGAAGGGCTTTTTTATANTCATNTCCCGGNCGAACCTGGATATCGAATTTACGTCCATCGGTTTTCTGGTTCAGCNGCCAGGGGATCTCCTCTGTATCCAGCCGGGCGAGAAGCTCGCGCAGNTCATCGGAATTGCGCCCCAGCCTGGNCTCGAACAGCNCCTTCCAGGTCTCTGTGCTCCNGGCNGTGTAGCTCCACAGGAACAAGCTCACCAGCGTGGTNAAAACGACCACGACTGATATCCGCTGACCCGAACTCCAATTCCGCCACAAAGTGCTCAATTTTCCCTGCTCAGTCCCCTTGCCCGGTTCTCATGTCCNGCTGTTCATCNCATCCTGGTGAACGGCGCTCCCGGCGGTNNCCGGGAAAAAGAAAGGAAAAGGAAATAACATTGGACAGACACGGCAGTTAACTGACCGGGTTCGTCCTCCCCTCTGCATTATTTCCTTTTCCACATTCCTTCCTTCGGAACTCGTGGCAGGCCCCTTGCTGGCCGCCCCGAACCCCATTGTCCCCTGACCGGTANAGGGGTTGGTTTCTTTCTCTTCANTTCTCGAGCAAACGGCTAACTCTCCTGTGGCCGCGTCCCAAGGGCGTCTGAACATCCGAAAATGTTCTGCCCCAGTCAGGTAGANCCGAATATAAAAATTGGTTTATAAAATGTAAAGCACATTTTCGGAATTTGATTTTATCCAAGCTATTTAAATAAAAGTAGTTACGCATTCCTTACTGCCCCTTAAAACACGCTGTTTCAAAGCACAATAGAGTGTTGTGGAGGGATAAATAAGCCACTATCCCTTGTGACTTTGGTGCCGAGGCAGACCCCTGGGCCTCGAAAACGACCAGCCGAGTCGAGATCGCCATGAAATCGGACCGGAACAAGAATTATCGGCCCATCAACGGCTCTTTGACGAGGAGAGAGGGACTCCCCCGCCAAGCGAGTCCCTCCGCCCAAAAGAGACCCGCTCTCACCCGTTGAGAATGCTGACGATTTCCCTGAGACTCCGGCCCTCGTCCTTGAGCTTGATGATCCGCTCGATCCTGGGAAACACCTTCTCGCTGTACAAGCGATGACCCGACTCTGTACGCTCGGCTTCTGTTATAAGTCCGAAGGTCGTATAGTTATGGATGGTCTGGCGGGTAAGACCGGTATATCGCATGACCTCGCCGATCTTGTAGAGCTTCTTAGGAATCACCTGATCTCGACTCAACTATTGGAGTTACTTTTGAAAACAAGTTTCTCTCGCTGCCTGCGCAAGACTTTAGCCGATGAACGCAGAGGGAATAAACCCTTTACCTGGAGCCAAGCCTAACCGTGAATAAAAAAACCAAGAAGAGGATC
>PAOC01000059.1 GCA_002708465.1 Planctomycetota bacterium
GAGGCCGCGGTGGAAGATGCTGCTCCCGAAGAGGCTGCCGAGGCCGCGGTGGAAGATGCTGCTCCCGAAGAGGCTGCCGAAGCGAGTGAACCTGACGACACGGCGGCTGGAGGCGAAGCCGGATCTGAATCTGTAGAAAATGATACCGAGGCCGAAAACGAGGAGGCCTGAATCTAGTTTGATACCCAGATTGCCTGGAGTAAGGGCGACGGGCCGTTTATAGCGGCTGCCCAGAGTGGAGTTGGTGTTCGGCAATTTTGCTGGGCTTAATTGCGATTGTGATTTTTAAGCTCAGGATTGCCTTGTAGTCGAAAGATGTCTTTCGACAATATGAGGGTCAAAACGGGAGAAAATTTATGGCCAGCTTTAATAAGGTATTTTTGATGGGGAACCTTACGAGGGACCCGGAACTTCGTTACACCCCGAAGGGGACAGCTGTCACAGATGTCGGCATGGCGGTCAATCGAGTCTTCAACAGCGCTGATGGCCAGCGACAGGAAGAAACAACCTTTGTCGAGGTTACTTTCTGGGGCCGCACGGCAGAAACGGTTTGTAAGTTCCTCAGCAAGGGCCGGCCGCTCTTTGTTGAAGGCCGCCTTAAGTTCGACTCCTGGGAAAAGGATGGCCAGAAGCGCAGCAAACTATCCGTTAACGGTGAAAATTTTCAGTTTATTGATTCCCGCAAAGATTCCGGCGATTCTCCGGGTGGAGGCGGGGGCCAGAGCAGCAATGCTGAAGCCCCGCAGGCTCCTCATACGGACTATGAATTCCAGGGAGAATCCGNTGGCGGGGGANGTGGTGACGACGAGGTGCCNTTCTGATGGCGTCGTTGCCCGTCACGGGNGCGCAGCGCGCCCAAACTTGTTAGGAAGACAAAACCATGAAGTTACTTTTACAGCGTAATATCGAAAAGCTTGGCAATATCGGAGACATCGTAGAGGTTGCCGCTGGTTACGGGCGCAACTATCTCCTCCCTCAAGGTTTCGCTGTTGAAGTGACAGCTGACAACGTAAACCGATTTGAAGGTATGCGCCGTCGGCTAATTGCCCTTGAGCAAGAGACCAAGGAGAAGTTCGAGGTCCTCGCCAAGGAAATTGAGAAGGCCTCCTGCACGGTAGTAACCAACGCAAGCGAAGAAGGCCACCTTTATGGTTCCGTCAGCGCCAGGGACATCTCGGCCCAATTCGCGGCTGAAGACATCGAGATCGAGCCCAAGTCGATCCTCCTCGCGGAGCCTATCAAAGAGCTCGGAATCTACATGGTGCGAATCAGGCTTCACCCTGACGTTGAATGTGAAGCCAAGGTGTGGGTTGTCAAGGGAGACGAAAGCCAGGTCGGGTCCATGGANTTCCTCAATGAGGATGAAGAAGCCGACGACGATGATTCCGTAGCTGTTGCGGCTGGCGAGGACGGGGGAGCTGAAAACCCTGAAGAGCCAGCGAGCGAAGATGGCTCCGAAGATGAAGGTGAGACTTAGGCTGACGNAGACTGAAGAGCCGCCGGCTCTTTTTGATTTGATATTTGCTGTCATGGCCGGTTTCGGCCTGCACAATTAACGGCAAACATACTTGTGGTTTACAGGTGGTGATGTGAGCGAGCGAGAACTACCGCATAATACTGACGCGGAAAAAAGCGTTCTGGGTGCGTTGTTGATTGATTGCGAGGCCGCCCAGGGCGTCTTTGACGTCGTCACCACCGATGACTTCTACAGCAATCGCCACAAGAAGATCTTCGATGCNGCGAACTACATCTANACGCAACATCAGTCCCTCGACCAGGTCCTGCTCTGGGAGGAGCTCAAAAAGCGGGGAGATGAAGAGAAGATTGGCGGGGTCGATTATCTCGATGAACTTGAAGACTTCATGCCCGCCGCCGGCAATGCTGAATCCTATGCCCGAATAGTTAGGGAAAAAGGGGTTCTGCGAGGCCTTCACGAGACCTGCGTTTCAATCGTGAGCAAGATCTATGAATCCAACGAGGGCTCCCAGGTTATTGTCGATTCCGCGGAAACAGCCATTCTCAAGGTCGCCGAGGGGAACTGTACCGGGAATGAATTCACGCCCATCAAGGACGAACTCGAGGCGATCTTTAGCCAGATTGAGAACGAGGAGGATACCGGCCTCAAGACGGGATATCCGGATCTTGATCAGATGGTTATTGGCCTGAGACCCGCGCAATTTGTTGTTGTTGCCGGACGCCCCAGCATGGGAAAAACAACCTTCTGCCTGAATATAGTTCAAAAAATCTGCGAGGCTCCAGCCGATGGTTCTCAGCCTAAGTCCGTTGCCATCTTCAGCCTCGAGATGGCGCGCCAGGAGCTTGCAACCAACCTGCTGTGCATGAGCGCGGGCGTTGACTCCACCCGGGTCAGGAGCAGGAGCGTTTCCACTAAAGAAACAAAGCTCCTGGTGACCGCCGCTGGNCACCTGCACGATAAAAAAATATTCATCGATGACTCCGCCGGGCTTACGGTGCTCAGCCTGCGCGCAAAAGCCCGGCGCCTCCATAAAAAGCAGAAGCTTGACCTGATTNTCGTAGACTACCTCCAGCTCATGGACGGAGCCGGAGGAGAAAGCCGCCAGCAGGAGATCTCAACGATATCCCGGGGCCTCAAAGGTATCGCCCGGGATTTGGGACTTCCTGTTGTCGCGATCTCTCAGCTCAGCCGCAAAGTTGAGGATCGAGACAACAAGCGCCCTCGCATGTCTGACCTCAGGGAGTCAGGGGCGATTGAGCAGGATGCGGATCTCATCATGATGCTCCATCGGCCCGAATATTACATGGACAAGGATTCAGAGGATACAGACAAGGTAAAAGACCTGGCTAAGGTGCTCCTGGTTAAAAACCGTAACGGCCCGGTAGGGGATGTAAATCTTCACTTTACCAAACACCTTCAGAGATTCGACAGTCACACCTATCGCTCCGACGAGAGTGACTATGTTCCGTCCCAGGACCATCACGAAATGGCCTGAGATAGCGGCATGAGGCCGATAAGCTGCATTTGGGCTCTCAATGGGCGTTTTNGGCTTGNGGCCGGAATATAGAGTCGTAAAATGTGTCGGTCCAGGGCATTTTTGTATTCCAAGGGCGGCGTGAATGTGGATGCTGCACCCTGTTGGATAGTACCGAATAAAGAAATTCGCTGATCAAAGGACTGAAGCGTATGAGAAAGTTACGGTTGCGGGCTGCGGTGTTAACTCTGTTCCTCTTATGTGCTTCCGGGGGGTTCTTCTACCTGGGCGCGCAAGCCTTCACTACATTCCTGCCTCCCCGAACAGCTGTTGTTGATATTTCGAAGATTTTTAACGAATACCAAAAGCAGATCGATAAANCNGGGGAATTGAAAGCTGCTATTGAGAAGACTACCCGGCTCCTCGATACCCTCAAGGAAGGAATAGCGATCAAGGAGGAGGAGTTGAAATCTATCAAGCAGGAGTCTCCGACTTACGTAAAAATCCTCTCAGAGGGTCTTGAATTAAAAAGAAAATTCAGAGAAACCCAGAAGAAGGGGCAGTCTGAGATCGCCAAGCAGCAAGCTGGCATTATCAAGGTGATTCGTGCTGAGATTGCCAAAGAGATCGAGACGGTCGCAACCGCAAAAGATCTCGACCTGGTCCTTGAAAAAGCCGTTACCGCTGAACTCCAGCCAGGGGCGGGATTTCATTGGAAGATCATCCATTTCTCCAAGCCCGAATACGACATCACCAAAGAAGTCACCAATCGGCTGAACCAACGCTACAAACGCGGGTAGACCGGGGATATTTCAAGGCGGTCGGCCNCTCGNGGGCGACCAACCTTGTATGAATTCCTTTGAAGCTGAAATGCCTAGCCAAAAGACCATAGCCTGCTCTTCCCGCTTAAAGGGCAAGGGCCTCCATACGGGAGTTGAAGTTGCCATCGAGCTGCAGCCCGCGCCTGCCGACAGCGGTGTCGTTTTTGTTCGCACCGACCTTCCGGGCAGGCCGGGGGTCAAGGCTTCNCCGGAGAATTCTGGAANGCTTCCCAGNTGTACAAGNCTCACCCANGGCNAAGCCAGTGTGCAGACAATTGAGCATCTGATGTCCGCTCTTTTTGCTGCAGGTGTCTGCAATCTCGAGGTTCTGATCGATGGTCCTGAGCTCCCCGGCATGGACGGGAGTGCGCTTCCTTTTTACGAAGCTGTCAAGGAGGCAGGGGTTGTGGACCAGGGAGAGCCGGCGATGCAAATTGGTGTCGACCAGCCCATTGTTCTTTCCAGCGGAGACTCAAGCGTCATCGCGATGTCCAACCCGGAGGGACTCAGGGTCTCCTACACCCTCGACTACAATTCACCGCTCCTGGGCACCCAGTATCTCAGCATCTTGATCGATGAAGACGCATTCGCGCGAGAGATCGCTCCCGCCAGAACCTTCGTTCTTCTCGATGAGGTTGAGCGACTCCAGGCCGCCGGCCTCGGCAAAGGAGCGGATCCGTCCAACACACTGGTTCTCGGGCCGGATGGCATTATTGACAACGAGCTTCGCTTCGAGGATGAATTTGTCCGCCACAAGATTCTTGACCTCCTCGGTGATCTCTTCCTTGCCAACGCATCCATCCAGGCCGACATCCAGGCGATCAAGAGCGGCCATTCTCTCAACGCCGACCTTGCGGGCGCCTTCCTTCACAGCCACAACAAGATCAACGGCAATGGCTCGACCTACCCCTCCAGTCGAGGGAATGGCACTGGGGTGGCGGACCAGGGCGTTATTTCGGCCCCTCTTGCAGGAAGCCAGATCGAAGCCATTCTCCCGCATCGTTACCCCTTCCTGCTGGTCGACCGGGTAGACGAGCTTAAACCCAATGTCAGTGCGACAGGGGTCAAGTCCGTCACCGTCAATGAAGAATTTTTCCAGGGTCACTTCCCGGGCAATCCGGTGATGCCAGGCGTCCTTATCGTCGAGGCTCTTGCACAGCTTGGGGGGATCGTTATCAAGGCTGGAGAGGGGCATCGGGACATCAGCGCCTACCTTCTCTCTCTTGATAATGTAAAATTCCGCAAGCCGGTGGTTCCAGGGGATCAAATCGTTTTGAAAGTTTCAACTGACCGGCTTCGCAGCCGTTCAGCCCAGGTCCAAGGCAGGGCTTATGTCCAGGNTCAGCTCGTCGCTGAGGCCGAAATTCGTTACGCCCTCGTAAATCCACGTCCATAGTAATTACCAAGGGGGTNAGACTGCCCGTGTTCTGGTCATCGAGGAAACAAGCTGAATATTCAATCGGCGGTGAAAATGTCGTCGTCCATCCGACGGCTGAAATCGGCTCCAATGTCGAGATCGGGCCCTTCACCTATGTAGGGCCAAATTGCCGCATTGGCGACAACTGCAAGCTCCACAATAATGTGTCGCTGCTGGCGAACACCGTCCTTGGGGAGAGCAATGAGATCTACCCCGGCGCGGTCGTTGGCGCCGATCCCCAGGACAAGAAATTTGAGGGTGAGGACTCATGGGTCCTCATCGGCGATGGNAANACCATTCGTGAATGCGTGACCATTCACCTGGGCACNCGCCACGGCGGCGGNAACACCGTCATTGGAAACAGGAACCTGCTGATGGCGTGTTGCCATGTTGCCCATGACTGCATACTTGGGGATGGAATCACCATGGCCAACAATGTCCTGCTNGGCGGCCATGTGGCTGTAGAGANNAACGCGACCTTCGGTGGGTTGGCCGCTGTGCATCATTACGCAACCGTTGGCGAATCAGCTTTCATTGGCGGGATGACCCGAATCAGCCTTGACGTCCCTCCCTATATGCTGGTTGAGGGCAGCCCGGTGAAGGTCTGGTCTATCAACAAGGTCGGTCTCAGGCGACACGGTTTTTCTCCCGAGAGCATGGAGAATCTCAAGGAAGCACACCGCTGCCTTTACCGTGAGGGCTACTCGCGTGTCGAGGCGGTCAAAATTCTTAAAGACAGGCTTTGGGATTGCCCTGAAGTTCAAAACCTCGTTAACTTCCTTGATCGCGCTGACCAGGGGCACAAAGGACGAGCCCGTCAGCCCTCAAGTGAATAAGCCTGGCNTCAAGTGGAGTTGATTTAATTGGCNATCTCAGCCAGAAGACCTGCTGAAAACGAGCCCGTTCGGGTTCTCGTGGTCGGAGTNGGGCACCTTGGGAAAAACCACGCTCGCGTTTACACCGAGCTTGATGACGTAGTTCTCGAGGGCGTCCTTGATAGCTCTCCAGATCAAGCCAGGGAAATCGGAGAGAAGCTTGGAGTCCCATATTTTTCCGAATTGACCCCGGANCTGTTGTCCCGCATTCATGCGGCCAGCATCGTGACTCCCACCCCCACACACGCCGAGGTCGCCACCCGCTTTATCGAGGCCGGCATTTCCGTCCTTGTCGAAAAGCCCATGACCTCGACCACCGAAGAAGGGGAGGCCCTCTGCAGGCTTGCAGATGAGGCGGGGGTCACCCTCCAGGTCGGGCATATCGAGAGATTCAATCCCGTCGTTCTCTCGGCTCATCCTTTCCTCCGAGACCCTGTATACATCGAGTGCGATCGAATACACCCATTCAGCTTTCGTTCAGTTGAAACCAGCGTGGTGCTCGACCTGATGATCCACGACATTGACATAGCGCTCAATCTGGTAGATTCTCCCGTCGTCGGGCTCGAGGCTGTCGGCACCAAGGTTCTCTCTGAGACCGAAGATCTCGCCAGCGCCAGGCTCACCTTCGAAAACGGCTGCACCGTCATGGTCAAGGCCAGCAGGGTCGCGATCCAAAAGAGCCGCAAGATGCGCATCTTCAGCAGGGACTCCTATCTTTCCCTNGATTACATAGCCAAAACCGGAATGCGAATGGGCTTCAAGGAAGGCTTTGACCGCAAAAATATCGATATCAAGGAAATGGCCAAGATGGAGGCGGACCAGGGGTCTTATCCGCTCTTCACCAAGTATTTCAGCATCGAGCAGCTCCACGTTGCTTCAGATGAGCCGTTAAAAAATGAGCTCAAGTCTTTCCTGCACGCTGTGAAAACCGGCCGTGAGCCGGTTGTNACCGGNTTACACGGCCTCCAGGCCATCGAGATCGCCACCCGGATACAATTAAAGATCAAAGAGCAGCANGACAAACTGGGCGGTTTCTGACCCTTATATTTCCGGCACCGATGCCTGTTTGACACCCCGCTTCCTCTGTGATAAATTNCGGGATTCTCAAGACAACCGACAGAGGTTGTTTTAGCAAATTTTCCCAGGGATCTTCGAGCTGAAGAATCCCGCATAACTACTAAAGATCGGCAACTAACCGATCGCCCCTTCGAGCTCAATCGTTGGGTGAAAGGAGTACTGTCTTGGCCATTGTAGACGTCAAGGAAATCATNCAGGCCGGAGTCCATTTCGGTCATCGAGTCAGCCGCTGGCACCCGAAAATGGAGCCGTTCATTTTCGGCAAAAGAAATCTCATCCACATNGTCGATGTGCGCGAGACTCTCAAGGGNATTGTTCGGGCCTGCAACTTTCTCACCCAGATCAGCGCCCAGGGCAGCCAGGTTGTCTTTGTCGGCACCAAGCGCCAGGCAAAATCAATCGTGCAGAGGGAAGCCGAACGCAGTGAAAATCACTATGTTGCCGAGCGTTGGCTTGGCGGCAGCCTGACAAACCTCCATACCATCCGCAAGCGCCTCAAGAGGCTTGTTGAGCTGGAGGCTCTTGAGGAAACCGGAGAAATTGAGCNGCACTCCAAGAAGCAGGTCTCGAGGCTGAGGAGAGAGCGCCGAAAGATCTTCACCAACCTTAACGGACTCAGGAAAATGGAAAAAATACCCGCGGCCCTGATCGCCGTGGATATTCGCCGCGAGCACATCGCCATCCGCGAAGCTCGAAAATGTGGAATCCCTGTCATTGCCCTCGTGGACACCGACTGCGACCCCGGACTTGTTGACATTGTCATTCCTGGCAANGATGACGCCTTCCGTTCCATCGAGATCATCCTCGGCGCCCTGGCGGACGCGCTTCTCGCCGGCAAGGAGAAATACGCCATGGTCCAGGCTGAAGAGGAGAAGAAGAAGATGGAGGAGGCCGAATCGCGCAAGAAGGAGCAGGAGAAGGTGGATGCTGCCCGGCAGGNAGATCTCGACGCGAAAAAGGAACGCGACGAAATCTTCCGCAAGGCCAGAGCGGGCGAGGTCGCTCGCAAGGAGGCGGAGAAGAAGGCCGCGAATGTTGAGGCNCCCCCTGANGTGGCTNTCGCTGAAGAGCNGCCCGCCGCGCCCGCGGCAGAGCAGCCCGNCGCTGANGAGNNGACCGNCGCGAACCTGAAGCCTGATCCTCGCTTAACAATAAGTAACCTGGCGCCCTGGCCGCATTCGGCCGGGGTGTTTTACTATTGACACAGTTTGGGCTCCTGATGTTTAAGCCTTTGTAGTAATTTTATCCCGTTCTTTGCGTGGTGGAGAAATAGCCGAATGGCTGGCAATCGGATTCTTCTTAAAATATCCGGCGAGATGCTCTGCGAGAAGGGGGGGTTCGGTATCGACCCTACCCATGTCCAGGATTTTGCCCAGCAGATCAAGGAGGGGCTGGCCCAGGGGAATGCCGAACTCGCGATGGTTTGCGGTGGAGGCAATTTCTTACGAGGAGCCCAGATTGCCGGAGATGAGATAGGGCGCATTACCGGGGACAACATGGGGATGCTGGCCACGATCATGAATGCCCTGGCGCTACAATCCGCCCTGGAGCGCGCCGGAGTTGAGACCCGGGTTCTCTCTGCCATTCCCGTGAACGATCTTGCGGAGCCCTTTATTCGAAGAAGAGCCCTTCGCCATCTTGAGAAAAAAAGAGTGGTCGTGCTGGCTGGCGGAACCGGGAATCCATACTTCACCACCGATACCACGGCCGCCCTCCGGGCGCTTCAGATCCGCGCAGATGTCCTCGCCAAGGGGACTAAGGTTGACGGGGTCTACTCCGCTGACCCCGAAAAAGATCCCGATGCCGAGTTTTTTGAAGAATTAACATTCCTGGATGTTTTGCAGCAGAGGTTGCGGATTATGGACTCGACTGCCGTGAGTCTCTGCATGGATAATTCTCTGCCTATCAATGTCTTCAATATGAAGGAGCAGGGGAATATAGTTAAATTTCTTTCCGGCGAACGCCTTGGGACCATGGTCGTATAGGCTTCCTGCCCGAGCTCATTAGGGAGAATGTCGATGGACTACGACACAGTACTGTTGGATACGGAAGATCGCATGGACAAGGCGCTCGGTATCCTGAAAGACAAATACCGCGGCATGAGAACCGGAAGAGCCAACCCTGGCCTTGTTGATTCACTGCGCGTCGATTATTACGGCAGCCCGACACCGTTGAAGCAAATCGCCAATATTTCAGCCCCGGAAGCGGACCAGCTGCTTATCAAGGCCTTCGATCCGAGCGCCCTGTCGGAAATTGAAAAGGCGATCCTCAAATCAGACCTTGGTATCAACCCTCAAAATGACGGCAAAATCTTACGGCTGATTCTTCCGCCCCTGAGCCAGGAGAGGCGTCAGCAGCTGGCCTCCTTCGCCAAAGAAACGGCTGAAGAGACCCGGATCGCTATTCGAAACGTCCGGCGAGATGCAAACAAGCAGGCCGGCCAGCTGCAAAAAGACAAAAATATCTCTGAAGATGAATCGAAGGATCTCAAAGAGGAGATCCAGAAACTACTCAAAGGCATTGAAGGCAAAGTCGACGAACTCCTCAAAAGCAAAACCGAGGAGCTGACAACTATGTGAACTGGATATTTTTCGGTGGAAAGCTTTCCAGTCATTCCTATAATTTTCCAAAAATTGGGAGCTTAGCTCAGTCGGTAGAGCAACGGCCTTTTAAGCCGTGGGTCGCAGGTTCGATCCCTGCAGCTCTCTCCAGGCAGCAGCTCCTTCGGGTGTTTCCGCCTGGGGCCCCATCGTCTAGTCGGGCCTAGGACACCGGGTTTTCATCCCGGCAACTGGGGTTCAAATCCCCATGGGGTCACCATTTTTTTAAAAGCCTCTCCCTGCCCAGGGGGAGGCTTTTTTTTGCTGGCTCCACAACACCGCCGGCAACTGTTACACTTGGTTTAAAACCATGACCTTCAAAGCGCCGGATTATTATCAGCTCGATGAGCTCTACTCTGATGAGGAATTGCTCGTACGGTCCAGTGTAAGGAAATTTGTCGAAGAGCGGGCGCTTCCGCTTCTTCCTGCCTGCTTCGAGGAGGGGAGATTCCCCCGGGAACTGATCGGAGAGATGGCGGAGCTCGGCCTGCTCGGAGCTAACCTGGAGGGTTACGGCTGCGCTGGAATCGGCCCTGTCGCCTACGGGCTTGCCTTGCAGGAGTTGGAGCGCGGCGACTCCGGCCTGCGCAGTTTCGTATCCGTGCAAGGCTCCCTTGGAATGTATGCCATCTATGCCCATGGAACTGAAGAGCAGAAATCCAGGTGGCTGCCGGAGCTGGCCGCGGGTAAAAAAATCGTCTGTTTCGGCCTCACCGAACCCGACTTCGGCTCCAATCCTTCCGGGCTCCAGGCCAGGGCGGATGCGGCAGGCGATGAATATATCCTGAACGGTAACAAGATGTGGATCACCAACGGCTCCATCGCGGATGTCGCGGTGGTCTGGGCCCAATGCGATGGCGAAATTTCTGGCTTTCTCGTCGAGAACGGAACCCCTGGCTTTTCTTCAACCACCCAGGAAGGAAAGTGGAGTTTACGAACATCCGACACCGCCGAGCTTCATCTTGAAGACTGCCGAATCCCCAGGGACTGCAGGCTCCCAAAGACGACAGGTCTCAAGGCTCCGTTGATGTGTCTCAACCAGGCACGTTACGGAATTGCCTGGGGCGCCGTAGGCGCGGCGATGGCCTGCTACAGCGAGGCCATCGATTACGCTGGCTCAAGGGTTCAATTCGGCTCACCTATCTCGTCCTATCAATTGGTGCAGCAAAAACTGGTCGATATGCTTTCATCCATCACCGCCTCTCAATTGCGCTGCCAGCGACTTGGACGACTGAAGGAGGGTGGGTCTGTCCGTCCCCAGCAGATCTCGCTGGCAAAACGCGACAACGTCGCCATGGCTCTCGAATGCGCGCGAAACACACGGGACATCCTCGGCGCCAATGGAATCATGGAAGAATACCAATGCGGACGGCACATGCGAAATCTGGAGTCCGTAAAGACCTACGAAGGCACCCACGATATCCACACCCTGATATTAGGGAATGACATCACGGGCATTTCCGCATTCGGCGAGGACGGTTAGCTCCGGAATTACAGGCGGGCAAGCGCCTCGCATAGCCTCCCGAGCCCTTCCTCTGCCTCGGCTGGAGTTAATGTCAGCGGAGGTCTGAACCGTATGGACCTCTCTCCACAGGCAATCACCAGCAGATGGTTCTCGGCGCAAAGTCCGAGGAGACTGTTTCGCTGGTCGGTGTCCTTGCAATCAAAAGCGCACATGAGTCCGCGCCCTCGGGGGCTGAACATGATCTCGGAGTTTTCCTCCGCGAGGCCGTGGAGGCCCGCGAGCAGCAGTTCCCCTGTACGGCTCGCATTTTCAACCAGGTGATCGCGATGCATCACCTCGAGAATAATCTCGCAGCGAGCCATGTCGACGAGGCCGCCTCCCCAGGTTGAATTGATTCGGGAAGAAACGTGGAAGACATTGTCCTTCACTAGGTCAATTCTTTCGCCGGCCATAATGCCGCACACCTGGCTTTTCTTTCCGAAGCAGAGTATGTCGGGAGTGACATCGAAATGCTGGTAGGCCCACATTTTTCCAGTCAGCCCAAAGCCAGTCTGCACCTCATCGAAAATGAGCAGAGCCTCTTCGTCATCTGCAATCCTCCGGAGGTCTTCGAAAAATTCTTTACGAAAATGGTTGTCGCCGCCCTCGCCCTGGATTGGCTCAACAATGATGGCCGCAATCCGGTTGGGGTGGCTGGCGAAGCAGCCAAGGATTTCCTCCCGGCACTCCGCCTCAACCCGGGCAACCCGCTCAACCTCCAGTGCGTCCAAGGGGAAGCGGACCTTTGGGTTGACGACTCGAGGCCAGTCAAACTTTGGAAAGAGGTCTGTTTTTTCAGGGGCGGTATTCGTCAGAGAAAGTGTGTAGCCGCTGCGCCCGTGAAACGCCTGCTGGAAATGGAGAATCTTATCGCCTGGGCAGGAACTCCTTCCGGCCTCCAGGTTCAGTCGAGTCTTCCAGTCAAAGGCGGCCTTCAGGGCGTTTTCTACCGCCAGGGCTCCTCCCTCAATAAAAAACAAGTGGCGAAAATGATCCGTCATTGCGTGGCGGGAAAAGGCCTCGGTGAAGCTGGCCAGCTCAAATGTATGCGAGTCGGAATTGGCAGGCTTGTGCACGGCCGCTTCGAAGAGACGGCGCGCCGCGTCCTCATCGTTGAAAACCGGGTGGTTGAAGCCCAGGGGAAGACTGGCAAAAAACGTATAGAAGTCAAGGTACTCGGAGCCGTCCCGAGCATCGGACACCCACGCGCCATGACTTTTTCCCAGATCGAATACGATATCGTATCCGTCGCCAATGAGATGCTTGCGCAGAAGAGGGGCTACG
>PAOC01000136.1 GCA_002708465.1 Planctomycetota bacterium
GATGGCCATCAGGACGGTAGCGATCGCCAATCCTCCAAAGCCGCCGCTCTTCAGGCCGATGTTCAAGCCTCCGTAATCACCCGAGATGACCGCTCCAGCCCCGATCGCCCAGAGCAGCACCCAGCCGGCGCTTTTTTTCAGCGAGCGCTTTTCGAGGTAGTCGCCATCGACGTTCTCGTAGCTTGCGAGGCCGGTTTTTTTCTCGGACATTCACTCTCCGGTGGTGTTTCAGTAGAGTTGCGTGACCTTGCGCGGCCCATGATCATACGAAACTGTCCGGGTATCGCAAGAGCGCCCCTGGTCTCAGGGTTACGGGCCCCATGGTTTTTTTCCCATCAGGCCCCCGGGCTGGTAAGATGCGGGCCGAGAATAGTTGTGTTTTAATACGGGAAATGAAACGGCTTTATTGAAAGGAGCTACTCATGAAGTTCAGCGCGATGCTCCTGGCCGCTCTCCTGGTGACGCCCGCTTTCGCGGACGAGTCCGGGAAGGTCGAGTCAGGCTGTAAGGCGGGAGAGGGAACTGCCAAGTTCAGCGTTCTTCCCGTCACCGGCAAGTTCGTAAAACGGAAAAACGGTCTCTGCTATATATGAGCTGGCGGCAGAAGCGCCTCCGTCGCGATCTTTTCACGCGACGTGGGCAAAGACCTGGCCAGTCTGGTCAGGGGAATCGATAAGGTTGCCGCCAATTCCCGGGGTTCGATCGCCTACCTTGTCTCGCTCGATGATGACAAGGCGGCTGCGCGCAAGAAGCTTACGGCTTTTGCCGCGGACAATAAGCTCAAGGCCGTCGACATGACCATCAACCGTGGGGCGCGAAAGCTCCCAGGGGTTGGAAGATCAACGAGAAGGCCAAGCACACCGTCGTTATCTATAAGAACAAGACGGTGGTCAAGACCTTCGGTCTGAACAAGATCGACAAGAAGAGCGTCGCGGAAGTCACCGCGGCCGCCGCCAAGATCCTCGGTAGCTGAGGTCTTTCGGCTTTTCCACAGGAGACGATCTCTCGCAAGGAGGCCGTCTCCTGTGTTTTTGGTTCCCAGGGTTTGTTGCCTCCCTGGTGCCGGTTCCCTGGAATCCCGGCTGGAGAACGTAGCTATGAAGACGGTTCTGCTCGCCGTGGCGCTGGGCCTCTGCGCTTGCTCGCTTCACGCCCAGGCGAATGTCGAGATCACCTTTCGCGTCAACATGAACGTGCAGATCGGCCTCGGCCGGTTCAACCCCGGTATCGACTTTCCGGTTGTCCGCGGCACGCTCAACGGGTGGGGCTGCACCGACCCGATGCTCGAGTCCGACGACGAGGACGGCGTCTATGAACTCCAGGTGCGGGTCGCCAATCATGTGATCGGGGTCGGTGAGTACAAGTTCAACATCAACTGCGGGCAGGGAGGGGTCGGACGCTGGGAGGACGCGATCTCGAATCGGCGCTATACCGTCACCGGCGCCGAGCCGGATGAGAATGACGATGGATTCGGCGAGCTCGTTCTCGAGACTGTCTTCTTCGACGACGCGGTGGCTGGAGCCGACGCGGAGCTGTTTTTCCAGGTCGACATGAATGTGCAGATCGCTTCGGGGCGCTTTGACCCCGTCAGAGACCAGGTCGTCGTTCGCGGGGCCCTCAACGGCTGGGGCTGTAGCGAGGCGCTCGCTGACGGTGACGCCGACGGCATCTACGAGATCTATATCCGGGTTTCGGGCCACCAGGTCGGTACCGGGCAGTACAAGTTCAACATCAATTGCGCCGATTCCGGGTGGGAGGACAGCATCTCGAATCGCCGCTACAGGTTCACCGGCAACGAGCCGGATTCCAACCGCGACGGCTACGTCGAGGTCGAGCTTCCGCTCGTCTACTTCGACGACATCGAGTCCGGGCCCGACATCGAGATCCTCTTTCGCGTCGATATGACGCGGCCCATCGATGAGAAAATCTTCATTCCCGAGAGCATGACCGTTCACGTTGGAGGGGGCTTCAACGGTTGGAGCTGCAGCGCCGAGCTCGAGGAGTTCGATGAGAGCGTCTATGAGCTGGCGGTGCGGATCCCGTCCCACCCGGTTGGCGTGAGTGAATACAAGTTCAACATCTCCTGCGAAGAATTCAGCTGGGAGCCGGAGCTTTCCAATCGGACCTATGTGGTCACGAACGACCTTCCCGATGAGGATGGAGATGGGTTTCTCGAACTGACTCCCGGGGTAGCGTTCTACAACGCGCTCGAGAATCCCTTTATTGATGCCGAGTTGGTCTTCGAGGTGGATATGAGCGTGTACGAGCGGGAGGGTCTCTTCGACCCGGCGAATGATACGGTCGTGGTCCGCGGTGAGTTCAACGGCTGGGACTGCACCGAGGGGATGACCCCGGCCGGTGACGGAATTCACCGGGTGAGCGTCGAGTTGCCGGGAATGACCGTCGGCCGCGGCGAGTACAAGTTCAATATCGGCTGCCTCGATGTCGGCTGGGAGGACTCGATCCCCAATCGCCGGTACTTAGTCATCGGAGACGAGATCGACAGCGATGGGGACGGCTTCGTCGAGGTCCAGGTCGGTCCGTTCTACTTCGATGAGCGGCGGCCGCCGCCGGGCATCGGCCCGTTCGTGCGCGGAGATTGCGGCCAGGCGGGCAATATGGACATCTCGAGCGGGATCTTCCTGCTCGGCTTTCTCTTCACCGGTGGAAACGACCCGGGCTGCCTGGCGGCATGCGATGCGGACGGCGATGGTCGGCTTGACATCACCACGGCGGTCTTCATCTTCAACTTCCTCTTTCTCGGCGGCGCTCCGCCGTCAGCTCCTTTTCCCGGTTGCGGCTTCTCGGAATCGGGGGAGGATCTCGAGCTCGGCTGCGCCGACAACCCGGGCTGCGGCTGAGCCCGGGCTCCGAAAGCCTGTTTTACCCCGCCGCCGGAGAAAGCCCGGTTTTTCGTAGGTTTTCGCCTGCCGAGTCTGGAAACGAGCCGTTATCAGAAGTCCGGCGTCCCTGGGATCGCGTCGAACTGCAGAAGAGGGGCGTGGCGACCGATGAAGATAATCGGGGCGTCTCCATTTCCTTTGACGCCGGTTTCAACCTTCGTATCTAATCATCGCGCCATGTCGAAGCTGCTTGATGGGAAAACAGCGATTGTTACCGGGGCAAGCCAGGGGCTTGGTCTCGCGATCTCCACGGCTCTCTGTGCCGATGGGGCCAGTGTCCTGCTGGTCGCGCGCGAAGAGGAGAAGCTGGCCGCTGCTGCCGCCGGGCTCCAGGACTCGGGGGGGCAGGCCACGGCCATGGTCGCTGACGTAACCGTCGAGGGAGCGGCCGATGACATTGTCGCCGGCGCTCTCAGTGAGTTCGGCCGTCTCGATATCCTGGTGAACAACGCCGGTGTCTTCGTGTGGAAGAAGCTCTTCGAGCTTGACTACGCGGACTGGAGCCGAACCATCGACACCAACCTGGGAGCGCCCTTCCACATGACGAGGATCGCGGGAAAGACGATGGCGGACCAGGGCGCCGGAGGCTCGATTGTCAATATCGCCTCGATCCACGGGCAGGTCGGCGATCCGAACGTCGTTGCCCACTGCGCGTCCAAGTTCGGCCTGGTGGGGCTCACCAAGGCCAGCGCCGATGCCCTGCGCGAGCACGAGATCAGGGTTAACGCCATCGCCCCCGGATCCATCGATTCGAATTCACTGGATCGCTGGGGCGCCGGGCCGAACCAGAAGGTGACCCAGGCGGACATCGCCTCGCTCGCCGTCTACCTGGTCTCCGACTATTCGAAATCGGTCACGGGTTCCGTGATCGAGATGTACGGCAGCACCCACAGTGTTATCAAGATCTGAAATCGAGTGGACAGGATCATGCCGAGCACTCTTGAAGATATCCTGAGCAAATTGGAGAAGGGGGAAAATGTCGCCGGCGAGGGCCTCCGGGGCCTCTGTTTCGAGAAGACCCGCGCGAAGGGCTCCAGTTTCGTGGGCTGCGATTTTTCAACGAGTCATTTTATGAAAGCGGCGTTGGTCTCCTGTCGTTTTGAGCGCTGCGTCTTCGATGGCTGTGATCTGCGTTACGCCGAGTTGCTGGATAGCGCCTTTACCGCGTCGCGTTTTCACGGGGCCCGGCTGTCCTTCTCCAGCCTGGATGGCGTCGATTTCGAGGGGGCCGACCTCGCGGAGGTGGAGCTGGAGGGCGCCTCCCTTGCCGGGGCGATCTTTCGGAACACGTGTATCCGGGGCTCGGTCCTGCGAGACCTGGATTTCAGCGGGTCCGGAGAGCTCGACTCCGTTGATTTCTCCGAGGGAGATCTTGACGCGGTTCTCTTTACCGATGTCAGCGCCAGGGGGCTCAGTTTCCGGGATGGCAGCCTCCGGCTGGTATCTTTTCTCGGCGCTCGACTCGAGGACTGCGATTTCCAGGGCTGCCGCTTGGCGAGGTTCAATTTCGATGGAACGAAGGGGAGTGAGGTGGTTTTTCGCCAGGCGCGTATCAGTGAATCGACCTTCAGATTCAGTGAGCTCGACAACGCTGATTTCAGCGGCGCTCGCTTCGCTGGCGCGGATCTGCGCGATGCGCGCCTTGTATCGGCTAACCTGGGGAACTGCCGCTTTGACCCCGGCTGCCTGTTCGCGCACGCGGTATTGGACGGAAGCGACCTCTCGGGGGCGGTCCTGGATGGAGTCGAGCTTCGGGGGGCATCCCTGAGGGGAGCCAATCTCAGCGGGGCGAGCCTGCTTGGGGCGGGGCTCGATGGGTGTGACCTTGAAGGCGCCGATCTCGAAGGCGTCCGGCTGCGGGACTGAGACCGGCGCCTCAGCGTTTTTCGACAGGGGCCTCCAGCAGGCTTACCTTCTTGGCGGTGGCATCGAGACGAATACGCGCCCCGATCGGCAAGGTCACCTGGTCCCCCTGGTGGCCGGCCGCGTAGCCCGAGAGCACGGGCACCCCTAGCTTCGAGAAGTAGTGGTCAAAGACGTCGAGCAACCCGATACCGTTTCCCCTCAGCGGGAGGCAGTTGGTGAAGCTGCCGAGCAGGACCCCCTTGTATGCTCCGAGCTTTCCGCTCAGGCGCAACTGGTTGAGCATGCGGTCGATGCGGAATGGTTTCTCGCTGACGTCTTCGAGAAAGAGAATGCATCCGTCGGATCGGGGTGCGTAGGGTGTCCCGATGGTGCAGGCCAGGACGCTGAGGTTGCCGCCGACGAGCACCCCCTCGGCCTTGCCCCCGGAGATGGTCTTGAGGTATTTTCTCCCGCGCGGTCCGGCTCCTCCCCAGTCATCGAAGAACTCGCTCTCGGGTGTGAAGACCGGCCAGAAATACTTCTCCGTGTAGGGAGTGAGCCCCTGCCCGATGGAGAATTCTTTCGCCATGGGCCCGTGGAATACGATCAGCCCGGTTTTTGAATGGATGCCGTTGAGGATCGCGGTGATGTCGCTGTAGCCGACCAGGATCTTCGGATTCTTACGGATCGCGTCATATTCAAGACGGTCGAGGATCCTCGGGCTGCCGTAGCCTCCGCGCAGGCAGAGGATCGCCTTGACCGAGGGGTCCGCGAAGAACGCGTTGAGTTCGGCGGCGCGCATCTTGTCTTCACCGGCGAGGTAGCCCCGGCTCTTCAGGTAACCTTCAGAAAGTTTGACCTTGTAGCCGCGCCTGACGATGTTCTCAACGGCTCTTATGGCGCTCGCCTGGTCCATCGCGCTCGCGGGCGCGACAATGCCGATCGTGTCACCTTTTTGCAGGGCCGGAGCTCTGATCGCGGCGAGGGGAAGCTTCTCGTCCTTCCCCTCGGCCAGTTGGGGAGCCGGGTCGCGAGGTCCGGGCAGCGGAAGCTCAGCGCCGGCCGGGTTGGTCACGGTTTGCCGACCCGCCTTCACCGGGGAGCCAAGGAAAAACAGCGCCATCGGCAGGACCAGCGCGATTGCGACCGCACAGATTAACCATCTGGATTTATTCATTGTTCTCTTCACTGCTTCCTGCGTCCGGGCGCAGGCTTCTCTTCGATCGCACAGGATACGCTATCGGGGGTTGCCGGGCAACTACGCAACGAATCCCGTCAGGTTGACCTGCCGGTCTATTCCAACTCGCGCTGTTTGCTCAGCAGCCCCTTGTCCCCTGGAAATTTCTGCAACGCGTGGACAAGAAGCTCCTTTGCCTGGGGAGCGCGAGGATTTGACTGCAGGAAGTGGGATACGGCCGTCAGGCAGCGCGACGGTGAAGGCGCCTTGTAGTAGGCGTCCCGGTAGTGGACGGCCGCCTTGATGAACTCACCCAGGTTGCGATAGGTCTCTCCGAGGTTCTCGAAAACCCTCGGCGAGTCGTAGCCTTTTTTCTTTGCCTCCAGGAACCGGTTGGCGGCCTTGCGCAGGTCTGCATCGTCATCGGTCAGCTTGCCCATCTCGAGATAGCAGACGCCCAGCTTGTAATAGGCGTTCGCTTCCCTGTCGTCGGAGAGCCCGGATAATTTCAGGAGGTTAAGCAATCGCCCCTTCGCAAGATCGTAGGCCTTTCTCCTATTGTCGGGCTCTCTCAGCCGGGAGCCGAGGTCGAGGTAGGTCCTGGAGTGCAGATCGATCAGGCGGGGATCGCGAGAGCCCCTGGCGGCCTGGAACTCCGAGATGACGCCATCGAGCTGTCTGCGGCTGGCGTACACCAGGCCGCGCCAGGATCTCACCTGGTAATACAGCTCCGTCGTTTTCTTGCCGGCGAGGCTGTTGAGGGTCCTGGAGAGCTTCAGCTCCGCCTCCTGGAGGAGAGCCCCCCTGGACTCCCGGGAGCCCCTGGCTGCAAGGTACTTCAGGTAGGAAACCTTTCCGTCGTAGAATTCGAGCTTCAGCTTGAAGGAGTCATCTACCTCGGGCGTTCTCTCCAGGATTTCTTCGAGCAGGTCCAGCGAGCCTGAAGCCTCGCTGTAGCGTCGCTCCCGGATATAGGAGTCGAGGGCGATCTCGGCCATCTCGACGCTCGGCTTGATTCCCAGGGTCTTCCCGGCGGCTCGCGCCGCCCTAAGGTAATCCTGCTCGGAGTAGAGCTTGAGCGCCAGCGCGGTCTGTTCCTCGAGCTCTTTGCGCTCTCGCTGGGGGGCCAGCACCCAGATTTCTTCGAAGAGTTCGGCGACCCGGCTATCCTTGTTTCCCGCCTCGTGGGCTCTCCTGACGAACGCGGCGAGGCGCTTTTCCTGTCTCAATTCCTGGTAGGCCAGGATGAGCATTCTCGCGGCAGGAGCGTTTTCGAGGTCGAGGGAGGTGGCCTGCTCGAGGTGCTTCGCCGCGGTGTTCCAGTCCGGCTGTTGCAGGCTGGTGTGGCTGATTGCGAGGTGTCGGAGGATCTCGATGCGCAAGGCGGTGTCTCCCGTCGTTTTCAGAGCGGAGCCGAGGACGGAGATGGCCGGGACGCTTCGATTGGTGTTGAGCATGACCTGTGCCCGCAGGAGGAGCGCCGCGGCATGGTCCGCCTGGATCTCGAGTACGCTGTTAGCTTCGCCGGAGGCCGTATTCCATTCCTTGCGGGCGATCGCCGCCGCCCCGGCCTGGAGATGGTTCCTGATGCGTTCAGCAAGTTGCTCCCTGATCTCCTGCATACGTTCGGAGGTGCTCGTCTTCGAGCCTTCCCCGGGCGACTCCTGGCCGGGAGGCGTATTTGCGGGCTCGGGGTTCTTCTGCGCAGGCGTCGCGGGCTGGCTTCCGGAGGGGTCTGTTCCGGGCTGCCCTGTCCCAGGTGTTTTTCCCGCTACCGGGGGTGGAGCCCCCGGGCCCTGCCCGCTTTTTTTGATCGCATCCAGGAGCTGGTCTTTAAAAACAAAGGCGAGCATTCCTGTAGCGCCCAATGCAAGCAGGACCAGGATGATACCGCCAGGGTTCGATTTCCGCCGGGCCGGCAGGCGGTCGCGCAGGGCCGTTCCCGCTGCTGATTTGCGGATGCCGGTTGTCCGTTGCCTTGCGGCGATACGCGGTTTTGGAGCCACGGCCTTCTTTGCCTTTGCCGGGGCGGCCTCTTCGCTCTTACCGGACATGACCCTGGTGAGTGATTCGAAGAATTCCTTGGCGGATTGAAACCGTTTCTCGGGATTGCGCTCGAGTGATTTCATTACCATCTCAGTGAGACCGGGCACCTTGCCGACGCTTGGCTGCAGCTCGTCCACAGATATGGGGGGACCCTGCTTGATCTTCTTGTAGACCTCCTTGGCTGTTTTCCCGGTATAGGGCTTCTGGCCGGTCAGGCATTCGTAGATGATTACGCCAAGGGAATACAGGTCGGTGTAAAAACCCATCTC
Source organism: Planctomycetota bacterium (assembly GCA_002708465.1). Next base: position 8,241 of record PAOC01000136.1, read on the forward strand.
CACGCCCTGGAATTGCTCGGGCGGCATGTAGTACGGGCTGCCGACAAAGCCCTTCTTGCCCTTCAGGCCTCCCTCGAGGCTGTTGTCGAGCTCGGTGTCCGAGATCACGGCGGTGGCGATACCGAAGTCGAGGATTCGGGGGATCTCTTTTTCACCAACGACCTCGACCATGATGTTCGCGGGCTTCAGGTCGCGGTGGATGATCCCTGCGCCGTGGGCGACCTTCAGGGCCGGCAGGAGCCTGCGGGCGATACGGAGGGTTCGCCAGATGCTCAGCGTTCCTTCCTGTTTGATGAGCTGGGCCAGCGTTTTTCCATCGACGTAGTCCATCGTGTAGTAGAGCAGTCCACCGCCTTTTTCCAGCTCGCCCTCGGTGGTTCCGACATCCCTGATCTGCACGATGTGGGCATCGACCATTTTCATGGCTACGCGAATCTCGTTCAGGAACTGCTCGCGGAGCATATTGTCCTGGCTGAATTCGGCCGGCAGTATCTTCATCGCCAGCCGGTCGCCGATGATGCCGGAGGTCATCTCGACGACGAAGACGCTGCCGAAACCGCCCTGTCCCAGGATATCTAGGACCTTGTATTTGCCGGCTACCACCGTGCCGAGGAGTTCCCGGTCCCGGCTTTTATCCCGCTTCAGCCTGGGTTCTTTCGGGCTTTCAGATGCTGCCAAAGGTTTCCTCGTGGTTGGATTGCGATGAGGAACTCAAGCGAACGGGTCCATGCCACCAAAACGGCCGCTCAAGGCCGCAGACCCATGAAATGAAACTCGGATTCAAACAGGAGGTATGCGAAAACAGGTGCTCCGGCATTTCCACCGATGGACATCTGCCTGAAGCTCAACGCGGTTTCGCTTCCGGCTCTCGCACGTTTGCTGAAAAAAGCGGCGGCGGGAGACCGACCAAAAGCCGCAAGTCTTTTTACTGTACTGGATAAGGATCTTGCGGAGCGATTGTATCTACTCGATCTCAGGGCCTCAAAGGAAAATCTACGCGGCCTTCCAAAACCACTCTTCTGAGGGTAACTTGTATGCCTTCCTTCAAAAGGGTGAGCTAACAGAAAAAAGGGAGTCAAGGTGGAGAACATAGCTATCAGGCGGGCTCTCCTGAGTGTTTGGGACAAAACGGGGATCATCGATTTTGCCGGGGGGCTTAGCGAGCTTGGCGTCGAGATCCTCTCCACCGGCGGGACGGCTCGCGCCCTGGCTGAGGCGGGTATCGAGATCGTGGAGGTCGACAATTTTACCGGTTTCCCGGAAATGCTCGATGGCCGGGTCAAGACCCTGCATCCGAAGGTGCACGCGGGGATCCTGCACCGCAGGGACGATGAGTCCCACCTGGCGACCATGGAGGAGCATGGCCTCGAGCCCATCGACCTGGTCGTGGTCAACCTCTATCCATTTGTTGAGACGGTGGCGCGGCCGGATGTCACCCGGGAGGAGGCGATCGAGCAGATCGATATCGGCGGGCCGACCATGCTCAGGAGCGCGGCCAAGAATCACCAGGCCGTCACGGTGGTGGCGAGNCCCGATCGCTACGAGGATGTTCTCTCGGAAATGCGGGCCAATGATGGGGCGACGACCCGCGAGCTGCGAGAGGCTCTTGCCCTGGAGGTTTTTCAGCGTACCGCGGGCTACGATCGGGCTATCTCGGCCTATCTCGAGGGCCAGGCGGCCAATGTCTCCGGGCAGACAGGTCCGGATGATCAGGACTGTGGCGATCTTCCTCCGGGCTTTTCCATCGACCTCGAACGCGTACGCGTACTGCGCTACGGTGAGAATCCTCACCAGCACGCGGCCCTCTACGGCCGCGGGNCCACCTTCCTCGACTCGTTCGAGCAATTGCATGGCAAGGAGATCTCCTANAATAACATTCTCGATCTCTGCGGGGCCCTCGAGGTGATCTCCGCCATTGAAGACCGGGGAGCGGCGGTGGCGATCATCAAGCATTCGAATCCCTGNGGNGCGGCNTACNCNGNGAGCATCGNNGAGGCCTGGCANAAGGCCCTNGCCTGNGANCCACAGTCAGCNTCNGGTGGAATCATCTCCTGCAGCGCNGNTGTNGATGANGNGGCGGCNAANGNCATGCGNGANCANTTCATCGAGGTGCTCGTGGCGCCNGNNTTNTCCGAGGCGGCCCTGGAAATCCTGCGGGANAAGAANAACCGNATCCTGCTTCGNTGTCGGGATGATTCCTGGGGGCTGTNNCCGGGAGCTCCGGTTCTGCGCGGCGTTCCCGGTGGTCTGCTGGCGCAGTCTCCGGATGATGAACCCGACGACACGGAGAGCTTCAAGGTGGTTACCGAGCGCGAGCCCTCANAAGAGGAAATGAACGCGATGCTCTTCGGCTGGAGCGTGGTTCGTTACGTNAAGTCGAACGCGATAGTCTACAGCGGTCCCGACCGCCTGCTGGGTGTCGGNGCGGGGCAGATGTCNCGCGTCGACTCCGCGANGATCGCGNCGCTCAAGGCATCCCAGGCNGGGNTGGATCTCACCGGCTCGGCCGTTGCNTCCGATGCGTTCTTCCCGTTCGCCGATGGCCTGCTNGCNACNGCCGAGGCCGGAGCCACGGCCGTNATCCAGCCGGGAGGCAGNGTCCGGGATGAAGAGGTGATCGCCGCGGCGAATGANAAGGGCCTGGCCATGGTNTTNACGGGCCTGCGGCACTTCCGGCACTGAGGAAAAAACCTGGAGNGGNATGNGGCATGACNAATNAANCCGAANAGCTCAAAGGCTACCAGCTTGCCGGNCGCAAGATCGTCATGTACCCGGACCTGAANTTCNCGGGNAGGCTNTTTGGCGGTCAGCTCATGAGNTGGATCGANGAGGTGCTGGCGGCGGCGGCGATGAACCTGATGGGNACNAAAAANATCGTCACCAAGAAATTCGGCGAGATNNTTTTTGATGCTCCGGGNCTTCTCGGNGATGTCGTCGAGATCTGGTATCGNCCCGTGAAGGAAGGTGTCACCTCGCTGTCNATGGATTGCCGTGTCGTGGTGGGNNGGGGNGAGCCNTCGNTGCCGGAGCAGATCAGCAGCTCGACGGTCGTCTACGTGGCGCTTGACGACGAGGGGACCCCAATCCCCTGGAGCAAGGGTGACTGAACCGCCGCCGTTGCCGGGCGGCGGCCTCGGCTCCGGCAATAAAACGGGTGGAGAGTTTTGCGGATAACGCTACAATGCCCGTTTAGCGGGTCTTTCAGATGTTTGAAATTCGAGGTGTATCCAGCTTGTTCCTTTCAAGATTTTTGCGAAACTTCGGCGTAGCTGGTCGTAGAGAGGTCGTTTTTTCTCTTTCGTTTCTCGTTATGCTGGCTCTGTCGTGCGCCCTAGACACTCGGGAACAGGCCGCGTGGGCTGCCCAGGGAAAGCCGGACAAGCCGCGCCCAAGCCCGCCAAGGCCAAGCCTCTGACCGTAGAGCAGCTTGCCCAGCTCAACGGGGTCGCTCTATTCGGTGTCCCGCTGAAGCTCAACAAGGGTCGCTTCACCGTGATCTATCCCGGCGCCGGGGAGTTCGATAAAGGATTCGTCTCCAGGAGTTTCGGCCGTGGCAGGATGTTTTCAAAAATCGCTGACGTGAAGAACATCAGCCACCGCAAACTGCTCATAGATGGCCATTCCAAGGGCAAGGCGACGTTGGTAGGCTTCCTGGCCGGTTCGGCCCTGTCCCGGTTCGATCTCGTGGATGATTACAAGATCAGTTTTCGGATGAGGATCCCCAAGCTGGATGCCCGTGGGCGTTTCGCGTTTCTTCTGAATCACCAGGGGGGATCGTTTGTTCAGAGCAATTTTTTCCAGGACATCATCATCGCGGCTACGAAGACCAAGGTGAGGACAAAGGATAAGCGTTTTGCCTCGCCCGCGTACCGCTGGTTTGATAAGGGTCCGCAGGGCATGCCCGTGGTGATTGCCTGTAAGGGCGGCAAGCTCTCCATCAGCATCGGGGTGTTGAATGGAAAGAAGGAGGAGATGGTCGAGGTTGTAGCGACAGAGGTCACGGAGCCTCCTCCCGGCAAGATCGGCTTCAATTTTCAGGGGTTTTCTTTCCTGATTTCAAGCCTGCGCATCGATGGCAAGTTTCCCCGCGCCTGGTGTGAGAAGGAGATGGCGGTGTTGAGAAAGGCCGGCAAGCTGGTCACGAAAATGCCGGAGAAGAAGGCCCCGTTGCCCCCTCTGAAAGGGCCGGCCAAGAAGGGGCCTGACCTGTCAAAACCAGATCCTGAAGCAGAAGACGAGCTATGAGATGTTTCACAGGTTCGTCCAGTCCAGCCACGTCGGCTACTCGCCCAGTCGTGGCGCTCTCCCTGCCGCCAGCGGCGCTGTTTTCGGGGTGTTTCCATTTCCTCCAGCGTATGTCCGCTTCAGCTAAGATTCGATTCTGATGAAAGAGCAGGAACAACAACCGATCGAGGAGCTCTCCGCCGACGATGGGGGGGGCGGCGCGACCGATACCCCATCGGAAAAGGAAAAGCCCCAGGGCAAGCCGTTCAGCAACTTTTCGCTTCCCGACGATGTGCTTGCCAGTCTCGATGCCATGGGCATCAGTCATTGCACTCCAATCCAGGAGAAGGTCATCGAACCGATTCTCGCTGGGGGCGATATCATCGGCAAGGCGGAGACAGGCACCGGCAAGACGATCGGTTTCGGGGCGCCCCTGGTGGCCGGTATCGAAACCCAGAGGGTCGCGGTCCAGGGCATCGTTCTGACTCCCACGCGCGAGCTGGCTCAGCAGGTGGCCGAGGTAATTGAGGAGCTCGGCAAGGGCCGGGAGCTGGAGGTGGTGCTGCTGGTCGGAGGAGTCCACGCCAGCGGGCAGATAGCGAAGCTGCGCAAGGGCTCGCAGGTGGTGGTCGGAACTCCCGGGCGGGTTCTTGACCTCCTGAAGGGAGGGACCCTGTCATTGGGCTGGTGTGAGACGGTGGTGCTCGATGAAGCCGACCGGATGCTCGACATGGGCTTCATCGACGAGGTTGGAGCCATCCTCGACAAGATACCCAGTGAGCGCCAGACCCTCCTGTTTTCCGCCACCATTCCCAGGGGCATGCAGAAGCTCCTCGGCCGCTATATGAAGGATCCCAAGACCTTCTCGACAGCGAGAGGGCTGGCGACCGTTCCGGATATTCAGCAGGGCTACCTTGCCCTGCCGGTACACAGGAAGCTTCCCGCCCTGCGCAGGATCCTCGATGACAATCCGGATGATACGGCGATCATCTTCTGCAATACCAAGCGCCAGGTCATCGATCTCGACCGTATGCTCTGGGGCAACGGCTACAGCGCCGGCTCCCTGCATGGAGACCAGACCCAGGATTTGCGCTTCTCGATCATGGATAAATTCCGTGAAGGAGACATCAAGGTACTGGTCGCCACGGATGTCGCCTCGAGAGGACTCGATATCGAGGCGGTCGCGCGTGTTATAAACTACGATGTACCCGAAGAAAGCGAATCCTACGTTCATCGCATCGGCAGGACAGGCCGGGCCAATCTGACCGGGATCGCTATCACGCTGGTCGCGCCCAAGGAGCGCAGGTACTGGGACCAGATTCTGAAAGATACCAAGTTCAAAATTGCCAGTCTCGAAAGAGAGGAAGGACGCCGCATGGGGAACAACCGAGAAGGTGGCGAAGGCTCCGGCAGTAGAGGCGAAGGCTCCGGCAGTAGAGGCGAGGGGTCCGGCAGTAGAGGTGAGGGGTCCCGGGACAAGCCTCGCAAGCGGCGAAGGAGACGGGGCCGCGGGGGAAAAGGCGGCAACGACGGTGGTGGAGGAGATGGAGGTGGCAGGCAGGGACAATCCCGCGGGAGAGGGCGACAGGGTTCTTCCGGTGGCGATGAGGGCGAAGGTGAACGTTCACGCCGCAAAAGATCCTCGCGGGGCCGCCGCGGGAAGCGTTCGGGCGGTGGGCCGAAGCTGCCCAAGATGGAGCCTGAATTCGGCAGCATGGAGGAGATGGAGGAGACCCTTGCCGAGGTCAAGACCCAGAATGAAGAAAAAAGGAAGCGCCAGCAGAGCCGGCCGGAAAAGATCACTCTCGATGTGGTGGACGACGACTATCTGAAAGAGGATTACTTCAACATCGATGCGGAGGTTCTCAAACGCGCGGATTCGGTTTCGCCGAGAAAAAAGAAGGGCCAGGAGGAGGAGAAAGAGAAGGGCCGTGGCGAAGGGAAGCGCAGAAGGCGTCGCCGCAGGTCTCGCTCCGGTGGGGGAGGCAGGAAAAAACAGGGGGGCGGCGGAAGGTCCGGTGGTGAGCAGCAGTCCGCTGAGGGCTCCCAGCGCAAGCGCAAGCCCCGAAGAAGAAGGCGCCGGCGTGGGGGCGGCGGTAGCGGCGGTAGCGGCGATGGTGGTGGCGGCGGTAGCGGCGGTGGTGGTGGCG
>PAOC01000060.1 GCA_002708465.1 Planctomycetota bacterium
CCGGCATTCGAGAAGACGAGCTTCGCCTCGATCTCTTCCCCCGAGGACAGCCTGGCCCCTCTCGCCTTGCCATCTTCAACCAGGATCGACTCAACTCCGCAGCCGGTACGGATCTCAACGCCAAGGTCCCGGGCGGCCGAGGCGATGGCCTCGCTGAGAGCGCCCATGCCCCCCCGAACATATCCCCAGACCCCGCGGGCGCCATCGGTCTCGCCCATGACATGATGGAAGAGTACGTAGGCCGTGCCCGGCGTCCTGGGNCTTGCCATCGCGCCGATGANCGCATCNGTCGCGAGCGTTACCTTGAGCTCCTCGCTCTCGAACCACTCATCCAGCAGGCGNGAGGCGCTGCCGGCGAGCATCCCGAGAAANGGATAGAGCTCCTTGCCGAGCCGNCGGGCNCNNAGNCCNAGCCTGNNNAGGCTGANNAGNTCNCCNGGCCTGCTGATTCCCGNNAGGGGNTCNGGCGGCGCACGGTCNAGCGTAGGCTCGANCACCTCGACCATGCGCCCGAGCATGGCCTCGTAGCGCTCGTANGCNGCCGCGTCACGNTCGCTGAATTTCGAGATCTCCCGGCGGTTGAGNNCGGCATCCGGCCCGAGGAAGAGATGCTCCCCACNCGGAAAGGGAGTAAAGGAGGAGGGCTCCCGGGGCAGCATCTCGAAGCCGTAGTCACGCAGCTTCAGCTCCCGGATGATCTCNGGCCGAAAGAGCGAGTTCACGTAGGCCAGNCGGGAAAACCTGTAGCCCGGGATNAGCTCCTCGGTGATNGCGCAGCCGCCCACCAGNTCCCTNCGCTCCAGGACCAGGACCTTTCGACCCGCCCTGGCCAGATAGCAGGCGGCGACCAGGCCGTTGTGCCCCGCCCCGATGATAACCGCGTCGTATTTTCCCACTTTTCCCGTNCCCCGCTCAGCTGCCGCCNNCAAAGGCCATATCGTAGCCGCAGATCATGATCGAAACATCGACTAAAGCGTGGCTGAGCCAGGCTCCGTAAAGTGAGCCCTTGCGCTCATAAAGCGCCGCCCAGATCGCCCCTCCAAAAGCAACGCAGAGCGACAACGGCACGGTGGCGCTCCAGAAATAATCGTCGGGAAGGAAGGCGTTGATGACGACCACATGGTGCGCCATAAATCCGAGACTNGAGAACAGGTTGGCAAGGGCGGGACCAAGGTAAGACCGCGCGCGGCCGTAGACAAACCAGCGCCAGTAATACTCCTCGAGAAAAGANTGAATCACCGAGTAGAAGACGGCGATCANGAGGAAGCCNCCGNGGCTGTCACCGCCAAGACCGGCCAGCTTCTCGCCCAGCGCCGCCGGAGCNTCCTTGAACGCGGGGTGATGCTTCAGATATCCGTAATACAACCCCAGGCAGGCGGCCAGGATCCCCAGGCCGCTCAACGCCCCGANGAGAAGACCTTCCCTGGAGACACNGCGGATCTTCGGCCGCTGGCGAAGAACCAGCCAGACCCAGACGGCCGGAAGACCGAATTGCACGATCTTGCTCAACGCGCCGAGGGGAAGCATCCACGACTCACCGCTGAATNGAACGAAATAAACCCAGGCNGCCGCGGTGGGGAAGGNCGCGGCAAAAACCAGGACGCCTGTTTCAGTGGCTTTCTTTTCTGACATCAGGANNTTCCTCCGCCGGCAAAGCCGGACTGAATCGCTTCGAGAGACAGCAGGTCACCCGGCCCGCCTGAGGGATCGAGAAACCACTCCATGGTGCTCCCTCCCGCCAGCAGGATCGGCTCCCAGTCAGGNGGCGTNGCCATCCATTCCCCCCCGGGGCCTANCATGTGNCCGCGATCGGAAGAAAAGGTCGCGAGGTATTCCTCGGCGGCGATGACACGAAAGACCGGCTCGAAGAATTCCGGAAGATCATCGGGATTGCGAAAGGTGCTCGCCAGGTAATGCGGCAGAAAAACCGGNAGTCCAAGCCGTGTGTCGAGATCCCAGGCCATCCACTCCTCCTGCCGNGCGATGACAAAGGCGTGGTAATCCCAGCAGACCGGCTCTTCGGGATCGNCGGAGANCTTCTGGTTCCAGAGCCGACAGANCCCTCCGTGGCTGAGCACGAAAACCACCTTGACCTCCGCTCCCTCGAAGACCGGCTCCTGGCAGAGATGCCAGGTGTTCTCTTCACAGTAGCTGGGNGCGTATTTGTANCGGGTCTCGTGAGTATCCATCGCTGTCAGNCCCCCCCGCTCACAGACTCATAGGCCTCGACCAGGGAGCGCGCGCCCTCCTCCGCCTGGCCCCAGGANCCCGTGTCGNTCGCGGTGGAGCCGAAGAGCGCTCCACCCACGCCGAAGGCGGAGGCGCCGGCGGAATGAAAATCTCCCAGGGTCGATGCGTCGACTCCCCCCGTGGGCATGAGNCGAACCTCGGACAGGGGGCCCCTGAGATCCTTGAGGTATCCCGGACCAAACTGGTTNGCGGGAAACACCTTGACCATGTCAGCCCCCTGGCTCCAGGCNGCGNAGATCTCAGTCGGTGTCAGCGCCCCGGCCATCACCGGGACNTCCCGTTCGCGNCACGCCGANATGACCTCGGGCGATACGATCGGCGTGACGATNAACGAGGCNCCCGCTCCGAGAGCCCGNTCGAGATCTTCCAGGGTACACACCGTGCCGGCGCCGACCTGCACCTCATCGCCTCCCACCTCGATGGCGGCGGCGATGGCCTCACCGGCAGCNGGCGAATTCATTGTCACCTCGACGCAGCGCAGGCCNCCCCTGGCGGCCGCCTCTACCAGGNCGCGAACCACCGGNACCTCGAAACCACGCAGGATCCCGACAATGGGCAGCGCCTCGAATTGTTGCCAGCTGAAATCCCTGCCCACGCCATCAACTCCCGATATCGATNATGATTTTTCCGGTCTGCTTCCCGTCTTCGAGATACCGGTGAGCCTCGGCCAGCTCAGCCAGGGGAAAGACCCTGTCGATCACCGGCTTCAGCTTNCCCTCACCCATCAGGGCAAGAACCTGCTCCAGCTCATCCCTGCGGCCCATCGTTGACCCGAGGATAGACTGGCCCATGAAGTATACACTGGAAAGGTTCACCGTCACCTCGGCTCCCCCCGTCGTACCGCAAAAAACCAGCCTCCCGCCCTTGGCCAGGCTGGCGAGATCACGCTCCCAATTGGGCTCCCCGACATGATCAAAGACGACATCTGCGCCGCGCCCGGCGGTAAACTCCATCACCCGCGCGGGTACGTCCTCCTCCCGGTAGTTCACGGCCTCCTGCGCTCCGCAGCGCATGGCGTGCTCGAGCTTCTCCTCCGTGCTCGATGTCGCCAGCACCCGGGCTCCAAGATGGCTGGCGATCTGGATCGCCGCGGTGGAGACCCCGCTGCCGGCCGCCTGGATGAGAACCCTCTCACCTGCGCGCACTTCGGCGCGAGCCACCAGCATNTGCCAGGCGGTGATATAATTGATCGAGACAGCGGCTGCCTCGTGCATCGAGAGCGTCTTCGGCTTGGCGAAACAATTCGCCGCCGGCACGGCGATCTTCTCGGCCATNCCGCCATCGCGCGCNGCGCCGTAGATGCGGAAATCGGGACAGAGCTGGTCATCTCCGCGGGCAACGGCCTCTTCATCTCCATGTCCCTCGCAAGGATAGATCACGACCTCGTCCCCGGGCTCGAGCCCGCTCCCGGCTGGCGCCTCCAGCACCACCCCCGCGGGGTCGCTGCCTGGAATGATCGGCAGGGGNAAGTTACGCTTACCGCCAAGGCGGACCCAGATATCAAGATGATTCAGGCCGCAGGCTGAAACCTCGACGAGAGCATCGTCGGGACCCGGCTCNGGATCCGGCCTCTCACAGATTTTCAGGACCTCCGGTCCCCCATGTTCCTCGAAAAACGCTGCTCTCAACTTCGGCTGCCTTCCCTGTAGTAATTCCAGTTCCTTATCTTACGCAATCCGGAGCGATGGTTCAGCACATTAGACTGCCGCAGTCTATCCTCTGGACCTCGCCGGGGCGATCAATACAATACACCGCCCTACACGTAAACCACTTTCGAGGACATTGTCTTGAAACCTACCTCCCTGCTGGGACTTTCACTGGAGCTGATCGGCGAGGTCGCCGAGCCCGGACCCTATCCGGCCGATGCGCGTGTCGGCCGATTTTTCAGGGGCAGACGCTTCCTCGGAAGCCGCGATCGGCGCTTCATCTCCGAGGCCGTCTATGCCTGGCTGCGGTTCCATGACCGCACGAGACCCCGCTGGCTCTCCTGGCTCGAGCTGCGGAACCTCGATGCCCTCGAGGGCGGCTCGGACCAGGGAAGCTTCCTGCTTGATATCCTGGCGATGGCGCAGGAGGGCGTCTTCCCCTGGGAGTTCACCCCGACCTGCGAGGCCGTTCTGGAATGGGGAGGCCTCGATGGCCACAGCCTCGATGGGCAGGTCAGGCAGGCCGCCTCCGATTCATTCCTCGACAAGGACTGCTGGCCAGCCGACCCTGAAGAGCGATTCGCGGCCGAATGCAGCATGCCCCTCTGGCTCGGAAAGCTGATCCGCAAGCAATACGGAGAAGAGCGCGGCCTCGAGCTCGCGCGTGAATTCTGCTCGCCGGCCAGCGTCGACCTGCGCGTGAACTCCAGGCGCGCCTCCAGGAAAAAGGTNATGCGCAGCCTCCAACGGGAAACCGAGGCCGAGGTTGANCTCTCGAGCTTCAGCTCCACCGGNCTCCGCCTCGATCGCCGGATCAACCTGACCGCNACCACCGCCAGCCGNAAGAGCTGGATAGAGNTCCAGGATGAAGGCAGCCAGGCAGCCGTCTATTCAACCGACGCCGCCNCCGGGATGACGGTCATCGATGCCTGCGCGGGAAGCGGCGGCAAGACCCTCGCCCTCGCCGACATCATCTTCCGGGAAGAAGAGGGGGCCGAGGTTCCCGCCCACCTTCAGAGCAGGCTGGTGGCCTGCGAGGTACATCAAAAAAAACTCCAGGAGCTGCGCAGGCGAACGAAGGATGCCAGCCTCGGAGGGCAGGTCGAATACGCCCTGATTGGCGAGCACGGCGACCTGAGCAANNTCCTGCCGCGNGCGCACCTGGTACTGGTNGACTCACCCTGCACCGGGCTGGGCACNCTCCGCCGCAACCCGGAAGCGAAAAACCGCTACGGAGAGAAAGATGTCAGNCGNTTCCAGTCGCTGCAGCTCGAGATCCTGGAGCGCTTCGCCTCGCTGGTGAGACCCCGCGGGCGGCTTGTCTACGTCACCTGCTCCTTCATCGAGGCGGAATGTGACGAGGTCGTCCGGCTCTTCGAAGAACGCCACCCGGAATTCGCCCCCTCTCCATCGTTCTGGGCCGGCAAGAGACTCCCCGCGGCCTGCCTTGATGAACACAAGATCAGGCTCGGGCCCTCCATCTCCGGAACAGATGCTTTCTTCATAGCATCCTGGAAACTCGAGAAGCAGGCAGTGGAAGACTGAAAGGCGAAGCGGGAAATGCTGGACGCCCAGGCGCCCTCGTGGCTGTACAATACCTGCCGTGCCGGAGTCCAAGACCAACTCACCAACGCCTCTGCCNGTGGAGGCNCTCAAGCTGCTCAGNGGGTTCGGCAGGCGCCATCGCCTGCTGGCNGCCGCCAGGGGAGCGGCGGCGTGGACCANCTCCGTGATTCTTTTCGTATTGCCTGCGCTGGCGCTCGACAGGTTCCTGCTGCTGGAGACACCGGCCCGACTCACCATCTCCTGGGTCGTCCTGGTCGCGACCGGCGCGGCCCTTGCTCTCTTCGTGCTCCTGCCCCTGCTTCGCCCAGGATCCCTGCTGAGATACGCTCGCGAAATAGAGAGAAGAGATCCCAGCCTCGAAGGCGCCCTGNTGAGCCTGGTCGAGTTTTCCCGNCCCGGGCCGGAGCTCGAGAACCGCTGCTCTCGCGAGCTGCTTGANTCCCTGGCCGCCGACACGGCCCGGCGCTGCCCGCAGNTAAAGATCGACAAGCTCCTGCCNGCAAGGGCCGCNNCNAGAGCTCTCCTTCTCGCCGGCNTCGCCTGCATCCTGCCCCTTNCCGCCACTCTCCTGGACCCNGNGGGAATGCTNCANNTGGGAANGCGTCTTGTCAATCCCTCTGCCGAGCTGCCNAGNCCGACCAGCGTCTTNCTGCTGGTTGANGTCGACCGGGCCGTNGTCGGCCGCGGCNAGGAGGTNTCCATCAAGGTCTCCGTAGACCGCGGNAANCCCGGCGAGCTGGTNCTTCTCAGCCGNGAGTCCCGCNCTCCCGGCAANGNCAGCTGGAAATCNACCNNNCTCCTCTCCACCGCCGGNGGCGAACCNGGAACNNTCCTCCATAAGNTCAGNGCNCTCNCCAGCTTTGATTTTCGCGTGCGCGGCGGAGACTATCTCAGCCCGGTGNANCATGTCGAGGTGAGAGANCCGCCCGCGCCGCGCAACTTCACCATNACCTATCACTACCCGGAATACACGGCCCGCAGAAAACGAACCNTCGAGAANAANAGCGGCAACATCTCCGCCCTCAANGGCAGCCGGGCGGAAATCCTGCTGGAGGCGGACAGGGANCTGGCCANGGCGACCATCCTCCTTGGAACGCAGAGGCTCGAAGGAAGAATCGATGGCGCACGGGCAGCCTTCGGCGAAATCGCGATCACCGNGGATGNCAAGTACCGCCTTGAGCTGGAGACACCGGACGGGATCACCTCGGCGGAAAAGGCCGCCTATTCAATCCGAACCCTGGCAGATACNCCCCCGCGCATCGCTATACTCGCCCCCCGCCACGCCGAGCTCGAGGTTGAAAGCAGCGGCTCTCTGAAGCTTAGATACAGGGCGGAGGACGATAATGGAATCAACTCGATCGAGCTCCTCCTGCGAGCCGGCCTGGAGATCAGAGTTCTGCCGGTATTCAGGGAAATCAGCGCCGCGAAACGCCCCGAGCTTCGTGACGCAGTCTACGCCTTCAGCATCGGGGCGACCGGGGCTCGTCCGCCGGAGACCCTCGGCCTCAGGCTCAGGGTCCGGGATGGCCTTGGGGGCGAGGGGCATTCCGGAGAGCTGAAGCTCAAGGTGACCTGGCCGGGAAACTCACCCGAAGGATCCGGCTGGCTGGCCTCGCTGCGAAACCTGCGGGCAGGCATCGCAGAGCTCCGCGCGCTCTGGGGGCAGGCTGAGAACACCGGCGCGGGCGACCGCGCCGCCGAAAACGTGATCACCATTCGCTCTTTCAGCTCGGAGCTTTCCTCCATGTGTATGGAGACGGCGGGAAAACCTCCCCTCCCCGGAGCCAACCGCCTGGTTCTGGAATCAGCGGCCTTCAGACTTCTCGGCCTGGCCGAGGTCGAAGCGGGAGTCTTATGGAATGCCGCCGCCGGCATCGTGCCAGGGCAGGCAGCCGGCACGCCGAACGCGGCGGAGGCCTGGAAAAGCGGAGAGAGCAAGCTTGCCGCGCTCGCGGAGCTGCTCGGATCGATCGTGATCTGTGAAGANCTCGAGGAGGCGTACGAAAGCCTCCAGCTCGCCGCCCACGANTGCTCTCTGCTCCTGGCTGANCTCCTGAACGCCGGGGACGGGGAGCTTCCCTCCAGGAGCGCGCAGAGGCTGGCGCAGACAATCGGAGCTGTCCTGAGCTGCTCAGCGGGCATCGAGCGCCTGCGGAGAGACCTGCCTCCTTCGCGCTCAAAACTTATCGCCAAGCTCGAGGGCTCGGTAAGAGCCATGACCTCCTCCTTGACGGCTGAGCTCGAGCTGGCCCGCAAGGCCGCCGAGGAGACGCTGGCCGGTGAATTCGAGGCCCCCCTGGGACGTGCCGCCGAAGCCTTCTCGCGCAGGATCGACTCCCTCGAAGAGCTCCTCCTTGCCGCCCGTCTCGAGAACCGCGAATCGCTCCGATGGCAGGTACCCGAAAGCGAGATCGCCCGGCTGGTGGAGGCGGTGAAGGATGCCTGGCTGAGAAATTCCACCCGGCGAGAGCTGCTCTCGGCCGCCCGGGCGGTTTTTTCGAGGATAGCCTGGAGAAATAAAAGCGACCACGACTTCGATTACCCTGACTTTGAATCCGTCTCGCTGCTGGGCGCCATGACCGAGCTTCTTGAGAGAATCCTTGAAAACGATCCCGCCTCGATGAGCGAGGCGGATCCCGCGGAGGCGGAGGCCCGCAGGGCCAGGGAGAGAAAAGACGGGGAGGTGCTCGTTGAAGGCCTTGCCAGGGCCGCGCGAGAACTCGAGCCCACCCTCTGGCTGGGACGCTCGCTGCAGCTGCTGCAATGGGTCTCTGCCGGCGAGGAGTCGGTTGCCCTGCGCCTGAAGGAGCTCCAGGATCTGCAGGCGGTTGGGCGCAGCCTCGCGCGCAGATCCCAGGCAGATCTCATCGAGGCCCTGGATGCCGTCCTGCTGCGGTTGCGCTCGTCCTCCGGGCCGGCGGAGAGAATCGATGATGGGAAACTCTACCCGGCTGTCGACAAGATCTCGCAGGGGCGCGAGGCCGCGGGAAGAGCCCTCGCCTTGCTGCGCGTTGAGCCCGTGGATCTTCCGGCCGCCGCCAGCGAGGCCCGAAGCTGCGCCTCGCTGCTTGAAGAGGCGACCGGGGCCCTCGAGAAGCTCCGGCAGGAATCCCTGGCCGACATAGCCGACACAGCTCTGTGGCTGCGAAGCAACAGGGGCAGCCTCAGCGAGAGGCTTGCCCGCCTCGCGGAAGGACTCGACAGCCATGGCCGGATATTGAAAGATTCCTCGACCGGGAGCGTCATCTCCTCGGAAAAAGGCGGCGAGCTGATCGTTGAGGCGCTGGTCTCCTGGAGCGAAGAGGTCCGGCAGGCGAAGAGGCTCGCCCGGGAGCTTCGCCAGGATGCCGACCAGGGCGCCGACGCGGGAGCCGACCCCGGCAAGGTGGGCAACCTCGAGCGCGCCTCGACGGCTCTCCTGGAGATCGTCTCCGGGCCGCTGTCCCGCGCCGGCACCAGTCTTCGCCGAGCCNTCTCTACAGACAGGGACGACCGGGAGCTGCTNCTTTCGGCCGCCNCGGCNGACGTATTCAAGGCGGCCNCGGAGACCCGGAAGCTGGCCGAGGCNCTGGAGATCCTGGACTCGGCGGAGCTGGANAAGTTGAGCGGTGAAGACATCGGGACGCTTGTCAACGAGGCGGGCGAGCTGACCAGNACGGGCTCCGTAGACCTCGAGCTGATCGCGATGCGCGCGAGGCTGCTGCTTGAAGCCGCCCTGAAGGGGTCTCGCGAGCTCAGCCGCAGGCTCGGCAAGCTCAGGTCGCGAGCCGACATCCTCGCCCATCTCGAGGCCGCTGCCGCGAGCTTTTCCGCGGCCCTCGAACGCGTGATGGCGGAAGATCCCGCCGGAGCCCTGGCCCGCCTGGGAGAAGGCCTGGCGCGCATGGAGCAGGCGATCGCCCTGGCGAAGAGCGCCCGGGGAGAGGCGCGTAAAAAACTCGACCGGCCCGCGGCCGTGGCGGAAACGAAGGCGGCGGAACGTACTGAGCTGAGCAGAGAACTCGAATCGGCGCGCCGCGAGCTGGAGAAGTTGCTGGAGCTGGAGAGGCTCAGAAAGGAGGCCTCAGGACTTCTCGATAAGCTGCTGGAAGAAAAAGAAAATACCCCGGAGCAGCTTGCCGAGGCCGAGGCCGCCCAGGAAGAGCTGGCCAGCGCGATGGAGGACCGGATTCCGGCCGCNAATATGCTCATCGAGCTCATCTCCAGGATAGCCGCTCTCCAGAAACTTGGCCGTGGTACCGCTGAAAACACGCGCTACCTGGAGGAGGAAGCGAGGCTCGCGCTTGCGGCCGGTGCAAATCCGCCGGCGCCCGAAAAGCTCATCGAAAAAGAACAGAAGATCGAGCAGGAGCTCGATGAGCTGGTGGAGGGCTTCTCGAGAGCGGGCTTCAAGCTCTCGATGCTCCTGCCGGCCATCTTCAAGGCCTACCGAAAGGCCGCCGGCGCAACCGGGCCGCTGAAGGAGAGTATCAGGAAGGCGGGACAGGACCTCAGAAGCGGCGAGACAAAGGCCGCGGTCGAATCGCTGGGAGAGACCAACCTCCAGCTTGGAGTTTTTCTCACCGACCTCGACCGGGTGCGCTCGCGCGCCATCGAGACCCTTGCCGAGGCCGAAGCCGGAGAAAGGTCAGCCTATTCCTCGCTTCAATCGGCGCTCAAAAACGCCCGGCAGGCCGCGCGGCTCATGTCCGGCGGCAAGATCGACGATGCCCGGAAAAAAAACGCCGCGGCAAAATCCCAGCTCCTGCTTGCCGGCAGGGCCATTCGCCGGCAGCTCGAGAGTGTCGTCCTGCCCACCGGCGAGGAGGGCGCCCTGGTCTCGAGATTGCTCGAGGCGGAGGCCGCGCGCCTCGGACTCGTCTGGCAGACTGGCACCCGGGGTGAAGAATTCGAGCCCAGCAGTGAAGATTCGGCCCGNGGCCTGGAAGACATGGCCTTCCCGCCGGCCTATCGCGACCTGGTNCGCATCTACCTGCGCGCGATCAGGAAATGAGGCTGCCGGAACAAGTGAAAAAATTGGATTGAGGGCGCCATAGGNCGGTTGTCTCGCTTAGAATTCCATTATGAGTGCCANCGTCCGAAAAGGGCCCTGGATCGCCGCGCCGGCAGTCCTGCTCGTCGTGCTCGCGAATTCTCTCTCGCCTCAGGAGAAACCTTCGCAGCCGGAGAAGAAGGCCGCGGATAATCCGCGGGTTGAACAGCAAAAGATACGCGTACCAAAATTTCGCGAGATCTACGCCGAGACCCCCGTGACCCGGGCTGTCGACCGAGGCCTTCAGTTCCTGGCCTCCAAGCAGCTGGAGGATGGCGGCTGGGCCTCTCCGGGCTACGGCCGGAACACCGGCATCGTGAGCCTTGCGACCCTGGCCTTCCTCTCGAGGGGGCACGAGCCCGGCCGCGGCCCCTACGGCAGCCGCGTCGAGCAGGCGGTCGCCTGGGTAACCGCCAACCAGAAGAGCGGACTGATCATTCGCGATACTTCCCACGGAGAGCTCTACAGCCACGGCATCTCTTCCCTCATGCTGGGCGAGGTCATTGGCATGGTCGACTCGAAGCGTAAGGGGCTGGAGCTGGTTCACCGGGTTCACCGAACAGCCATCAACCTGATCCTGAGAGCCCAGAATGTACCGAAAGATCGATGGAACATNGGCGGCTGGCGCTACACGCCCTCCTCCGAGGTCTCCGACATCTCCGTCAGCGGCTGGCAGCTGCTCGCCCTGCGCGCGGCGAAAGACACCGGGCTGCCTGTCCCGGACAAGAACATCCGCCAGGCGGTTCACTTCATCAAGCGCTGCGCCCACCCCAGCGGCGGCTTCTCCTACCAGCCGGGAGGAGACCCCAACACCGGCAGAACGGGAACCGGCATCCTCTCCCTTGAGATCTGCGGAGAGCACGGCTCNCCCGAGGCGCGCCGTGGCGGTGACTGGCTGCTCAAGCACCCTCTGAAATGGAAGGGGCCGTTTTTCTATTACGGAGCCTATTACGCCGCGCAGGGCATGTACCAGCTCGGCGGCAACTACTGGAAACAATGGCAGCCCNTGAGTGAGAGGCTGCTGCTGGCAAAACAGAGTAAAGACGGCAGCTGGCCGCCGCCGCCCGGAGCCACCCACGAGGAGCAGGCCGGGGCCATCTACACGACCGCGATGGCGATCCTCTCCCTGGGCGTCGAGTTCCGCTACCTGCCGATCTACCAGCGCTGAGCCTTCCATGGTCAATGACCAAATCGCCTCCCTCGGGGGAAGACAGGGCCGAAGGAAAGTGTACAATGGATGGTTCGCGGTCGATTCAATACGACGAATTAGAGGTGCGGTTCATGTGGCCCTATCGTCCCGAAAAACTAACCGAACTGCTCGGCAGTGATGAGCTCTCCGCTCTTCTTGCCAGAGGAATGACGGAGCTGCTCGACTCCAATCTCCTGCTTGCCGAGGCGGACGGCGAGGAGGCTGAGGTTCTCTGCGCAATCGATGAGCCCACGGCCAGCCCGTTCTGTTCGCTCCTGCGTCACGGGGAAGAGAACGGCGAGGCCGCCTTCGCCGGAGCCGATGCCGCCTGCCGAAGCTGCGAGAAGCGCTTCGCNGAGCGCGCGCTCCGCGAGCTGAAAAAAGAANCTGACGCNGAGCCGGAAACCGGCCTGGAAAGCCACTTCCGCNCCCGGTGCCATATGGGTCTGCAGGAGCTGGCGGCGCCGATCATCGTCGAGAGCAGGGTTCTCGCGGTCCTCATCGCCGGAAGAAGACTCGCTGCAAAAGATNACCGGTCGCGAATCCAGAAGCGTGTCGGCAAGCTGGGCAAGCTCACCCAGGCGGAGAAGCGCAGCATGGAGAAGGCCGGCAACGAAGTGGTGGCCCCCATCATCCCCTCGAGTGAAGAATCCAGGGCGCGGCTGAACGACGAGGTCAGCAGGATCCCGCTGCTGGGCAGCGACCTGGAGGAAGAGCTCACCCGGGCCGCGGCAATGCTCTCGAAGATGGCGCAGGAGAGGGTGCTCGCCGCGCGTCAGGCGTGGGAGCTCGGCGTGCTGGATTCCCTGGCCCTGGAAAACACAGCCATCCCCTTCAGGCGNGGCCCCATCCTCAACTGGCTGGACTCCGCCACCGCCCGGATCCGCCGGACCCTCGGCATCGAGTTCCTCACCGTCTTCGGCAGGCTGCCGGAATCGATCGGCAAAACCGAAACCTCTCTCCAGCTCCTGAGCCAGGACGGGCTGCCGCGGGAAGGCGAAGAGGAGGTCAGCCTCCGCTCGGAGAATGCGGTCATGCGGCTCGACCTGGCCCAGCTCGCCGCCGGTGTGGACGGCTCGGTGGAAGACTCCAGCCAGGGGCTCGAGGCTCCCTCCTCGCTCATCGGAGCCCTCCAGGCCACCCCCTCCAGCCCGGCCGGCTGGAAAGATCTGCTCACCAAGAGCTGCTTCATCGCCTCGCCAGCGACCGGCAAAGGCCTCGAGCTGGTCTTCGTCTTCGGCCCCCCCGGGGTGGACGGAAAATTCGCGCCGGCAGAGGAAGACTGCGTCCTGCTGCTGAAGGCCGCGCGCTCACTCTGCGACCGCTACCTCCTGGCCTCGCTCGAATCAAAACGCCGAGAGCTCTCGCGCTACGAAGAAAAACTGAAGAAGGTAAAACCCAGCGGCCCCCTGCGGCTGCAGCGCTTTGACGTCCGCAAGCTGCTCGACACCTGCCTGGGGCCCATGCGGGAGCTCGGCAGCGGCCGAGACATCACCTTCGGAACCGACGGCCTGCCCGAGCGCCTGATGATGGAAGCCGACCGCGACAAGCTCAAAGACGTATTTGACTGTATCCTTTCTCGGACCCTCGACCTTGCCAGGCCTAACCCTGAGAACGACAGCCCCTCCATTGTCGTTTCCATTCGGCGGGACAAGAAAATTCGCGGGAGGCTGATCTTCAGCTTCGATGTCATCGGCCGTTTCCTCAACGGCCGCGACCGGCGGGGGCTCTTCATCCTGCCCGCGACGAAAGAAGCCGAAGAAAACGAAACTGGAAAGAAATCTTCCGGACCCATCAGCTTCAAAGACGCGCAGCAGAACATCTCCTGGCATAAGGGTCGGCTCAAGGTCGAAAGCGAACGGCTCGGGGATGGTATCGGCAGTGAAGGCGGCCGAGACAGGAACAAGGGAAAGAACTGGCCCGGGAGAACGGTCTTCGCGATCGAAATTCCCGCAAGACCTCCCCGGTTCAAGCCCGGACGAAAAACAGGAAAAGGCGCAGACAAGAGGGCAGCAAAGAAGCCGGGCTCGCCCCCCGCGGGCGCAAACAGTTAAGAGAGCGCCCCTTAGGGCGTTTCCCACAACCCCCAGAGCTCTCTTTCCCGCGTACGGTTCAACCTTCTGAACAGTACGCGGCCACTAGTGCTTGAGGAGGAGGCCTCTCCTGCTGTAGTCTGAGAGCGAAGCGCCAGGTGCGCTGGTGGAGAGAAAAGATCTTGAAGAGAACAAGCAGGCCGACGGCTCATCACAGCCGGGGAGACCCGAGATGAGTCCGGCTCACCAGGTGGAGACCCTCGAGTTCAGCCTCACTGCTGCCGACGGCAGAGTGTTCTGCCTCGAGCTGCACGANGGGCGGTCCGTTCTTGCCGGCCGAGATCTCGGGGCCGAGGTCGTGATTCCAGACGGAAGAGTCTCACGGCATCATNCGAGCCTGTCGCTCGAAGACTCCGGCCTCTGGATCGAAGATCTCCACAGCCAGAACGGGACGCTGGTNAACAACGAAAAGGTCCAGAGAGCGCTGCTCCAAGATGGAGACGCGATCAGCCTCGGAGGCTATCAGATGAGCATGACCGTCACNGGCCTGGAAAAGAGCNCGCCTGGGGAGCTTGCCCGCCGCGGCTCCGCCGCGCGGGAGGTGGTCTCCGCGGATTGCGCCGATCTTGATGGCGACACCGCCGGTGANACCAACCTTGAGCTNTACCTGGGCAGACTGGCCGACCGCCTGGAGGCCGGCTTCCTGGCGGCCTTCCGGGTCGACCATGCCGCGATGACGGTCAAGCGCCTCGCCCAGCTGAACTTCGAGGCCCGCCAGTTCCATGGCGCGGGCGGCAAACCGGGAGAGCTCCCCAACGAATTCCTCGACTCTGTTATCGACACAGCGATCCCCGGCTGGCGCAAACGCCCGGTCCGGGCCGCGGGCGAACATGANAAAAACGGCGGCGCGTACGCGGCGGCGCCTGTCACTGTTTCCGGCGAGGTGATCGGGCTGGTCTACATCGAGAAGCGATCGAATTTTGAGCCGCTCGATATAGAGATCCTCTCCGGCTTCTGCGAACGCCTGGGCGGCTTCTTCAAGGAGGAGACGGAGNTCGCCATCGAGAAGGACAGCGCGGCNCCGGCGAAGGGTTTCTACAANCGGGTATCCGGAGAAGAGGCCGGCATCGGAAGCTCAGGAGGCATCCGCNCCAAAGGCGGCATAGCCGAGGTTGCCGAGAATCTCGTAGACNCTGTCGGCGATCAGGCGGACCTTTAGATCGCGCACCTGGTCAAGCACGGGACCGAAAAAGACGTTGGCATCACGGGACTCGGAATAGACCGGCTGGCCGTCTCCATCAAAGTCCACCGGGTAGCCGAGCTTCTCATCATGGCCCGAGAGAATGTTTGCCGAACGCTCCAGCAGCTGCGGCCCGATGTGCTGGGGA
>PAOC01000061.1 GCA_002708465.1 Planctomycetota bacterium
GAAAACGATTCGAATACATCTCGTTGAATCTCNTTAGTNNNGNGGCTTNGGGNGACAGTAATCACCGGCCNCTTGAAACTGANAAAGGGAAGANCCCACAAGGCCCATCATTCAATGCGCTGCTTCCTGCCAGACACGTCGACTGCAGGACGGTAAATNCCGCAAAAGCGAACGCNTACCNCGTTTTATTTGNTTNNTGTTNTACCGAATAACGCCGTCGCACGGCAGCGGAGGAGGGCCACTATAACCCACCCCNTTACGACATTTCTTACTCTCGGAGGGTCTCATATTTACTCACCNTCTTCAAGCNGTTCTTATTCGNTGTCCCGATAATCTTTTTCCGCTGCGTCAATAAAAGAAGGCCGTGAGAGGTCCGATTCGAACCTCCCACGGCCACGCATGAGAAGGTTGCGAATCAGTTTTCGTAGATGTCGCAGTCCAGCTCGTCCGGGGTCCGGTCATGGCCCGCACGCGGATAAGGGGGTCTGATCCTGGCAGACCTCTGGAAGAGACTCCTGAGGATCAAGATCGGATCACCAATATCCACCTGGCCATCGTCATTGGCATCGGCTGCATCGGCGCAATAGGGCGCGTTTCCGCCCTGGAAGAGATAGCCCAGGACTGACACGGCGTCAGAGATATCGACGGAACCGTCGTCGTTCGAATCTCCACGCAGGAAGCGGGCGTTGTGCGGCTCGCGGGCGTCAAAGCTGAGCTCCGGAGCATCCAGCTCGAGCAGCTCCTCAAAGGCGGCAGCGACGCCATCGCCGGCATCATCTCCACCGTCATCCGCGGCATCGTCGTCGCCGTCATCGCCCTCGTTGTCGTCGTCGGCTTCATCATCGCCATCACCGCCGCGATCGTCCCTGTCCCGATCATTACGACCGGGGTGGCGCGGGTGGCGGACACGGGCGGAGCTGAGCTCGCCGATGTCTCCGGACATCATGACGCCGCCTTCGGAATCGACGACGCTCATGGTCGAGCCGACCAGGTCGGCGAGGGACTCGGCGCCCATGGGAAGAACGTCATCACGGGCGGTGTCGAACCGCAGGACGCCCTTGCCGGCCCGGCGGGCCGCGAGCCTCTCGCGCATCCGGTCGAGGAAGGGGAAGCAGGAGGATACGCCGCCCACAAGAGCGAGGCCGGGCTCGTCATCTTCGCCCGAGGTGTAGACCTCCACGGTGGCTCCCCCGGTCATCGCGGCCAGCTGCCCCTCGGCGAGCTCGAAGGTTCCACGCAGATCCTCAGACTCGATCACGCTGTCGTCGCTGAGGATGATGCGGATGCCGCTGACCTCGCCCTCGAGGCGTCTTACGCTGACGCGGTAGGAGGCCTCGCTGTAGTCGCGGTTGAGCATGATGGTCGCGGAGCCCGACGCTCTTCGGCTGGGACGCCAGAAGTTCCAGCCATGGCTGCGGCCGCGATCGTTGCCCCAGTGGCGGTCGTTGTTGCGGCCGCGGTCGCGATCCGGACGGCCTCTGCCGTCGTCGTCACCTTCGTCATCGCCCTCGTCGTCCATGCCGTCATCGGCATCTTCGCCAGCGCCGTCGCCCTCACCGCCGTCGCCGGCAGGTTCATCTGCAATGACCTCGGGCTCCTCCGGAGAAGCCAGGCGCCCAGTGTAGCATCTCGACGGGCTGACGCCTCCGTCTCGCGTCGTGATGCTGCCGATCGAGTCGCCATCGTCATCGGAGCTTACCGTGACATCGTAGGTGGCACCGGGTTCGAGCCCGGAAACATTGACATGGATGGCCGAGCGCTCGCCAATCTGCAGCAGCTTGGCGCCGCCATCGGCATCCTGGTTTTCGGCGTCTTCAGCTGGAGAAAGATCGACACGGCCATGGCTCAAGCCGACCCTGCCGTCTTCATCCTGCCAACCAAACGCACTTTGTCCGAAAAATACAGCCGTGATAAGAGCCAAGAGGCACATCGGTAACGACCGTGTGGTTCTTATTCTCATCGCACCCTCCTTTATTGGTAGAGGCTACGGTACGGCGTAGGGTGCGGCCCCGAACCCCACTATTCCTGCCACTTCCGATGCTAAGGGTGAGTTTTTCCCGGAGCCAAGGAAAAAAGGCCGCTGGAAAAATTATTTTGAGCCGGGAGTGACGTTCTTTTTCCAGACCTCGTGGAGCGAGTGGAGCTGCCTGGCAAGCTCTGGCCGTTCGGCGGCGTGGTTCTTCTTTTCCGGGTTCTTTCCGGTCAGCTGGTGAAGGGTCAGCTTGTCCTTGCCGCTTCGATCCCGGGTTCCGATAAGCTTCCAGTCGCCCTGTCGAACCGCCCACCGGTTCTGCCATTGGAAGTAGAGGGTTTCGTGTTTCGAGGCGGCCTTCGCGTCTTTTACGATCGGCAGCACGCTGCGGCCGTCGAGGGTGACCTTCGGCGGAGCGATCCCGCAGAGCTCGAGGACGGTCGGGTACCAGTCCATGACCGTGACGACCTGGTCGCGCGCCGTGTCCTGCGGCAGCTTGGCCGGGTAGCTGATGATGGCAGGGGTGCGAATGCCTCCCTCGAGGAAGGTTCCCTTGCCGCCGATCCACTTGCCGGTATTTCCGCCGCCGCCGTTAGCTCCGTAGCGGTGCCCCTTCGGGTAGCCACTGGCATGCTCGGCGCCTCGAATAGCGTAGCTCTCGGTGGAGTGGCCGTTGTCGCTCTGGAAGATCACGATCGTGTCCTTGCGCAGGCCGAGCTTTTCGAGCCGGTCGAGGATCTTTCCGATGTAGTGATCCGTCGTCGTGACGACCGCGGCGTAGGATCGCCGCGGCATGGGCAGCTCCCGGTAGAGGGCGGCATGTTCCTTCAGCGCCTGCTCGGGGTAGTGGGGGATGTTGAAGCCCAGGTAAAGAAAGAAAGGCCGGTCNCGGTTGCGTTCGATGAACTCNAGGGAGCGGCTGACGANCATCTCCGGGAAGTANTCGCCTTTGCGNGTGACCTCNGTGGTTCCCTCGTAGAGATCGTGATAGCCCTTGTCGCCGTGGAGGAAGTAGTGGTTGAAGTTGTCGATGAAGCCGTCGCGGATACCGAAGAATTCGTCGAAGCCCTGCTTCATGGGNCCGTGGTCGCGATGGGCGCCAAGATGCCATTTTCCGAAGAGCGCGGTGCGGTAGCCGGCTGCCTTCAGCGTCTCGGCGAGGGTGAGCTCTTCCAGGGCCATGTTGCGGCCGGTCTTGCTCTTCAGGTCACCCTGCATCCAGGTGTTGACCCCTGAACGTTGGGGGTGGCGGCCGGTTAGAAGAGCGGCCCGCGNGGGGCAGCAGACGGTGTGCGCGTAGGCCTGGGTNAACCGCACCCCGGTCTTCGCCAGCTTGTCGATGNTCGGTGTCCGGAGGTCCTGCGAGCCGAAACACCTGGCATCCAGAGTGCCCTGGTCGTCGGTGAAGAGAATCACCACGTTGGGNCGGCGGNNCTTCTNCNCGTCTGTGGNGNGGGTTCCGGTCGCATTGGTTGATGCCAGCCCAAGACAGGCGGCCAGGTAGAGCCATTTCATCAGGANTCTTCGAGGCTGGCGATGTAGGCGAGGCAGAGTTCGATCGTTGCCTCGATGCCCTTGACGTGGGTNCTCTCAACTCCATGGGAGGCGGCAACGCCCGGACCGATGAGGCCGACCCGGAAGTCGTTTCCCGCCCTCAGGGCGGCGGATCCATCGGAGCCGTAGTAGGGGTAGACGTCGACGGAGTGGGGGATGGAGNTCCCGTCCGCCAGGTCGACGAGNTTCTTNCGCATGGCGTAGTCGTAGGGACCGCTGGTGTCCTTGGCGCAGATCGAGCAGCGCGCCTCGCTTCCCTCACAGGGATCCCCGAGCACTCCCATATCGATGACGAGCAATTCCTCGATGGTATCGGAGTAGCCGCAGGTTCCGCCGTGCCCAACCTCCTCGTAGTTTGAGAAGAAGAGCTCTACCGGGAGTCCCCTGTCCGTAGGCGGCAGCCGGCGCGCGATTTCGAAGAGGACGAAGCAGCCGGCCTTGTTGTCCATGAAGCGGCCCTTCACGTAGCCGGATGGCAGCTCCTGGTAGCGCGGATCGAAGCAGACGATGTCGCCGGGNCGGATCCCCAGCTTCCTGGTGTCGGCTTCCGTNNAGACCTCCTCGTCGAGGCGAATGTGCATATTCGAGANATCGCGCCGGGTCTTGTTCAGNTCCCGGTTGGCGTGNGAGGAGGGATTGTCGAGCAGGAAGGTGCCGGTGATGATCTTTCCCTCCATGGTGTAGACCTTCACGTACTCACCCTCCGCCATGTTCAGCGACAGTCCGCCGATGGAGGAGATGGCGAGGCTTCCGTTGGAGTTGATGCCGCTGACCATNGCTCCCAGGGTGTCGGTGTGCGCGGCGATCGCGAGCTTCGGAGCCGGTCCAAGCGAGCAGCGTACGGCGCCCTTATTGCTCAGCTCCGGCGAGTAGCCGTAGCCCTCGAGAACCTCGGCCGCGTATTTACAGGCCTGCTCGGTAAAGCCGGTGGGGGAGTCAATCTCTACAAGCTTTTTCAGGGTCTCGAGTGAGCTCATCGCGCCGACATCCTCTCTTGTTTGCCATGTTCTCCCCCTGCAGGGGCCAAGCGAAGGATAGAAGGCTCCTCGAGTCCTGTCAATACGGGCATTTCATTCACGGGCGCCGGAGNGAACCCGCAACAAAAAAAAAGCGGCGACCGGTGAGGTCGCCGCTCTTTCTCTTCGGTCTCTTTTCCAAGAGCTTATGGACGCTGGTGGGCGTCCGCGTAACTTTCCTTGATCTTCNCCTTGGCGACCTGGGCGTAGATCTGGGTCGTCGAGAGGTGCTTGTGTCCCAGGAGTTCCTGGACCATTCTCAGGTTGGCACCGCGGTCAAGAAGATGGGTCGCGAAGCTGTGACGCAGCGTATGCGGCGAGGTCTTCTTGTTGAGCCCGGTGACCTTGATGTACTTGTCGAGAATCTTCCGAATGCTCCGGCTGGAGAGCCGCTTGCCGAAGCGATTCAGGAAGAGAGCGTCAGGATCGTTCTCGTCAGGCNTGTGGGTCTGTTCACGGGAGTGGACATACCGCTTGATCGCCTGGAGGGCGAAACTTCCAACCGGCACGACCCGCTCCTTGGAGCCCTTGCCGCGCGCCTTGATCACCTCGGCGCTGAAGTCGAGGGAGGCCACGTTGAGAGCGGTCAGCTCGCTGACCCGCAGGCCTGTCGAGTAGAGGGTCTCGAGGATCGCCCTGTCGCGGGCAGGCTGGAAGGCGNNGCCCTGGGGAGCGCTCAGGAGCTTCTCTACCTCGTCGACGCTGAGGGAGNGGGGNAGCTTCTTCTCGACCTTCGGAGTCTCGATCGTGGTCAGCGGGTTGGTCGTGATGTGCCTTTTGCGCATCAGGAACTTGTAGAAGCTGCGTATGGTCGCCAGCTTTCGAACGATCGTCGTGGTCTTGTAGTTGCGCTCTTTCAGCTCGGCCAGGAATTCACGCACCTGCATGGTGGTGATGTTGGCGGGATGAGGAATCTCAGGCGTCTCCTTGCAGAAGAAGCGCATGAACTGGTGGAGATCCTTTTCGTAGGCGCGGATCGTCTCAGGAGACATGTTTCGCTCGTAGCGGAGGTACTTCACGAATTCCTGTTCGAAATCGATGTCGGCTCCGCCCGGGGCGGGGCTGCCGGCCTCGACAGGCTCCGTAGCGGGGGGGGCGTCTGTCTCGGCGGCGAGATTGTCGTCACTGGCGGGAGCGGCCGGCGGCACCACGGGGGGCTGCATCGCTGGCGGCGGCGTCGCGGCTGGCATATCCATCGGCATGGGGCCAGTCTCTCCCTGGGACTGTTCCGGCATTGGGTCTGGCTCAGGCTGAGTCGGCTGATAGGTTTGAGTGTGGTCTTCCATTTCCTTTGTCCTTCTCCCGGTCTTTGGTGACCGATAAAAGCTCCTTAGCTGTGATTCTTCGCGGCCGGGTTCAAATCGACCTGAGCCGCTCTGGAATCATCCCTTCCATGATTTCGTATGCCTCCCCGCGCGTCAGTCCCGAGTCCTTTTCCCCCGATTGCTCCATGAGCGCGCGGAAGATCTCGAACGGATCCTCGTTGTTGGAGAGGAAGCAGTACTCCTGCCCCTCCTTGATTACGAAGGTCGTTTTGTTGACGCTCTCAGACATTTCCCTGAACAGTTCCTTCCTGGTTATTCTGTTCCCGAAACCCGTCCTGAGAATTCGCCGGGGGCCACGAAACGGCCGCCAGAGAGTCCGTAAATATCACTTTTGTGAATATCGGCAGTTCGACCGCTATTTCCTTGATGAATATTTNCGGACGCCAAGAAATGGGGTATTCATGCGAAAAGGGGGCACAAATAGTGGTGCAACAGGGGGTTCAGTTCAGGCCTGTTATGTGCCGATAAAATATCAGGGGCCCGCNTTTTCAGAACCTCAACCAGGCGAAGAGCTCACCGATCTCAGTCGGTCTCGAGAGGACCGTGCGGGAGAGAAGAAACGCTCCGAGGGCCAGGATGGCCAGGGCTGAGACCAGGGAGAAGGCGCGAGAAAACCCGGGCAGGTTCCGGCGCAGTGGAGCGAGCATGCGATGGGTCGCCAGCAGTTGCCTGCCGCTGATTGTGAGAATCCCGATCAGCACCAGGACGAAGCCCACCCCCAGGCTGAAGGATAGAAGCAGGAGAATGGAGAAGAAGAGCTTGCCGGGTTGATGCAGGCCAATGAGGATCACCATGATGCCCGGAGTGCAGGGCAGGAGCCCGCTGGAGATCCCAAGGCCGAGCAGTTCCCTGAGGCGATTTCCTCGCTTATCGGAGTCAGTGGAATGATCGCGGGACTCTTCGTTCCGGTCATCCGCCTCCCCCCCGGCCCGCTTGAGAAAGATCACCAGGCCCATGATGGTAAGGAGGAGGCTCGATAACAGCATACAGACGGTGATGAGCCGCTCCTGGAGAACCCCCATTGCCAGGTTGCTGATGATAGCCAGGAGGGCCGCGCCGACGATGATAAAGGTAAGGGTGTGGGTGAAGGTTGTGGTGACCCCCAGCAGGATTGCATCGCGGTAGCGGCATCTCGAGCCAGCCAGGTAGGCTGCGACCATGGTCTTGCCGTGGCCGGGGGCCAGGGAGTGGCCAGCTCCGAGTGTGAAGGCCAGGAGGAGGAAGCCGAGGATCCAGGATGTGTCTTTCTCCGAGAGATCCTGGTCGAGAAGAGAGGAGAAGAAAGAGTTCTCCTTTTCTTCCCGTGACCGGGGGAGGTTTTCGGTCCGGACTGAAGCCCGGGGAGCCTGCAGGTTGATCTCCACATCGAAGGGNGNGGGGNCGGAGGNCGCCCCGGACCTCGGGGGTTCNATGCTGAGNTCGGCCGCAAGCTNCCNGTTCTCGATGAGAATNCGATGGCCCTGGGCGTCGATGATCTGCTCNTCCGGCCCCGGCANCACCAGNCGATGCCGGAGGTTCGCCTTCGAGGGGTCCAGGCCATGGCCCGAGAAGGGGACCAGGAAGAGGGGCAGGCCGGGAACAGCGCCNTCCAGNATCCGGTTGGTGATTTCAACCTTGTGGGNGCTCCCGGTTTTCATGGNGGTTTTNCCCAGGCGGGCGATAACGGTGAAGTAGAGGCTGAAGGGAGTCGGCGCGACCTGGCCGACGAGACCTTCATGCAGCGACTTGACGAGCTCCAGCTCGATCTTCTTTCCATCCACCCGGCAGGTGATGGCGGGGCCTTCCTCTCCTGTTTCCTGCCGCAGGACTCTACTTTTCCAGCCCCGCGCGAGGTAGGCATCGGCCTCGGTCTTGTTGACCACCGAGTTCCTGTCGGAGTCGGCCTCGAGCATCTCCGCCTGCGCCCAGGATCCCCTGAAGCCCAGGTCGATCGAGATCTCAACTCGATCCTCAAAGAAGAGAACCCGGCACTGGCTGCCGGCGAGGTGGCGGGGGACGTGGGCGAGGGCTGCCGGGGACAGGCAGGCTCCCAGGGCATTGAGAAGAAGGCAGGCNGTNANGACTCGTTTCATGGCTGGTTACCCGGCNGGAGANAGAGCCGGNGTATACTACCGGATGANTCGCAGGTTGGCGTGGGCGATCACAAATTGTTTTTCTCCNGCCTCCTCGAACCTGACGGTGATCCTGCGGCGCTCCCCGAAGCCGTTGGTCCTGACGACCTCGCCTTCGCCNTAAACATCGTGGGCGACCCGGGCGCCNGCCGGATAGGGATCCTCATCGNTNTCGAAAAAATNNCCGAAGGGATCATCGTCGGCGTAGGGGTCATCNCCGAAGGGGTCATCGAGGTNCTCTTCCNGNGCNCGTCCGAAGCCGGGNCGTCTCAGCCCCTGGCCCTGCAGGCTCGCCCGGGTCTCGGCATCGAGCTCGANATGNTCGGTGTTCTCNTCCTTCGGCCGNGTGANCTCGCCGAGGAANCGGGAGGGGATGGANGAGTGTATCTGTCCGAAGCGCTGCCTGCTGTTGGTGTGCGTCATGTAGAGCAGCTTCTCGGCGCGAGTGATTCCGACGAAGAGCAGGCGNCTCTCTTCTTCGATGTCAGGTTCATCATCATCTGCTCGNAGCAGGGGCAGCACTCCNTCNTCGATCCCGGCGATGATCACCACGGGAAATTCCAGNCCCTTGGCCGAGTGCAGCGTCATCATGCAGACCCGGTCTTCNTTCTGGTCCCAGCGGTCGACGTCTCCGAGGATCGCNGTCAGTTCCAGGAAGTCGGTCAGCGANCCCTCAGGATGNTTTCGNTCGTATTCAACCGCGGCTCCAAGCAGNTCGCCGATGTTCGCCTTGCGNTCCTGCGCTTCTTCGTAGCCCGTNCNCTCAAGCATGCCNTCGTAGCCGGTCTCCCGCANTATGGAGCGNAGGACGNTCTCGACAGATTCCTCCCGCGCCTCGNTGAGCTTNCGGTAGNNCTTTCGGAAGCTGTCGAGAGCCTTGCGCTGACGGGTGGTGAAGAGGTCGTTGAGCTCNTNNNNGAGGACGACGTCGAGAAGTCCCCTGCCAAGCTCANTCGCNACGCTCTCNAGCCGGGCGATCGTTCCCTTGCCCATGCCTCTCGGCGGCACGTTGATGATTCGNTTGAGGCTCTCGCTGTCCCNGGGATTGTCAAGGATCCGCAGAAAGCTGAGCAGNTCCTTGACCTCTTTGCGCAGGAAGAACTCGACTCCGCCGACGATGGTATAGGGGATATTGGAGTAGATCAGTTCCTGTTCGAGCGTCCTTGAGAACGAGTTCAGGCGGTAGAAGATCGCTATGTCTCCACAGGGTGTTCCCGCGTCGATGAGCCCCCTGATGAGAGTGGAGATCTCTCGTGCCTCCTCCAGTTCGTTCAGGAACCTGTAGACGCGCACCGGTTCCCCGCCGGGGTTCTCGGTCCAGAGATCCTTGGGCTTGCGCTCGAGGTTCCTGGAGATCAGCGCATTGGCCGTGGCGAGAACGTTTCCTGTCGAGCGGTAGTTCTGTTCCAGCAGGATGACCTGCGCTCCGGGGTAGTCCTTCTCGAAGTTCAGGATGTTGTTGATATCCGCGCCGCGCCAGTGATAGATCGACTGGTCGGGGTCGCCGGTGATGCANAGGTTNCCATGGCTCTGCGCCAGCAGCGAGCCGATCTTGTACTGTACAGAGTTGGTGTCCTGGTATTCGTCGATGAGAATGTACTGGAACTGCTCGCGGTAGCGNTCGAGCAGATCNTCGTTCTCCTCCAGCAGNTGNACCGAGAGCAGCAGGAGATCATCGAAGTCGAGCAGGTTGCGCTCCCGCATCGCATCGGTGTAGCGGTTGTAGAGGTCCCGGAGCACCTGCCCATGCTTGTAGTCTGAGCCCAGCGAGGCGTCGTCTCCATGGNCGACGTTCTTGAGCTTGCTGATCGAGGACAGCAGGCTGTTCGGATCCCAGAGCTGCGAGTCGATATTCTGTTCCTTGAGGATCGTCTTGACGAGGGCCTTGCAGTCGGCCCGGTCGCAGATCGTGAAGGAAGAATCGTAGGGCTCGATGCGGTAGGCGTGGCGGCGAAGCAGCTTCGCGGAGAAGCTGTGGAAGGTCGAAACCCAGGGACTGCTCGAGCCGCAGAGCTGCTCCGTTCGCGCCTTCATCTCGCTGGCGGCCTTGTTGGTAAAGGTGATGGCAAGAACATTGTCGTGCGGGACTCCCGTGCGCAGCAGGTGGGCTATGCGATGGGTGATGACACGGGTCTTGCCGCTGCCGGGCCCGGCAAGAACCATCAGCGCTCCATCGACGTGGGTTACCGCCTTTCGTTGGGCCGGATTGAGCTCGGCCAGCAGGTCGTCGAATCGTGTTTTTTCCATCGTTTTCCGTCAGATCACCGGAGTGTACGGGTCACACCTAACCTGCTTAAGATAACTTCGTTCCAGTGGAGCGGTAAGCAGAAACCTCAAAGAGACCGCCCTCGGGCTGCTCGGTCCAGCAGAACGCATTATCGGCATCTCTGCCCCGGGGAAAACCCATTGGTGGAAAAAATCTCGAGGTGGCCATCTGAATTCTCTCAGGTGTTGACAAAACAGTATCTTGGGACTAATTTAGTCCGTTTAACAAAGGTCGCCGACAGGGGTTTCGGAGCCTTACTTTTTTTCTCCCGTTTAAGTGACACGGAGAGGATCTCTTGGAAAATATAGTTTCAGACCAGACAAGTGACCAACCGGATCAGGATCTCAGCGCCATCGTTGGTGAGATCGCCGCAGAGGGTCTTCAGAAGCAGTCTTTTCACCGTCTCTCCTATGAGGCCTATTCCGCGGTTAACGGGTCCGACAAGCTCCGCTCTCTCGTTTCCGATTGGGGTGTCGTAGCCGGCTCGATTCCTTCGACCGCCGATGCGGGCGCCATTCTCGGGTATTTTCAGATGATCCTTGGTGATCTGGATGCGGCCCAGGCCACCCTGGAGTCGAACAGCGGTTCGGACTGGGGTTCCTACTGGCTCTGCCGGGTTCTCCTGGAGAAGAAGATGCCCGCAGAAGCCCTGGCAATCGCGAAGAAGTTCCAGGGAGGGTCTCCCGCTTCGGTAGATTTTGCCTACCTGGCTGTTGAGGCGCTTCTTCAGAGCGGTAGCATTGACGAGGCTCGTTCGATTCTCGATTCGCTGAAGACGGGCCAGAGCGAATCCAGCCAGTTTGCCTATGCCAGCGGACTCTGCAGTGAGAAAGACGGNGATTACAGGGAGGCGATCGATTNTTACCATCGAGCCACNTCGCTTGACGAAGAAAATTACGATGCCTATTTCCGNCTGGGCTACCTGCTGGGCTTCCATGCTACNGAAGAAGAGGAGCAGAGCGGNCTCNCCCTCGAATACTATGAGAAATGTCTCNAGGCTCGCCCCATCAATACCAACGTGGTGATGAACCTCGGCATNCTCTATGAGGATTGTGAGCGATATCACGATGCCATCCAGTGCTTCCAGGCCGTCCTGAAGCATCATCCGAACCACACCAGGGCNANGCTTTTTCTCGATGACGCCGTCGCCTCTACCACCATGTTCTACGATAANGAGCAGGAGAAGAAGGCGGATCGTCAATCCCAGGTNCTCAGGATCCCGGTCAGTGATTTCGAGCTCTCGGTCAGAAGNCGCAACTGTCTGCANAAGATGAACATNGACACTCTTGGTGACCTNATCATGCGGACGGAGCAGGANTTGCTCTCCTACAAGAATTTCGGAGAGACCTCTCTTACCGAGATCAAGGAGATGCTGGTGCAGAAGAAGNTGCGTCTCGGNCAGGGACTTGACGATCTGGANAGNGAGCCGCTCTCGCCCAGGAANCCGCTTGAGGCTTCCGCCGATCCGCAGGTACTCGATACCCCGATCGATTCACTGAACNTNTCTGTTCGCAGCCGGCGTTGCATGGAGCGTTTGAACGTCCGGTTGGTGAGAGATCTCATCAACAAGACCGAGGTCGAGCTNATGTCGGCCAAGAACTTTGGTATGACCTCTCTTACTGAGATCAAGCAGCAGCTCANCGAGAANGGCTTGTCGTTGCGCGGCTGATTTTCAGGTAGATCCTGAAAGTTCGAGGTGTCCTTTGTATCACCATCTTAGGGGTAAGCTGATCGAGTTGGGCTCCCTGAGCGCCGTCGTGGAGACCTCCGGTGTCGGTTGGCATGTGCAGGTTCCTCTCTCGACCAGGTCGTTGGTCGGCGATCGCCTCGGGGAAGAGGTGCTGCTCTATACTCATCTCCTGGTCAGGGAAGATGTGCTCAAGCTCTTCGGCTTTTCCACCCTGGAGGANCGGGAGCTCTTCAGGCTTCTTCTCTCGGTTTCGGGAACGGGACCCAAGATCGCGTTGCAGGCGCTCTCGGCTTTTTCGGTCAAGGAGCTCATACGCGATCTCGGATCCGGCGATGTTGATTCGCTCAAACGCATCAAGGGTGTGGGGAAGAAGCTTGCCGAGCGGATGGTGCTGGAGCTCCGGGACAAGGCAGGAGTCCTGCAGCTGGGCGAGCCTGGGAGCGGGGCTGAGCAGCTACCGGCCGGCGGGGGAGGCCGGGTATCCGAAATCGCGATTACCGTGCTGGTGGAACAGCTCGGCTTTTCGCTTAAGGATGCCCGCAAGCGGGTGGAGGCGGCCTGTCAGAAGCTGTCAGGGTCCGATTCCCCGGCGAGCGCTCCCAGTGAAGCTGAAGAGATCATCCGGGTCGTTCTCGAGAGCTCCTGATCCTGACCGCGGTTCGGTTAACAGATTGGGATCTACGGCAGTTTTTTTGCTGCTAGGAGTCTTTGGAGGTTCCGTAAGTCACTTCAGATAAAGAACCTCCGCTTCCCGGCTTGAAAGTGCCCATCTCCCTATTATAGTTGCCTTTAGAGGAAAAGATCAGAGTCTCTGCTTTTCTCTCTCAGGACTGCTTACGGCTGTGATTGCACGGTTCTTATGGCGGTCTGTGTGTGACTTGGCGGCTTGTCTGTGGATGCCGGGTTCCAGGGTACTGAAGCCAGTTTTGTAATCTGTTTGTGGGTTTTCTTTGTCCGCTGGCGTGAGGTATTCGTAAAGAGAACTTTGGCTTGCTGGCAGGCCTTCCGGGAGTGGATTCCGGGAAATACCGGATTTGAAGAAGCGCGAAGATAATTCGGCCGACCAGCTTTTTGAGCGGTTCCGCAGAGGTTTCCGGTCAGCCGAGAGAGGGGAACAAATGAATCTGGGCAGTTGTAGCCAGGGTCCTGGACGCTGCGGTCGAGCTGGAAAGACAGCGGCTGGCGCGTTCCTTGTCCTGATGGCGGCGATGGCGTTTGGGGTTCTGCTGATGAGGTCTTCCCTTTCAGCCCAGGAGTCGGTAACCGTTTCAGATGTGGTGGACAGCGGTCCCGGCGCCGCAGTTTTCGCGGCGCGGCTTGAGCTTGAGCGCGGCAATCGGAGTGCCGGGGTTTCGCCGGTTCCGGAGGCGAGGAAAATAAGGCGCGCTGTCCGTCGCGGTTCGCGGGCGGGCCAGCGCGGAGCAAGAGCTCCATGGATCGCCATCAGGACCCTCAAGCCGCCGACCTTCGAACAGGATGATTTTTTCAGAGAATTCCGTGAGACCGAGAAGTTCACGACCAGGAGCCTGGAGAACAATTTCGACAGGCCTGTCTTTGATGAGCCTCCGCCCTACGTCAACTATGATCCCGATCCCATGTTCAGACTCGAGCCTCCTGTCGAGACCCGGTTTGCCAGGGCTGCGAGGAGATTGGCCGAGAAAAAATTCTATGTTGAGCTCAGGCGTAGTCTGAAGAAGGAGTGGCAGAAGAACTACGAGAACAGCTCGGGGCTGGCCTACGATAAGTACCAGGAGCAGATGCTGCGCATCAATGAGATCGGCAGGGAGGCCTATGAGTACAACCTGCTGGTTGGAGATTACTATTCAAGCCAGCTCAAGGGAGCTCTTTTTGAGGAGGGCTACGAAGGCGGCGAGAGAGATATCCAGCTCCTGGGATGGGGACCATTCACGATCATGGACTCGGGGTCCATGAAGGTTCATTTCGAGAAGCTTTTCAATGCGGAAGATTCCCTCCCTCGGCTGGGGGAGCCCGAGACGAAAAACCCGGGCCGTGAGGGCTTCCTTGTGTCCGATCACTATCGCGTGGACACCAACCTGAGGCTGCGTTTTGACCTCGGTCAGCTTATTGAAGAAGGAGATGTGGTCGGCATGCTCGAGAGCTACTGCGTGTCGGTCAGCATCGACTGGCTGTCAAAGATCCTCGGGCGTGAGATGCTGACCGCTGAACTCGAGGCGGAGGTGAACAGGGAGGGCGATTACGCCGTTGCCTTGAACTTTGTTCTCATCGGGAGGTGAGGCCTAGGGGTGGAGAGAAGGGCCCCGCAAACTTCTCCAGGACGGGTTCTGAGTGCCTTGCTTATATTAAAACGTGCTGATAATATACCTGCGCTGATTCGGCCCCAGGCTCGTGGTGGAGTTTCCCGGGTCAGCCATCTCTCTTCCTTAGTGTCGGTCTTACTTTTACAACTGAAGTCGGCTTCGTGCTGGAATTAAGCTTCGTCGCCGCAGAGAAGAAGTGAAATGGTGGGCTCATGATACAGAAGATCTCTGATCAATGGGATGGTGTGGAGAAGGACGTCGATCGGGTCGGAAGTCCTGAGGGACAGCAGCTGGAGGCGGTGGCTCAAAAGGTGAAGGATGTTCGTACGGCCCTTCATACGATGTGCCAGGCCTCGGTTACCAGGACAACCCTCAAGGAGGCGGTGAGGGAGGTCGTCGTGTCTCTTATCGAGGAAAGAGGCGAGGAGCTCTTCCCTGAACTCAAGGATTTGCGGGGCAGGCTGGCGCAGGCGGATGCAGGGCAGGGTTCAACGGCGGCTTCGTCTGCCGGTGTCGCCGGGGTGAGAGAGTCCGTGGATGAGCTCCGCGCCCGGCTCGATTCAATCGAGGCAAGGGCGGGGGAACTGGGCACCTCTCTTGACGACGGCCTTGGCGCTCTGCAGCTCGATGTCAACGAGGTGCGGTCGGTGGTCGCTGGTACTGGCCGGCAGGTTAACGATGAGCTCGAGGTCATCAGTGAAATGATTATGGATATTGAGGAAGGACTCGTGCAGCTCAAGCAGTCCATTCCGGAAACGGCAAAGACCGTGATGGGTGAGCTGGAAGTTCGCCTGGGTAAGGAGATCTCTGAGATGATGGAACAATTGACCGCTCAAATCGGTGAGCTGAAGGAAATGCTGGGTCGTGTAGAGGAATCGGTTCCCTCCAGGGGAATGGTCGAGAGCCTCGGAGAAGAGGTTGGTCAGCGTCTCGGCCGTATCGAGGAGACCGTCTCGAAGGTCTCCGGCCAGGTCGAGCATATCGACTCAACCACTCCCGAGATCGAGAGCATGGGAGGGCACTTCAGGGAGCTGCGTGAGCAGACAGCCGCGGCCCAGGAAGAGCTGGGACGCAACAGCGAGGGGGTCGCGGAAATCAGGAGCACCCTTGGTGGACGTCTCGATGAGCTCGAGCTGGCCCTGAAGGATGTTGTCTCCAGGTGGGAGAGCGACCAGTCGGCGATGGCAGAGAGACTGAGCCGGCTCCGCGACTCACTCAGGGACCAGCTGAATGATTTCAATTTCCAGGTTGAAGGTGAGCAGAAGGGGCTGTGGAACAAGCTCAGGGGGAACAAGGATCCCGGCCTGAAGCTCTCCGCGGAAGAATTCGACAACCTGTCCGGGAAGCTCGAGGGAATCATCTCGGGTCTCGAGACGGTCATTTCAAAGAAGAACGAGTCCTGAGTCGAGCGCTCCAGCTCTTCCGGCTGCTCTCTCTCGCGAGGGTTAGTGCTTGAAATAAACCCCGGGGTTCGTAAAATCGTGTTTCGATTTTCAGGAAGCTTTCCGATGGGAGGCTTCCCAGGAAGGATCCATTGTGGTGGGCGTAGCTCAGGTGGCTAGAGCGCTTGGTTGTGGTCCAGGAGGTCGGGGGTTCAAGTCCCCTCGCCCACCCCATTTTTACCTTCCCATCATCGGGCAAGCGCGCGTTCGCGGGTTTGCTCAGTCTTCTACTTCCATGGTGGAGTA
>PAOC01000101.1 GCA_002708465.1 Planctomycetota bacterium
TCGCTGCCAGCACTCCCGAGAAGATTTTCAAGGTCAGCTTTGATCCGGGCGATGGACTTTCTGTGGATGAAGCCCGGGAGGTCGCGGGTAGGCTGGGCCTCGAGGACGGGTTGGTCGAGGAGATGGCCGGGCTGCTGCAAAAGCTCGCGCGGTGCTTCCTTGATACGGATGCCAGCCTCGCCGAGATCAATCCACTGGTCAGGACCACAGATGATTCTCTGCTTGCTCTCGATGCGAAGTTCTCCTTCGACGACAACGCCCTCTTTCGCCATCCGGAGCTCGTCGAGTATCGGGATCCAGCGGAAGAGGACCCACTAGAGACCCGGGCCGCGAAATTCGGCCTGAGCTATATCAAGCTCGATGGTGAGATCGGGTGCATGGTGAACGGCGCGGGGCTGGCGATGGCGACGCTTGATATTATCAAGCACTTTGGCGGAGAGGCGGCCAACTTCCTCGATGTAGGAGGAGGCGCCACGACGGAGAAGGTGACGGAGGCCTTCAAGATCATCCTGGAGGATTCCGACGTGAAGGCCATCCTGGTCAATATTTTTGGCGGGATCATGAAGTGTGATGTCATTGCGGAGGGCATCATCGAGGCCGCCCAGACCATCGAGCTGAGGGTCCCGGTGGTCGTTCGGCTGGAGGGAACCAATGTCGAGAGAGGCCGGGAACTCCTGGCGGGCTCAGGGCTGGATCTCATCTCTGCGCCGGGCCTCCCGGAGGCTGTCGAGTCAGTCGTTGCACAGGCAAAGGGAGGAGCGGACAGTTGAGCATCCTTGTCGATAAGAACACGCGTCTCCTGGTCCAGGGTATAACCGGTCGAACTGGAACCTTTCATACGATCCAGGCCGTCGAATATGGAACTGTTGTCGTTGCCGGAGTCACTCCGGGCCGAGGGGGTGAAGCTGTAGAGGGCATCCCCGTTTTTGATAAGGTAGCTGAAGCGATCGCTGCAACCTCGGCGAACGCATCTGTGGTCTATGTGCCGCCCGCCTTTGCCGCGGGCGCTGTGCTTGAGGCGGCGGCGGCGGGATTGGAGCTCGTGATCTGCATCACAGAGGGAATCCCAGTTCTGGATATGGCCCGGGTGATGAAAACTCTCAAGAGCGACTATCCGGGGACTCGCCTGGTCGGGCCGAACTGTCCCGGAGTCATTACGCCCGGCGAGTGCAAGATTGGCATCATGCCTGGATACATACATTCTCCCGGCACCATCGGTGTCGTGTCGCGCAGCGGTACTCTCACCTACGAGGCTGTTCACCAGCTGAGCGAGGTGGGGCTCGGGCAGACGACCTGCCTGGGGATCGGAGGTGACCCGATCATCGGTACAACCTTCGTCGATGCTCTGAAGCTTTTTGAGGAAGATGACGCAACCAGGGGTGTTCTCATGATTGGGGAGATCGGCGGGACAGCTGAAGAAGAGGCGGCCGAGTTCATCTCAGCTAGCATGTCAAAGCCAGTGGCTTCCTTCATTGCCGGCAGAGGCGCGCCTCCGGGAAAGAGGATGGGACACGCCGGAGCCATCATCTCAGGCGGCAAGGGGACCGCTCCCGAGAAGGTCGCGGCCCTCGAGGCCGCGGGGGGGCAGGTAGCNCTTACNCCGGACCGCCTTGGNGAGACCATGGCNGGNATGCTTGCCTGAGNTCGCCGTCNCGNCAGTNCTGNNCGAGTGTCTTANCGCGTCTTGCTCCGGGTCTTTTTCCGCGTTTTCGCGGCGCTCTTCTTGCTTGTCCTGGAGGAGGTCTTTTTTCGTTTCGCTGATTTTTGAGGGGCCGCGGCGGCTTCGTCCTCATCATCCGGGGTGGGGGAGATGATGCTCTCAAATCGAGAGAGGAAGTCGGGCCCGGGGTTCTCAACTTCGAAATGATAGAGGAGGAAGTGGAGCAGGCGGATAACCTCCGGCTTGGCCTCCGGCAGGGAGTGGGCCAGTTCGCGGACCATTTCCGGGCTCTCACGCAAGGCGTCCAGGAAGGCGCGCTCCTCCTTGCTGACCTCCATTTGTGAAAGGGGAGCAACCGAGTCCGGGTCCGCCTGGTTTTCCTCGCGGTAGCTGAGCCCCTTGTACGGATAGGGGATCTCTTCATCGAGGAGGTATTCGATCGTAACGCCCAGGTTTTTCGCGATGCGAAAGATCACC
This sequence comes from Planctomycetota bacterium, assembly GCA_002708465.1. The sequence goes on from PAOC01000101.1 coordinate 2,138, forward strand.
CCTCCGCGCGGAGAGTTCTGCCCGGATTCAATTTTGGAAAGCGCGCTTGGGGTTATTTCGCAGTACCTCGCAAGGTCCTGCTGGGAGATGGAGCGGTCGCGCCGAAGATTCATGATCTTGCGCCCAGTCTGCATAGTATCCTCCAGGCTTTGTCCACCGAACCTGTCCGCCCAACTCCAGGGGCGGTACCGGGATTATTCTATTGGTCATGAGTTTGAACAAAAGATATTTATTTCTATCAGTCATATTCCCGGGTATTCCTATTGGGCTTCGCTCCTGGATCCAGGGGAATTTTTTTTGCTACAGGTCTCCTGTTTGGCCTGCTTTCAGGGTCTGCTGGCNCTTTGAACATCGATGACAGCCCAGAGAAGATCGAATAACATGCTCTCCACGTTACTTACACGCGTAACCAATGGGGGATAGCTGGTGTCCTTTGATTCGATAGAGAATGATTTTGCCGACAACCTGCCNGATGATGTTTCCGGACGCCCGGTTTCCGAGGTACTTGTCGAGATGGCCGAGATCCTTCGGCAGGCCCAGTCTGTCCTGATCGCTACTCATGTAGGGCCGGATGGGGACGCGATCGGCAGCTCGGTCGGCCTGGCTCTTGGCCTCAAGAGCCTTGGCAAGGANGCTCGCGTCTTCAGCGGGAGCTCGGTAGATGGCCGCTTTGAGGGCATCATTGCCGCTGGCTCCGTTGAGACGGTGGATGAGGAGGGNGCGTCCNGCCTTGCCGGGCAATTTGACGTATGCGTTCTCCTGGATACAAGCGAGCCTGCTCGCGCCGGTGTTTTAGAGGGGGTCATCTTTGCGCCGGGGCAGAAGAGGATCTGTATCGATCATCACCTTCTCTCCGGGGAGTATTCTTTCGATTCGCACCTGGCGGTAGAGAGCTCGCCAGCTACAGCGTGCCTGGTTCTCTGGCTACTTGATGAGCTCGAGGTGACCGTCGAGGATAATATTGCGAGAGCTCTGTGGCTGGCGCTGGCGACGGATACCGGTTGGTTTCGTTTTTCTAACGCCGGCCGGCTTGCCTTTCAATGTGCCGAGAGACTTCTCGAGGGCGGACTCGATCCAGAAGAGTTGTACGGTTTCATCTACGGATCGCGGAGCGGGCAGAAGACCCGCCTTTGGGGAAGAGTGCTCCTGGAGCACCAACTCGCCCTTGATGGCCGCCTGGTCTGGAGCGTTATTTCACGGGAGACCCTGGCTGAGGCGGGCGCTGTTCGGGAGGATCTGGATGGGGCTATCGACCTCCTCAAGGGTGTCAAGGGAGCCCATGCCGCCGCCCTGCTGTCGCAACTGGATGATGGATCTTTCAAGGTCAGCTTGAGGTCTGTGGAAAGTATAGATGTCGAGCGGGTCGCGCGTGAGCTTGGCGGTGGAGGGCACGCCAAGGCCGCGGGCTATAGCGCCACGGGAACCGCGCAGGAGATACTCGATACTCTCAAGGACGTTCTCAACAGAGAGCTCGACACGTAGTTACCGCAGGAGCCTGGGCGGGGAGGCTGAGCGCGGGAACCTGGGGCAAGGGCGGGAAAACCAGGCCTGCCAGCTCTCAGAAAGTTGACTCAAACTCTTCGAGGTCTTCGAGATCTTCAGAGTCTTCCAGGTTCTCAAGATCCTTTGCGAGAACCTGGTAGCGATCCTGGTAGAGCCTGTAGCGTGGATCTTCTCTGAGGTTGGCCAGGTCAGGGTCTTTCTTCATGTGATCGAAGTTGTCGTAGCCGAGCTCGAAAGCGCAGTCCAGTGCCATGACAGCATCGTCCATTTCGCCAAGAAGGCTGTGGCTGCAGGCGAGGTTATAGTAGAAGCAGGGATCCTTCGGATAGAGGTTGACCAGGATCAGGTCGGTTTCGAGTCCCTTGCGGTGCTTCTTCAGGCGCGAGTAGATGTGTCCCAACGAGACCAGCAGCCCGAGCTCCTTCTTGGTGTAGCCCGGAGTGTCCAGGGCCTCCCAGTTGACCTTTTCGAGGGCGATTTCCAGCAGGGACATCTCGAATTCGAGGCCGAGCGAATCGAGACCAAAGANCTCATCCGCTTCCTCGGGCAGGTCAATCTCTTTCCAGGACCATTGGGTTGTGTGCATCGGCTGTTATTCTCTTGCCTTCTGAGGGGCTCGAGCCCTTCTGGTAAGTTTGATGGGGAAAGCACCCGGAGTTCCGATGTCCGCAAAAGCGTCCATGGCAGCTAAAGCACTTATACCCTCCTGAAACATTCTACCACCACTGAGAATCACCGCAAGAACCCCTCTTGGCATGTTGGGGGTTCGGCAGGCTTGACTTGCGTCGTAGACGGACTACTATCGCCAGATGAAATCATTAAGTGGAGTCGCAGCAAAGACATGCGTTGGCTACCGGTAGTAAAGACGGAAAACGGTGAGAGCTCCATCCAGGAGCGTTCCTCGGCAGGATCCCGCATCGGCGAGGGCTTGCTGACGGAGGGTTCCTGCGATGAACTCGCGGCCGGTCCGGGAAGCGAAATGACCGGCGGGGTGCCCCTCGACCGGAGGGTTTATTTCGAGGTCTTCGGCTGTCAGATGAATAAGCTCGATGCAGAGCTGATGCTCGGAGTTCTCAACGAAGATGGCTACGAGCTCACCGATGATCCCCAGGATGCCGGCGTCATTCTCTACAATACCTGCGCGATCCGGGAGCAGGCAGAGAACAGGGTTTTTTCGAAGCTGGGGAATTTGAAGGGATTGAAGAAGAGCCGTCCCGACCTGGTGATCGGGATGCTCGGTTGCGGGGCCCAGAACCATCAGCACGACATCTTTCGCCGCTATCCCCATGTGGGTATCGTCTGCGGGCCGGGTGAATTTCTGCGTCTGCCCCAGCTGATTGACCAGGCTCGGGAGGAGGGGCAGGTTGCAGCCCTGGAGCTCGACAAGCCGGTGCGGTTCGCTCGCACGGAAAATCTTGGCCCGCGGCCTCATCATGCTTTTGTGTCGGTGATGCGGGGTTGTGACATGGCCTGCACCTATTGCGTNGTNCCCACCACCCGAGGTGGCGAGGTCAGCCGTNCGGTCAGCGAGATCATCGAGGAGGCCGATGCCCTTGTAGCCTCCGGCGTGAAGGAGATTACGCTTCTCGGGCAAACAGTGAACTCCTACGGTAAGCGCCTGGCTCCCGGCCGAAGGATCGGGCTGCAGCATGTGCTCTGCGGTCTGAATCAGCTGGACGGACTGGAGCGGATTCATTTCATCACATCCCATCCGCGGTTCATGAACCGGGAGCTGGTTGAGGCTATGGGGGAGCTCGACAAGGTGTGCGAATACCTGCACCTGCCGGTNCAGTCGGGCTCGGACGATGTNCTGCGGCGTATGCTGCGNTCCTATACCATGAAGCACTACCGGAAGGTCATCGATGATTGCCGGCANCTNGTTCCCGACATCGCGCTTGCTACGGATGTCATCGTCGGCTTCTGTGGTGAGACNGAGGCCGAGTTTNCCGAGACCNTCAAGCTGCTTGAGGAGGTGCGTTTCAACGGCGCCTATATTTTCAAGTATTCCGAACGCCCCGGAACTCCCGCCGCCGAGTTCGCNGATGATGTTCCTGANGAGGTCAAGCGTGAACGAAACCAGATCCTGCTTGAAATCCAGAGNCGTATCAGCCNNGAGCNCAACAGCGAATCAATNGGCCAGGAAACCGAGGTNCTGGTNGAGGGGGTGAGCAAGAAGGACAAGACGCGTTGGAGCGGNCGCAACCGCAAGCACCAGATTGTCGTCTTTCCGATCCANGGAGACGAGAACCTTGTCGGCCAGCTCGTCAACGTAAAGGTCAGGGATNTGACATCGGTCGTGCTGGTAGGGGAGCGNCCCGGGGAGGANAGCTGAGTGGCNNTCTCCCGTCCTAAACCAGAATTCATGGCTGAGGCGCTTGATCTTGCCCTGGGAGGGCTGGAGAGCGTCTCTCCCAACCCTCTCGTNGGGGCTGTTGTTGTGCGCGGAGGGAGGGTCATCGGCCGCGGATTTCATCGTGGGTTTGGTTGTCCTCATGCTGAGAGAGAGGCNCTGGGAGCGGCGGGCAATGCCAGGGGGGCAGACCTCTATGTCACCCTTGAGCCTTGTGCTCACCATGGAAAGACTCCGCCCTGTTGCGAAGCTGTCCTGGAGGCGGGAATCAAGAGGGTCTTCTTTTCAGCCGCCGATCCGAATCCCGAGACTCGCGGCAAGGGTCCGCGGCTTCTGCGGAAGGCGGGAGTGGAGGTCCGCGGGGGGCTTCTTCGAAAAGANGCCCTGTCTCAGAACGCGCCCTATTTTTTCTGGAGAGATAACGGCAGGCCATGGGTGGTGCTGAAATGGGCCATGAGCCTCGATGGGAAGATAGCTACGGCCGGGGGTGAATCGCAGTGGATCACCGGCGCGAAGGCTCGCGCCAGGGGGCACTCTCTGCGCAGGCGGGTGGACGCGGTGATGGTAGGCACCGAGACGATCCTGGCGGATGACCCTCTTCTGACTCCAAGGCCAGCCGGCGGCCGGACCCCGCTCAGGGTGATCCTTGACCGCAGGGGGCGNCTGCCAATGAAGCTCAAGCTCTTGTCCCATCCCCGGGTAGCGGGCAGGGGGCGGCGTCTCTACGTTAGCGTTTCCGGGGCGAATAGCGCCAGGCGCCTTGGTGAGCTCGAACGCCGGGGGGTGGAGACTCTCCTGCTGCCTTCGACCGCCGCCGGCCTGGACCTCGGCNTGCTGCTGGCCGAGCTGTCGAAGCTGGAGATGTCCCAGGTGCTCGTAGAGGGTGGCGCCAGGCTTGCCGGAGCCTTCCTTCGGGATGCCNTGGTCCAGGAAATTGCCGCCTTCGTCGCTCCGAAAATTATCGGGGGAGAAGGTGCCCTCTCGCCTGTTGGCGGTGAGGGGTTCAGGAAATTGGCGGAGTCCCTTTCTCTTTCTGANCTGCGGCACGAGGNTCTTGGAGCAGATCTCTTCCTGAGCGCGAAGATTCGACCTGCCGGGAGCGGCCGCTGATTCGGTCGTTTGCCCCTAAGANATTGCAGAAAAAATGCTTGGGTGGTTGATTTTGGGGCNGAGGTAGGTTTTTTTGAGACAAGGGACTCGAATTTTACGGTGAGTTTTGTTTAAATAACCGACTTTGAAAAACCATCGGAGCAGGAGGCGAGGCTCTTCGAGGCAGAGGGGGCGCAGTGGAGATCANCTCATGATTAAGGTAAAGAATATTACCAAAACCTACGGAGCGACAGTCGCCGTAGACGATGTCAGCTTTGAGGTCGGGCCGGGTGAGATCCTCGGCTTCCTTGGGCCCAATGGAGCCGGGAAGTCGACGACCCTGAAGATTATAACATCCTATGTGGTAGCAGATTCCGGCAGCGTCTATGTGAATGACATAGAGGCTCTTGAGAACCCCATGGAGGTGAGGAAGGCGATTGGCTACCTGCCTGAGAGCACGCCGCTTTATATCGACATGCAGGTTATTGAGTACCTCGAGTTTGTCGCCCGGGTCCGGCAGATGTCGGGAGTCGAGGCCAGGTCGGCGATCGACCGGGTCGTTGAGATGGTCGGCTTGCGCCGCATGCTGCGCAAGAACATCGGGCACCTCTCCAAGGGCTACAAGCAGCGGGTCGGCATAGCCCAGGCGCTTGTGCATGATCCCGGGATCCTGATCATGGACGAGCCGACCAGTGGCCTCGATCCGCACCAGATTATTGAGATCCGAGAGCTGATCAGGACCCTTGGAAAAGAGAAGATGATCATTCTCTCCAGTCACATTCTCCAGGAGATCTCGGCCATTGGAACTCGCATCATGATTATCAAGGATGGACGGATCGTGGCGGATGACACTCCGCAGAACATGCAGCGCTCGCTCGGCGACAAGACCGGTTTCCGGGCCAGGGTCCAGGGGCCCGCGGAAGAAGTAGCTGCCGCCCTGAAAAGGCTCGATGGAGTTAATTCCGTTGAGATCACCGCCGGCGGCGGAGCTGATACAGAGTTCCGGCTGCTCACCAGCGCGGGGGAGGATATCGGCTCCAGGGTTTTCAAGGCCGTCGCCGGAAAAGGCTGGGAACTTTCCGCCTTGTCGCCGGATGAACACAGCCTCGAGGACGTCTATCTCGAGTTGACCAAGGACGCTGTTCCCACAGGCGCTGCCGGTAATGGAGCCGCCGCTCAGCCTTCGGAGGAGTCTCCCGCCGGAGAACCAGAGGCTGCTGCCGTGGTACAAGACGCGATTTCGGAAGAGTCTGGAGACGACGCCCCGGCTCAAGAGCAAGAGGGAGCCTGAGAACCATGCGAAATATCCTGACAATCTCTCGCCGCGAGGTGGCGGCCTATTTCAACTCGCCGATCGCCTACATTTTCATGATCCTGTTTATCTTCATTCTCTCGTTCCTCTTCTTCGTTTTCTTTCCNTTCTTTTCCCAGACCAATCCGGATCTCAGGAACTTCTTCTTCTGGTTCCCCTGGGTGCTGTCGATCTTCATTCCCGCTGTCACCATGCGCCTGTGGAGTGAAGAGAGACGTTCGGGAACGATTGAACTATTGATGACCTGGCCGCTGCAGGCCTGGGAGGTTGTTGTCGGTAAATACCTGGCCGGTCTGTTCGTTATCGCGATCAGCCTCATCCTGACTCTCGTCGTGCCAATGAGCCTCAGCTCGGTGACCTCGTTAGAGTGGGGGGTCGTCTTTACCTCTTACCTGGGGGCGCTGCTGATTTCGAGCGTCTATATCGCCCTGGGATCCTGGGCCTCCACGCTGACGAACAACCAGATTGTTTCTCTGCTGATCGCCATCGCTTTTTCACTCGTGATGGTCGGAATCGGTTATCCGCCGGTGGTGAAATTCCTCAACGCCCTTCCGGGACTCGGGAACTTCATTGGCTGGTTCGGGACGGACTCTCATTTCCGCGAGTTTTCAAAAGGACTTATCAATCCCGTCGGACTGATCTACGGCTTCAGTCTTACGGTTTTCTTCCTGGTGCTGAACAACCTGTTCGTTGAAGGCAGGAAGTTCTAAGGAGGAGTTAATATGGCTGACAGCAGACAATATCGAAAAAAATACTATATCAACAGCGGCATCAGTCTCGTCCTCCTGCTCGCGGTTCTGTCCATGTTGAGCATGACCGCCGACGAGACCAGCGGCCTCAAGATGGATTTTACCAAGGATGGTCTCTACACGATCTCCGACGCTACAAAGGACATCTTCGGGCAGCTCGAAGACAAGGTGAAGATCACCTATTACTGCAGTGAAGAGCTGCCGAGCTTTCTTGCTACCATCGTCAGGGATACCGAGGACCAGTTCGAGGAGCTGAGGAAGATCTCGGACGGGAAGCTGCGGTTTGAGATTGTCAATCCCGATGACCTCGCTGATGAAGCGGCCGCCGTGGCTACTGGCGCGTACATGGCCGACTACGATAAAGAGAACTACGAAGCGCTGGAGGAACCGGAGCCGCCCATGGATATCCAGGCGATGATGGCCGGTCGCCAGCGCGAGAGTCCTGAGAATATCAGGAAGAGGCGCCAGGCGAGAGCCAAGGAGAGAGCTGGCGCCACAAAGAAGACCGAGGATGAAGCGTATCGGGAGATCCTCCTGGCCGAGTTCAAGCAGAGGGAGCTTCGCTCCCTGGCCGAGGTGGGCGTCAATCCCTACATCGTTCCTGATCGCACGGCCAACTCGGTGAAGCAATTGAGAGTCTACAGCTCGATCAAGATCTCCTATCTTGACCGCCCGGCCGAGGTTATTCCGTTTCACAGCTCTCTGGAGAGTCTTGAATACGAGTTGGCCTACCGGATCGTCAAGGTTACACAGCCCCAGAAGCCGGTTGTCGCCTTCTTCGATGCCCGTAAGCCGCCTGCTCCGCCGGTAAATCCTGCCCAGCCGNCCCAGGCGCCGCCTTCTGACTACGCCGCGGTGATTAATTTTCTCCAGGAGCTGGTTGACATAAGGCAGCTCTCTCTCAAGGAGGGCGATTCCCTTGATGATCTCGTCAAAAACATCAAGGGTGAGGCCGAGCGGAAGCGGAAGGAAGAGCTGGGAGAAGAGCCGGCCGGGGAGGTAACCCTGGAGGAGAGAGATTATGCCAGCTTTATCAAATGCCTCGTGGTAGCGCAGCCTGACGCGCTTGAGGATCGCCAGGTCTACGAGATCAACAGGGCTGTGTCGATGGGTATTCCCACGGTGTTTCTCGTCTCTCCATACACCATCGACATTTCCCAGCAGACCGGCTTGCCGCGGGGAATTCCCATTACACTTCTCAACAGCGGCCTGGAGGATCTCTTCAAATCCTGGGGGGTGAGCCTTGGCGATGAGATGCTGGCGTCTAACAATTCGGGGGGGATTATGCTTCCTCGCAGGGTGGGCGGGTTTACCATGCTGATGGCGACGCCTGTTTCATTCGTGGTGTCTCCCAGCGGCGAGAGCATTAACTCAGAGTCGAGTCTCACAAACAGGATCCCCGGACTGGCCCTTCCCGCGACGGCCGGCCTGAAGATCAGCAAGGTGGAGGGGCTCGAGTACGAAGAGCTGGCCAATTGCGGCGAGCAGACCTGGGCGGTCAAGATCGATCCCCTGGAAGGAATGAACAANCCCTTCAACCGCGGCCGCCCAAGCGGCCCCACCATTTCGGCTTACCAGCAGAAGCTGATGGGGAACAAGAACCCCGAGGAATTTAACGATTTTATCAAGCCGTTGGCCCTGGCCGCGTTTCTGAAAGGTAAATTCGCCTTCAGGTTCGAGGGAGAGAGCGTTCCTGAATGGAAGAAGCCTCCCGCTGGCGGCGCTGACCCGCATTCGGGAATTCCCGGACTTCCGCCTGGCTTTCCGCCGGGCCTGACGCCGGGGGTTCCTCCGGGCGATGGAGACCTCCTGCCGAATCCCGCTGACCCTCTCGCCGACGAGGCTCTNCAGGAGGAAGCTCCGAAACCCGCGCCCGCAGCAGCAGCCCCAGCCCAGGAAAGCCCCGCCAAGGCCCAGCCGGCTCCTGCAGCTGTTGAGAAGGCGCCTGTTGCCGCACCCGCTACGACGAAAGAGGGAGAGGAAGCTCCCGCTGAGAAGGCAGCTCCGCCAAAGGCTCCGGCTCCCAAGGCGCATGTCGGGGTCAAGGATGGCAGGGTTCTTTTTCTCTCGAGCGTCGATATGCTGAAGAATGATTTTGTGACCAATGCCCAGCAGTTGCCCGCTTATATGCACAATGCCGAATTCTTCCGCAACTGCATTGAGAATTTNGCGCTGGATGACCGGCTCATGAAGATCCGGCGTAAAACCCTGACCGAAAGAAAGTTCGAGGAAGGCAGTGATGACAAGGCCTTCACGATCATCTTCCTGAACCTTGTCGGGCTCCCTCTCCTGGTGGGAATTTTCGGCCTGCTCCGTTACTGGCTCAGAAGTAGCCGCAGCGTGGCTTACGAACGTGATTTCCTGCGGGGGCGGTAGGGTGTCACAGGAATTAAAAGCTAGTTATTCGACTTAGGAGAAGCTTTAGCGATGAATAAGACCATCACCGTCTGCCTCGGCCTGGTTTTAGTGCTTGGCGGCGTCTATTTTGCCAGTAAAGGTCCCTGGGGTAAGATCCAGGAGGAGAAGAGCGCCGGGTTCAAGAAATTCCGCGACACTGATTTTTCTGCGGCAAAGCGCATTGAAATCGGCAAGGGCAAGGGTGACCGGGTTGTGCTCGAGAAAAAGGATGGCCAGTGGGTGGTGGCTTCCGCCTACGGCTACAAGGCCGATCCGAAGGTGGCTGCGGACATCATCAAGAGCGTAAGCGGTATTCGCAATGGCGAAGAGGTTGCCGAGCTGAAGGAAAGCCACAAAAACTTCGAGGTGGATGACGTGCGCGGCAGCAGGATCAGTTTTTTTTCAGGCGATGGGAAGCCGCTGGGCGCGCTGGTGGTAGGGAAGACCGCGCAGTCGCGCGACCTGAACAAGACGCTTGTTTTTTCCCGGTTCGGCTCCGATGAAGAGACCTACAGGATCGCCAGCAAGGTGCGCAGCGATGCCAAGCTCTGGAGCAAGATAGAAAACAAGAACTACCTGGAGAAGGAGATCTTCAAGCTGGAAAGCGAGGAGGAGGTCTTCGAACTGCGGCTCTCGCGTCCGGGTCAGGATGATCTCCTCGTCGAGCGAAAGAGCGAGGAGGTTCCTGTCCCTGTAGAGGAGGAGGCCTCCGAAGACGCTGAGAAGGCGGAGAAGAAGGAGGGAGAGGAAAAGAAAGTCCCCGGGACAACCACGGTGGAGTATTTCGTCGCGACCTCCGGGAGCAAGACCCAGCGAGTTGACACTGAGAAGGAATGGTCGGCAAAGAGCCTGGTCGATAAGGGACGCAGCCTGCGGATCGAAGATGTCTCGGAGCCGAAGGATCTTGCGGCCTATGGGCTTGACAAGCCCCAGCTCAAGGCGAGCTANCGGTACAGGGTGAAGGGCAAGGNGGATGCNCCAGTNAAGGAGCTCTCCGTTCTNTTCGGCAACGCGGTCAAGGATGAGAAGGGCGAGGACAAGGAATATTTTCTCACCCTGACGGGGGAGGGGAACGCGGGGCGCATCTATACCGTCAGCAAGTGGACCTACGAAGGATGGGACAAGAAATTCGAAGACTTCCTTCCCGACCCCAAAGAGAAGAAGCCTGAGGAAGGAGCTGGTGGGGAGGCCAAGGGGGCCGCTCCCGTTATTCCAGGACCTCCTGTCCCGGGCAACAAGCCCGCGGCCGGNGNTCCTCCTGTGGAGGAAAAAAAAGACTCTTCCGCGGGCGCCGGAAGCGATGCTGGTGGCAAGCTCCCAGGCGCCGGTGCGGAAGACGGTGGACAGTCGAACCCTTCAGGCGGTTAAAAAGTCACCAAGTCTTTTCTTTTTCTGCTCAGCTGCTCAGTTGCCGGAGATGCTGTTGCAGTTGAGGGTGTCCGGGGACGGGTCTACGCCAGCGACCGGGAAAGGTTCGCTGGGCGGAAGCGATCCCGGAGTGTTGATGTAGTTCAGGAGCTGCGTCGAATCCGCCATGTCGACGGTGCCGTCATCGTTCAGGTCGGCTGCATCCATGCATTCCGGAGCGGGAGCAAGATCGAAGATCCAGCCCGTCAAGCGGGCGGCGTCGGCCTCGGAGAGGACGCCGTCGCCGTTGACGTCTCCGCGGAGGAATACCGGTCCGCTGGGCTGAGGTCCGACGGGTCCGGAGACCACGGTGACGGCTCCCGGGTGCAGAGNGGGCGTGTAGGAGATTCCGTCGTGGGTGAAGTTGTTCTCCAGCGGGGGGCCGCCTGGCACAGCAGCAAAGCCGTCGGCAAGCACCAGCAGCGACTGCCCGGCAGGCGCGTCGCCCAGTATTTTCGCCCTGATCNCGAACAGGACATGCGTCTGTCCGGCCGTGAGACCTCCGCTATCAAAGGGAGGGAAGACGTCAAAGAGGGCGGACATGGTGAAGCAACCGATCTCGGGCATGATTCTCGGGGAGGTCCAGTCAGGGCCGAGCTCCCGGGTGTCGCTGCCGTCCAGCGTAAGGCTGATGATCTCGATGACCTCGGGATCGTAGGTTCCCGCGACCGTAAAGCCCTCGATCTCTTCGGTCTCACTCATGGCGCGGATCGGGATAACGATCTCAGCGCCAGGAGCTCCAGTGACCGAGTCGATCATGAAGTGGTGGGGCGCAGGTTCCGCGGTTATGACCTCGGAGACCGTGATGCTGCCGGGGACGACCTCTGGATCGAAGCTCTGGGCTAGGACAACGACGGTATTCTCAATCGCGGGGNCNCCGGCCGCCTGGGGGAAATCAATTACCGAAACTCCCGGGGGGGCGTTGTCAGGAACATCGAAGATCATGCGAACGATCTCGGTGTTCTGGCCTACGGGAATCGTATTTCCATCGTAGGGGGGGAGGAAGTCGACTATCGCATGGAAGCCCATGGCGTGATGNCCGGGGAGTCCACCGATGACCTTCTCTTCTTCGTGAATCTGCCAGTTGGTGAAGTCGGCGGAGCGAAGGAGGAGGCCAGTGATATTAGCCGAGGGGCTCTGGACCACAGCGGGATCGAAACCCACGATCAGGCTGAGAGCGTCGACAGGCTCAGTGTTGGTGAGANAGAACAGGATTCCGGCNCTGTCGTCTCCCTGGCTTACTTCGATGTTGCCGGCACTGAACTGCAGNAGATCNNNNGGATCGACNGGATCGACCGGATCGACCGGATCGACNGGATCGACCGGATCGACAGGATCGACCGGATCGACCGGATCGACAGGATCCGTCCAGCTCCAGTCGCTCAGCAGGTAGTGGAGCGTGTTGGTGGA